>NZ_JAFCLX010000026.1:0-99941 GCF_018130205.1 Bradyrhizobium sp. AUGA SZCCT0222
GCTGATGTTGCGATTGACGGTCGCGGCAAAGGCGTACGGCAAAAGCGTGTGGTCCTGGCGCCCGTAACGGCGTCAAGTCTTTCGGGAGCCAACGCTTCCGAGGGGCGACGGTGGCAATAGAGGCCGTCTCACCGGGGAGAGCGCGTCATAAGCCGTAAAGCCACTGCGCAGGGAATGTCGGATGTTCTCCGCTGCCCTGTATGCTCGTGTGCAGCTTTCTTAGCACAATCGCACGCGAGACCGCGGGTGCAGCGCGCATCCGGCATTCCCTGCGCCCTCTGATTTGAGAGGGCGAAACGATTTGCAAAACTTCGGGCGATCAGCGCCGCGAGAATGCGAGATCATGTCTTCGTCGTCCCGGCCTTGAGCCGGGACCCATACGCCGCGGCCCATCGGTGAGATCGCCGGCGTTAGAGACCTTCTGCAACCACGAGCGCCACGGAGTATGGGTCCCGGCTCAAGGCCGGGACGACGAGTGAGTATGACGCTGTCGCCATCCCGACCTGATACGATGTTCGCCCATAATCATCCCGACTTGAGTCCAGTCGCTACCGTCTCGCCTGACGGAATATTTCCTCGCTTGCCAAGGCCCTCCCGACAGGCCAGAAAAACGTTGGAAATAAGAAACGCCAGCGGAGAATGATTTGACCATCAAGGGCAAAGCCTACATTGCCGGGATCTACGAACATCCCACCCGGCACGCACCCGATAAATCCACCGCGCAGTTGCACGCCGAGGTCGCCAAGGGCGCGATCGAGGACGCCGGGCTCACCAAGGCCGACATCGACGGCTATTTCTGCGCCGGCGATGCCCCCGGCGGCCTGTGGCCGATGGTCGACTATCTCGGCCTCAAAGTGCGCCACATGGATTCCACCGATACCGGTGGCTGTTCCTATCTGATCCATCTCGGCCACGCCGCCGAGGCGATCGCCGCCGGCAAATGCTCGATCGCGCTGATCACGCTCGCCGGCAAGCCGCGCACCGGCCCGATGCCGCCGCGCGCCGCCGGCGCCGAGGCCGATTTCGAGGCCGCCTATGGCGCGACCACCCACAATGCCTACGGCATGTGTGCCATGCGCCATATGTACGACTACGGCACCACAAGCGAACAGCTCGCCTGGATCAAGGTCGCGGCCTCGCATCACGCCCAGTACAACCCGCACGCGATGCTCAAGGAAGTCGTCACCGTCGAGGACGTCTTGAACTCGCCGATGATCTCCGATCCGCTGCATCGGATGGATTGCTGCGTCGTCACCGATGGCGGCGGCGCGCTGATCGTCACCACGCCGGAAATCGCCAAGAGCCTGAAGAAGCCGCTGGTGCGCCTGATCGGCCATGGCGAGGCGATGAAGGGCCCGCGCGGCGGCAAGGATCTCGATCTCACTTATTCTGCCGGCGTCTGGTCCGGCCCGCGCGCGTTCGAGGAAGCAGGCGTCACGCCGAAGGATATCAAATACGCCTCGATCTATGACAGCTTCACCATCACGGTCTTGATGCAGCTCGAGGATCTCGGCTTCTGCAAAAAGGGCGAGGGCGGCAAGTTCGTCGCCGACGGCAATCTGATTTCCGGCGTCGGCAAACTGCCGTTCAACACCGATGGCGGCGGCCTCTGCAGCAACCATCCTGTGAATCGCGGTGGCATGACAAAAATCATCGAAGCGGTGCGCCAGCTGCGCGGCGAAGCGCATCCCAAGGTGCAGGTGCAAAACTGCGATCTAGCGGTCGCCCATGGCACCGGCGGACTTCTCGGCGTGCGCCATGCCGCCTCAACCTGCATTCTGGAGCGTGCGTGATGGCCGAAGCAAAGAAACTCCCCGTGCCGCAAGGCAACCCCGAGACCGCGCAGTTCTGGGAAGCCGCCAAACAGGGCAAGTTCCTGATCAAGCGCTGCACCGCCTGCGGCGAGCCGCATTATTTCCCGCGCTCGATCTGCCCGTTCTGCTTCTCCGACAAGACCGAGTGGGAGGAGAGCTCCGGCGAGGCGACGATCTACACCTTCAGCCTGATGCGCAAATCCCCCACCGGGCCTTACGCGATCGCCTATGTCACGCTGAAGGAAGGCCCGTCGCTGCAGACCAACATCGTCGACTGCGACATGGACAAGCTCAAGATCGGCCAGAAGGTCAAAGTCGTGTTCAAGCCGACCGACGGCGCGCCATTGCCGTTCTTCACGCCGGCTTAATTCTTCCCTTCTCCCCTTGTGGGAGAAGGTGGCGCGAAGCGCCGGATGAGGGGTTCTATCGGCTGGCTCATCTGCTCGCTGAAGCAACCCCTCACCCAAGTGAGTTTGTAACGAGCGCCGGTGCTGCCCTCTCCCACAAGGGGAGAGGGCGCATTAACGGGCGCGGTGAAAAGAAAGAATTCGGGAAGGACGCGCGAAAATGCCGATCAAGTATGAAGAGCTGATGGCCCTGAAAAATCTCGGCCAGAAATATGCCTACACCGACCGCGAGGTGATGCTCTACGCCTATGGCATCGGGATGGGCGCGGACCCGATGGACGAGAACGAACTGGCCTTCGTCAACGAGGGCACGCTGACGCCGCGTCCGCTCAAGGTGGTCCCGACGTTCGCCTCGGTGGCGGCCTGGGGGGCGGGTCCCGGCGAGATGAATCTCAATCGCGTGATGGTGGTCGATGGCGAGCGCGACATCACCTTCCACAAGCCGCTGCCCGGCGCGGCGCACATCACGGCCGACTCGACCGTGCTCGACGTGTTCGACAAGGGCAAGGACAAGGGCGCGGTGATCCGCCACCAGACCGTGCTCAGGGACGAGAAGGGCGAGAAGCTTGCGACACTGGTCGCCTCGCGTTTCGCGCGCGGTGATGGTGGCTTCGGCGGACCGTCCGAAGGCCAGCCCGAGCCGCACAAGGTGCCGAGCCGCGCGCCCGACAAGATCGTCGATATTTCCACGCGCCCGGATCAGGCGCTGGTCTATCGCCTGTGCGGCGATCGCAACCCGCTGCACAGCGATCCCGAATTCGCCAGGAAGGCCGGTTTCCCAAAACCGATCCTGCACGGCATGTGCACCTACGGCATCACCTGCCGCGGCGTGCTGCAGACCTATGCCGATTATGACTCGTCCGCCTTCCGGCAGCACGCGGCGCGATTCTCCTCGCCGGTCTATCCCGGCGAGACCGTGACGATGGAATTGTGGAAGGACGGCAACGTCGTTTCTTTCGAAGCCAAGGTGAAGTCGCGGAACGTCACGGTGATCAAGAGCGGCAAGACGGTGCTGGGTTAGCCCGTCATTCCGGGGCGCGCGATAGCGCGAACCCGGAATCTCGAGATTCCGGGTTCAGCCCTGCGGGCTGCCCCGGAATGACGGCAACAAATAAAAAGGAGAAACCACCATGGGATTACTCGACGGCAAGGTCGCGCTCATCACCGGTGCGGGCGGCGGGCTGGGTGAGGCCTACGCCAAATTGTTCGCGCGCGAAGGGGCGGCGGTCGTGGTCAACGATCTCGGCGGTCCCCGCGACGGCTCCGGCGGCGACCAGTCCATGGCGCAGAAAGTGGTCGAGGCGATCAAGGCCGAGGGCGGCCGCGCGGTCGCCAACGGCGCCGACATCTCGACCATGGCCGGTGGCCAGTCGGTGTTCGACGACGCCATCAAGAATTTCGGCCGCGCCGACATCCTGGTCAACAACGCCGGCATCCTGCTCGACGAGACTTTCGCCAAGGCCAACGAGGCCAACTGGGACAAGGTGCTGAAGGTGCACCTCAAAGGCACCTTCTGCTGCACCCAGCCGGTGTTCAAATGGATGCGCGAGAACGGCGGCGGCGTCATCGTCAACACGTCCTCGACCTCGGGCCTGATCGGCAATTTCGGCCAGACTAATTACGGCGCCGCCAAGGGCGGTATCTGGGGACTGTCGAATGTGCTGGCGATCGAGGGCCGCAAATACAACATCCGGATCTGGACGCTCGCTCCGGGTGCGCTAACCCGCATGACCGCGGACCTGCCGCGCTACATCGAGAACCCAAAGGCGGCCCTTGGGCCCGACGGCATCGCGCCGGCGGTGCTATACATGGTCAGCGATCTCTCGGGCGACCAGACCGGCAAGACGCTCGGTGTTTCCGGTCCCCGCGGCGTCCGCGAGATGCGGATGATGGAAATGGAAGGCTGGAAGCCGCCGGGCGAGGCCTGGAAGGCGCAGGATATCGTCGAGCATGCCAAGGAGATCTTCTTCTCCGAGGAGCAGATCAAGATGGGCGCACGCCGCTTCTGACGCCCGTCTCATCCCCGAAGGAGGCGCTATGCTCGCACTGCGGCCCGCTCGTCCCGAGGAAGCGCCGGCACTTACCGAATTGTGCCTGCGCTCGAAGGCCGTCTGGGGCTATGACGCGGCCTTCATGCAGGCTTGCCGAAGGGAGCTGACGATGACGCCTGCGGTCATCATGTCATCCCGCGTTCAGGTCGCTGAAGTCGATGGCCGTCTTGCCGGCGTTGCCGAGGTGAAGTCCGAAG
The DNA here is from genome assembly GCF_018130205.1 of Bradyrhizobium sp. AUGA SZCCT0222. Lineage (NCBI taxonomy): Bacteria > Pseudomonadati > Pseudomonadota > Alphaproteobacteria > Hyphomicrobiales > Nitrobacteraceae > Bradyrhizobium > Bradyrhizobium sp. AUGA SZCCT0222. The sequence goes on from NZ_JAFCLX010000026.1 coordinate 4,470, forward strand.
GCGATGTCGCGCAGCTCGAAAGGCTGTTTGTCGAACCGGGCATGCTTCGCGCCGGCACCGGCCGACAGCTGCTCGATTGGGCCAAGGCCACGGCACGCGCCGCCGGGGCCACGACAATGCTGATCGACGCCGATCCGGACGCGGCCCCGTTCTACCGTCGCATGGGGGCGGTCGACGATGGCGTTGTTCCATCCGGCTCGATCCCCGGCAGGTTCATTCCCAGGCTCAATCTCTCGCTTTGAGACGGCCGCAAGTAGGTGGTATCACTGGATCAGGGATATCGCTCGCTCACTCCTAACTACGGAAATTGACCATGAAGCTCACCGCCCAGGCCGCAGGCACTTTTGCGATTGCGCCGACCCCGTTTCACGATGACGGCCGCATCGACGAGAAATCGATCGACCGGCTGACCGATTTCTATGCCGAAGTCGGCTGCGACGGCGTCACCGTGCTCGGCATTTTGGGCGAGGCGCCGAAGCTCGATGCGGCAGAGGCCGAGCAGGTGGCGATCCGCTTCGTCAAGCGCGCCAAGAACATGCAGATCATCGTCGGCGTTTCGGCGCCGGGCTTTGCCACCATGCGCTCGCTGGCGAAGGCGTCGATGGATGCGGGCGCTGCCGGCGTGATGATCGCGCCGCCGCCGCACTTACGCACCGACGACCAGATCACGGGCTATTTCAAGCAGGCGCAGGAAGCCATCGGCGATGAAATTCCCTGGGTGCTGCAGGATTATCCGCTGACGCTCAACGTCGTGTTCACGCCCGCGGTGATCCGCAAGATCGTGATGGATAGCCCGTCCTGCGTGATGCTCAAGCACGAGGACTGGCCGGGGCTGGAGAAGATTTCCACCTTGCGCGGTTTCCAGAAAGACGGCTCGCTGAAGCCGATGTCCATTCTCGTCGGCAATGGCGGTATGTTCCTCGATTTCGAGATGGAGCGCGGCGCCGATGGCGCCATGACCGGCTACGCCTTCCCGGAATTGCTGATCGATGTCGTAAAACTGCAGAAGGCCGGCAAGCGCGACGCCGCGCACGATCTGTTCGATGCGCATCTGCCGCTGATCCGTTACGAGCAGCAGCCGGGCGCCGGTCTCGCGGTGCGCAAATATGTGCTGCAGAAGCGCGGCGTGATTGCCTCCAGCGCGCAGCGCAAGCCGGGAGCGACCATCACCGCGACGGCAAAGGCCGAAGTCGAGTATCTGCTGTCGCGGGTGGCGCGGGTCGACCGCCGCGCCAATCTGCAACCGCAATCCAGTGCGGCGGGTTGATTGTCCCTCATGGTGAGGAGCCGCCAAGCGGCGTCTCGAACCATGAGGCCCCGGTGCTTCCTAATCATCCTTCGAGACGCGGCCAAGAGGCCGCTCCTCAGGATGAGGTTTTGAGGAGTTGAGTGTTATGACCGAACCCGCCAAAGCACCGCGCCCTGCGTCCACCATCCTGTTGCTGCGCGACGCCACGGCGCAGAAGGGCGACGGCAAGAGCCGCGCCGAAATCGAGGTCTTCATGATGGTTCGCCATTATGAGATCGACTTCAATTCCGGCGCGCTGGTGTTTCCCGGCGGCAGCGTCGACAAGGGCGACCAGGAGATCATCGCGGCGCCCGAACTTTATTCGGGCGGCGAGGGGCTCGACGAGGCCACGCTCAGCTTCCGCATCGCGGCGATCCGCGAGACCTTTGAGGAGAGCGGCATCCTGCTGGCGCGGCCGAAGGGATCGAAGACGCTGGTCGACGCCGTCAGGGCCAGCGAGATCGAGACCGCACATCGCGCCGATCTCTGCGACAGCAAGATCAGCTTCCGAGAAGTTCTGACCGACAACGGCATGGTGCTGGCGCTCGATGAACTCGTGCCCTATGCGCACTGGATCACGCCCGAAGGCATGCCGAAGCGTTTTGATACCTGGTTCTTCCTCGCCGCCGCGCCGCCCGAACAGGTCGGCGCCCATGACGGCAAGGAATCCACCGACTCGATCTGGGTGTCGCCGCGCGAGGCGCTGGAAGGCGGCGAGAGCGGCCGATTCAAGCTGCCATTCCCGACCACGCGCAACCTGATCAAGCTCGGCAAGCAGGACAGCGTGCAGGCCGCGCTCGAGGATTCCAGAGGCAAGTCCGTCGTCACGGTGACGCCGATCATGACCAGGAACAATGGCGGCCGTCAGCTGCGGATTCCGCTCGAGGCCGGCTATGACGGCGACGTGTTCGAGGTCGGCTCGGTCGGCTGATGCACGCATGCACACTTCGGTGATGAACGAAGTATCGCAAGTCTGCAGTCTGTAATGTCCGGCCCTGGCATGGATCAGGACCGGAATCACCGACATGGGCGAAAGCCAACCGCAACACAAGGCGATCGCGAGCGAACTCGGGCTATTGCTCCTGCTCGCGACGGCATGGGGCGCGTCCTACACGTTCCTGAAAGTAGCGGTGGAGACGATCCCGCCGATCACCCTGATCGCGGGCCGTACGCTGATCGCCGGGCTGCTGCTGGTCGTCATCATGCACTGGCGCGGGGTGAAATTGCCGCTTGATGCCGCGAACTGGCGCCGCTTCCTGTTCCAGGCCTGCCTCAACAGCGTCATTCCCTGGACCATGGTAGCCTGGGGTGCACAGGCGCTGGACGCCGGCGTCGCCACCATCCTCAATTCGACCGCGCCGATATTCACGTTTTTCCTGACATTCGCGATCACCCGTCACGAGGCGGTAACCTCACGGAAGCTGATCGGCGTCATCGCTGGCATGGCCGGCATCTGCCTGATCGTCGGCGTGCAGGCGCTGGGCGGCCTTGGTGAGCAACTGATCGCGCAGATCGTCTGTGTCCTTGCCGCGGTCTGCTATGCCGGCGCGGCGATCTTCGGCCGCAATTTCGGGGGGCTCGATCCGATGGCGCCGGCGGCGGGATCGCTGCTGTCAGGCGCCGCGATCCTGATTCCGCTCAGTCTCGTTGTCGACCGTCCCTGGACGCTGGCGCCGTCGATGCATTCGCTGCTGGCGCTGCTCGCGATCGCCGTATTCTCGACCGCGCTCGCGTTCGTCATTTATTTCCGTCTGATCCAGACGCTCGGATCAGTCGGTGCCACCGCGCAGGCCTATCTGCGCGTGCCCATTGGTGTGGCGTTTGGCGTGACCTTCCTCGGCGAGCAATTGAGCTCGACGGTATGGATCGGGTTAGCCTGCGTGGTTGTCGGCGTCGCCGCGATGACGATCCCGGCGCGGAGGCCGAAACCGGTGCCGGCGTAGCTCACGCGAGATAGGCGTCGACCGCCGCCTGGTCCTGGTCCCACACCCAGCATTCCCCCAGCAACCCATCGCGCACGGCATAGACCAGCAGCCGCTCGAATTCCTTAGCCTTGCCGTCGCGCTCAAAGCGCTCGCGCACCAGCAGCGCGCCGCGCTCGGGGCCGGCCATGATGTCGACGATGCCGAGCAGTTTTCGGCTGGTGCGGCGGGTGACCTCGGCCAGGATCGCGAGCGCGGCCATCTTGCCCCTGTGGTCGCCGGCGAGCGGGTTGCGGCCGAAATAGTGCAGCGTGAAATCTTCATGGTAGCAAGCCGCGAGCGCGGCGCGGTCGCCGGCAAGCCAGGCGCGCGCATAGCGCGTCACGGCCTCTCGGTTGCGCTCGATCGCGGCTTGGCTGTCGGTCTCATCAGGCTTATCTGTCATCGTGCTGGGTCCTGTTGCGGTCCGGCACCCTAAATTCGCCGGAACCATCCGGGCTTTCAGAAACTGGCTATGCGCGCAATCGGCGAGGCGAAATTGTTGGGGTGGGGCGCCCGCGTGCTCTATCTCGGCCCGGCCTTCGGATTGACGCCGCACCGCAATGCGACCGCCGTACTTGCCATCGGCCTCGATGCGGCGCTGGAAGTGGCCGACGACCCCACGGACACCGCGACCGACTATCGTTCCACCCGTAGCGTATTGATATTGCCCAACAGCCTGCATCATCTGCGGATTGCGCGCGGGCGCATGGCGTTCCTCTATGTCGATCCGCTCGGACGCGACCTCAAGGCATTGCTGGCGCGAATGACGGATACGCGCGCGCGAGCGGCGTTTGAACTGCGGGAAGAATCCGCGGTGATCGAGATCATGACCGGCCTTGCCGAAGACCGCATCGCGGCGCGCGACGGACGTTTGTCGCTCAGCGAACTGCTGGGCGTGGGCACGGGCACCAAAGCCAACGCACGGATTTCGGCGGCGCTGCGGCTGATGCGGGACGAACCGCACCGGGCGCACCGCCTGACGGAGTTGGCGGAACATGCGGGCCTGTCGGCGTCGCGATTCCTGCATCTGTTCAAGGCGGAGACCGGCGTGCCGTTGCGGCGCTACCGGATCTGGAACCGGATGGGCGCTGCGGTGCGCGCCTGCGGCGAGGGCTCATCGTTGACGGAAGCCGCCCACGCCGCCGGCTTTGCCAGTTCGGCGCATTTCAGCAGCGCCTTTCGGGACATGTTCGGCATGATGCCGTCCGACCTGCTAAAGGCGTTGCGGCCTGTGGAGGGCTAGGGTGAGGTGCGATCAGGTCCGATGTCGCGGTGTGGGCCAAGGTGGCCGGCATCATGCCGACCGGGGCCGGAGGCCAGCTATGGCCATTTTGCCGCACGGCGAAGCCCCCGCCGCGGCCGGAATCCCGGATTGGGGCAGCCTGGACTGGCAGTGTGACGCCAGCGTGACCCAGCGGGCGTGGACCGGCGCACCGCCCGGCCGGTCTGGCCGGCTTCGCGAGCTATTTCAGCATGTTCCCCACGACCCGAATAACGTCGTATATTGCGGCCGATAGGAGCCCGGCCTCAATAACATGACCTCTGAATTGCCGCCGAATTCGCCAATGACGCGATCGTTCTCGTTGTCGATCGGCCAGCTGACATTCGGCAGTTTCATGCTGGTGCTGGCGGTGATTATCATCACCTCCACCGCCAGCGTCATCGCCATCCGCCACATCGATGCGACCTTCGGCGAGCTGCAGCGGCTGCAAAGCGTCGGCGACCTCGCCGAGGATATCGACCGGCGCATGAACGAGTTGCGTCTGGCGGCCCGGGATTTCGTCACCGACCCCGGCACCCAATCGGTCCAGGTCGGCGAGGCGGCGACCTCGCTCGGCGAGGTCCTGAAGAAAACCCGGCTGGAGCTTGCTCCCGAACAGCAGGACATGATCGACGGCGTCACCGAGCGCCTGTCGACCTACCGCAGCGGCATCGAACGTATTTCCGCCCTGATCAACCGCCGCGCGGAGCTGATTGTCGGGCTACCGCCGCTGCGCGAGAAATTCGATGCCGCGATCGCCGACACCCCCGATCCACTGATCGCGTCGGCCCTGTTTCAGACCCAAAGCCAGATTACCTCGGCTTTGCTGGCGCGAAATCCGTCCGCCGCCGAACTGGCGGCGCAAAGCATGCGCTCGATGACGATGGCGGAGCCGAAGCTTCGCGCGGCCGTCGATGATTATGCCCTCGCGATTATCAACATCTCGACCCGCGAGCGGCAGATATCCGACATCGACAAGGAGGTCCTGGGCGCGGAGGGCCGCCTGATCCAGCGCGTGACCGAATTATTGCGCGAGGTCAGCGCGCGTCGCGGCCATGTGTTGTCCCGCGATTTCGCCCGGACGCTGACGGAAGCAAAATGGCAGAGCATCGTGCTCGGCACCGCCGGTGTCCTGATCGGGCTGTTCGCCTCGCTGCTGGTGGTCAGGCGCACGGTGCGTCCGCTCGCGACGATCGCAACCTCGATCCGCAAGGTGGCCGGCGGAGAAAAGAGCACCTCGATCCCGCAGACCGATGTCGACAACGAAATCGGCGATATCGCGCGAGCCGCCGAAGTGTTTCGCCAGACGCTGGTCGATGCCGACGCGGCGCGCGAGGCGGCGGTACGCGCGCTGGCCGAACAGCGTCTCGCCGAGGAAAGCTATCGAAAATTGTTCGAGGCGTCGGTGGACGGAATCTACGTCACCACGCCCGGAGGCGCACTGCTCAACGCCAACCCGGCGCTGGCGCGGATGATGGGTTACGCCACGCCGCAGGATCTGATCAACGGCCTCGGCGACGTCTCCGAATCCGTCTATGTCGATCCGCAGGCGCGGGTTGAATATGAGCGGCTGATGGAACGCGACGGCATGGTACGCGAGTACGAATACCAGGTTCGCGCGCGCGACGGGACGGTGCTCTGGCTCTCGGACAGCGCCAGCGCCGTGCGCAACGAGGATGGCGAACTGGTCCGTTACGAGGGAACGGTCCGCGACATCACCGACCAAAAACGGGCCGAGGACGCGGTCGCCGAAGGCCGCCGTTTGCTGCAGCAGGTGATCGATACCGTGCCCGCGGTGATCAACGTCAAGGACAAGCAGCTCCGCTATCTCCTGATGAACCGCTATATGGCCGGTATTTTTGGCATCGAGCCTGGGGAAGCCATCGGTCGCACCACGGCCGACCTGATGTCACGCTATGGCGCGGCGAAGACCGATGAGCCGGACAAGCGCGTGTTGGCCGGCGGCAGCGAACTCGGCTTCTATGAGGAAGAGTACAAGGATTCCACCGGCAATATGCGGCAATGGCTGGTCAACAAGCTGCCGCTACTGGACGCGTCGGGCGAGATCGAGAACATCGTCACGGTCGCGCTCGACATCGGCGAGCGCAAGCGCGTCGAACTCGAGATGCGCAAGGCCAAGGACGCCGCGGAAGGCGCGCTGCGAAATTTGCGGGAAACGCAGAATTCGCTGATCGAAGCCGAAAAACTCGCAGCCCTCGGGCGGCTGGTGGCGGGCGTCGCACACGAGGTCAACAATCCCGTTGGCATTAGTCTCACGGTCGCCTCCGCGCTGGAGCGCAAGGCGGCGAATTTCACCGCCGAGGTGGCGCGTGGCGAGCTGCGGCGTTCCAGTTTGACCGATTTTCTCGAGACCAGTCGCGACGCGTCGTCGCAACTCGTCGCCAATCTGAATCGCGCCGCCGAACTGATCCAGTCGTTCAAGCAGGTCGCCGCCGACCGCAACTATTCCGACCAGCGCAGCTTCGATCTTGGCGATCTCACCGAGCAGGTGGTGATGAGCTTGCGGCCGGGCCTTCGCAAACACAATCTGACGCTCAATGTCGATTGCCAGCCTAACCTGACGATGAACAGCTATCCCGGGCCCTACGGACAGGTGCTGACCAATCTGTTTCTCAATTCGGTGGCGCACGCGTTCCCTGACGGCAAGCCGGGCACGGTCGATATCCAGGTGCGCGAGTCAGGCAAGGACAATGTCGAGGTTCTGTTTTCCGACAATGGATGCGGCATGACCCTCGACGTTCGTCGCCGCGCGTTCGATCCGTTCTTCACGACACGGCGCGACCAGGGCGGCACCGGGCTTGGCCTGCACATCGTCTACAGCATCGTGACCAACCGACTCGGCGGGCGGCTCGACCTTGATTCGGAGCCGGGAGGCGGCACGCGGATCCAGATGATCCTGCCGCGCATCGCGCCGCTTGAAATGGCGGCAGAGTAGCAATCGGGTATCATCGATGAGCAATGGAATTGATTTGTCGGAGAAGCTGTCCACATTCTCCGAGCACTGGTCGCCACGCACGGTTACGCAGTTCAACAATTGCGACGTCATGGTTGTGAAAGTGAAAGGTGAATTCGTCTGGCACAAGCACGATGACACGGATGATTTCTTTCTCGTGCTGAAGGGCGTGTTGGATATTCAGCTGCGCGATCGAACGATCACGCTCGGGTCGGGGCAGATGTATGTGGTGCCCAAGGGCGTCGAGCATCGGCCCGTTGCGAGGGAAGAGGTCCATCTACTGTTGATCGAGCCCATCGGCACGCCCAACACTGGCGATGCTGCAACAGCCGCACCGCGCAGGACGGTGTGATATTCTACCGATGAGCGGCGGCTGGCCTAGTTCGTATCGGCCAGCTTGCGCAGCGTGGCGCCGAAAATCTGGCTGGCTTTGCCGACCAGCGCCGTCCCGTTCATGGTTCCGCGCGTATCGGTGAAGGTGCCGGATACGCCAATGCCGACGGGGGCCGGCCCGCCGAACAGCGGATTGGCATCGGGGCTCGACGTGTGACGCTGCACCAGCACCTCGCCCTTGAAGGTATCGCCCTTCACGGTGTAGCTGCCGGTGTAAAACAGATAGGCATCGCCGCCGAGGATCTGGCCATCCCGGAACAGAATCACACCGCTGCCCTTGCCGGATCGCCCGTCCAGCAGGCTGACGTGGATCGAATACAGACCGTTCTTCATGACGTCCCAATCCCGGCCTCCGCGCCCACGGAACCCGGTTATCTTTTATGCCAAAGCGGAACCTGCGGCGTCAACGTGGCAGGCCGCAAATACCGGCCGCAAATATACCGGCGCGAGCCCAACGCCGCCATGACACGCGGATGACTGGCGGCGGGTTCCGAATCAGGTTGGCCCGCGAAATGCATCGCCTGTTGCGCACCGGCCGGTGGGTGTTGGAGCAACAGACAGGTGAGCAACTGGATCAATTCCGGCGGCCATGCGCCGCGTCTTAACACCGAGAATGACAACCGCGGAACTTCGGGCAACCGCCATGGGGGCTGGCGAAAGACACTGCTGAGATCGGGTGTCGTGGCGCTGTGGGCTATTGCCGCGCAGGTCGGGCATACGCGCGATCTGGACGGCCGTTACGCCCATTCGCCGCTCAAGGAATGGTTCGACTCCTTGAGAAGCGGGAAGGGGCCGTGTTGCTCCGATGCCGACGGCAGCGCAGTCAGCGATGTCGATTGGGAATCGAGCAACGGCCGTTACCGCGTGCGCATCGAGGGCGAATGGTTCGATGTGCCCGAAGACGCGGTGATTACGGAACCCAACCGCGTCGGCCGAACCATGGTATGGCCGATTCGTGGCTACGCCGGATTGACCATCCGCTGCTTTATGCCGGGATCAATGACGTAGCGCGGTGAATCACGCGTATTTCTGGTCGCGCTCCAGGAGCTCGATGGAAATGCCCTGCGGTCCGCGGATGAAGCAGATGCGTACGCCGGGCCGGATCGTGGTCGGTGGCTTGGTAAACTCGACGCCCTTGGCCTTGATCTCGGCGGCGACGGCGTCGATGTCCTTTACCGTCAGCCCGAAATGATCGAGGCCTTGATACGGCGTCACCGGCGGCGTGTTGACGCCGTCTCCGGCCGCAACAGGGGCGATGAACACGTTGGCGCCGCCGAGCTTGACGTCGATCCTGCCTGGTCCGCGGACGATCTCGCCGCCCAGAATGTCGGCAAGCCAGGCTGCGGTCGCTTCCGGATCGGGACTGCGCAAATGGACATGGTCCCAAGTTACTGTCGGCATATTCGGTCTCCCCCAAGCGTCTTCGCGCCGCCAATCTAGCGGCCGGCCGTCCGCAATTCCATCCCCTGTCGTGCGCCTGGCACCGCAGAATTGTCGAGCTTGCGTGCAACCATTCTGGCCGTGGGTGATTATTGAGCTAGCGGCGGAACCGTACAGCGGCAGTCGTGTGAGAGGCCGTACGGTGTAACGCCCGTGGGGCCTTTTTCATGTGCGGGTGCGGCGACCGCTATCGCCGCCGGGTGAGGGCATGGCCATGATGATCGCTGGACGGTCGTTCGGAGCCCCGCAAGCGCGACTGCTCGCGTTGCCGGCCATCGCAATCGCGGGATGCGCGATCTGGATGATGCTTCCCGGACCGAGCGACGCCGAGGGCAACGCCGCAGCGGAACCTTCCCCGACCATCTACGCGCAGAATGTATCCCTGGTTGAAGATGGGGCGGCTCCCGCCGCGAGTTCCTTGGCAAATCCAGACCAGATGGCGACGCCCGCCGCGGTGACCGCACCGTTGTCGATTGCGCCGGAATCGAAGTCGCCGATCGAGGGTTTGAGGATTTCCTCGCAATCATGGCGAAGGGGCGGCCTCGGCTCGAAGGCGCTCGTTACCTTCACGCTGCGTAACGCCAATGATTATCCGGTGAAGGATGTCGAAATTGCCTGTGCCTTTACCCGCAGGGACGGCAGCCATTTGACCGACCGGCGGCGGGTGATCCCGGACACCGTGAACACCAGGAGCCGGAAGCACTATTCAGGTGTGCTGGTCGGCTTCGTCAATGTTAACGCAAACAAGGCGAAATGTGCGCTGGTGACGGCAAGTCGAACCTAGCGCTGCGAACCTGACTTGCGAACCCGAAAATGTGATCGCCGCCGTTGAACCTTGGGGATGCCCCAGGAACTAATCACCATATCTCCTGTTAGGCGATTGAACCGCGCGAATGGTGCGGGGGGAGCCACGCCAATGCCCGTAGCGCGTTATTTCCTGTTTGTCGGCGCAGCGCTGCTCGCGCTGTTGTTCGCGCTCGATGCCTTTGCCCCGCAACAGGTCGCCGTGGCCAGCAATTCGACAGGCTCGATCGACAAGACCGTGGTGCGGATCCGTTCCGACCAGAAACCGCCGGAACGCGTGGTTTATGACATGAGCCTTCCCACCATTGTTCCGCCGGCTTTGACCACCCAGGTCGCGGCGGCTCCGGCTGCGCCGATTGCCGACATCAACGCCCAGGCTCGGGTGCGTGACACCTTTGCCCAGTTCGTACCGGCTGAAGCCAAGAAGGTGGAGCCGCAGGCTCCGCGCAAGCGCAAGGTCGCCAAGGCTCGCTCGGTTCAGCCGTCGCCGATGCGCGTCGCCCAGCAGCAGCACTTTGGCTTTGGCTTCTTCGGGAGCAACACCTGGTAAGGGTCTCATGCGCCGCTTGCGACTGCGCCGCCCCCAGGCCGGGCGGTTTTGACGGTTACCGCGGCAATTGCGGGATTTTGTCGACAAAACGGTTGAAGCAGGTCAGCCGCTCGTCTTCCTCCTTCACGAACCGGCATTCACTGGCGCTCTTGGCGGCCGGCGGCTTGGGTTTCGGCTGCGGCGCATAGACGCCGTCATAGCAGGTCAGGCGTTCCTTCGTCGCGTCGTCGATATCCTGACAGGCTTGCAGCTTCTGCGCGATGGACAGGGGCTTGGCGGGCGCCGCCTTTGCCGACTTCTTCTCGGCTGGAGGTTTTTTCGACCCGACCTGCACCAGCGGTTTGTCGCCAACCGTCGGAGGAGGGGCCGGGTTCGCGGGGGCGGGCGTGGCCGTTCCCTGAGCAAACGCCGCGGCCGGATACAGGATCGCCAGCGCCAGGATCATCTTTCTCATATCAATCGCTCTCGAATGCGTGGTGGGCGGCCCGGCCTTGCGCCGAAATGGCGCACTCGGAGAGATTCGAACTCCCGACCCTCGGAATCGAAATCCGATGCTCTATCCAGCTGAGCTACGAGTGCCTGTAGCCCGCCCGATTATCAGACTTGTCCGGGCAGGGCCAGCAGCGGAACGTTTAGTAACAGGGGTGCCGGCCGCCCTGGCCGATGTAGGCGGCCGCGCCCTGGCGGCAGTGGTTGGTCGAGGGGCCGTCATAATAGGCAAAAGTGCCGGGCTGGGGGCCGGGCCCGTAATTGTGCAGGTAGCTGATCGGGTAGGGCAACGGCCAGTGCTGGCGGTGGTGCCGGTTATGGCGGGCGTCCGCCAGGCTCGGCGCCAGGGCCGCGGCAGCAAAGAGGGCGGCGGCGATTAAAGACTTGGCTTTGGGCATTTTGATTCTCCGGAAAATCCCACTGGAAACTAGACAGTTTTGGCCGGTCCGGGGGGAATTTTACGCAAAACGACAGGAAAAGCTCCGGAAAACTGGCGGAAGCTTGCCTATTTTTGGCCCCTAAAGGATGCTTAACGAAATCCCAACACAGTCCGGCCAAGGTTCTGCGGTGTGGTCTGGACCTCAAGGACCACCTTCCGCTTTACAAGGCTATCCGGTTCCGAATCGACCCATGCGCATCACGTCCCTTGCCCTGCTGTCCCTCTCGGTTCTGGTCGCGACCCCGGCGCGGGCCGATCTGCACATCACGCGCGACCATGGCGGCTACGTCGAGGAATACAAGACGAAGTACAAGCGGATCCGCGAGCGCAAGGAACGCGTCATCATCGACGGCATCTGCAACTCGGCCTGCACACTGGTGTTCGGCATCGTGCCGATGAACAAGATCTGCGTGACGCCCAAGGCAAGCCTCGGCTTCCACCAGGCCTATTACGACAAGGCCTTCACCTTCGGCATCAAGGTCACGAGCTCCGACGGAACGTCGGACCTGATGTCCTATTATCCGGACACCGTGAAGGACTGGATCCGCCGCAATGGCGGGCTCACCACCGAGATGAAGAAGATCAAGAACGGTGGCGAGCTCTGGAAGATCGTCGATCCCTGTCCGGAAGCGTTTTGAACCGAGCGCAATCGCGCTGGCTGTGTGTCATCACCACTCCCTAAAACGTCACCACGCCACGGATCGATTCCCCGCGCTTCATCAGCTCGAACGCGTTGTTGATCTCGCTCAGCGGCATCACATGCGTGATCATCGGGTCGATCTGGATCTTGCCCTGCATGTACCAGTCGACGATCTTCGGCACGTCGGTGCGGCCGCGCGCGCCGCCGAACGCGGTGCCTTTCCAGACCCGGCCGGTCACCAGCTGGAACGGTCGCGTGGCGATCTCGGCGCCTGAGGGCGCGACCCCGATCACGATCGACTGGCCCCAGCCGCGGTGGCAGGCTTCCAGCGCCTGCCGCATCACGGTGACATTGCCGGTGCAGTCGAAGGTGTAGTCGGCGCCGCCGATCTGGTCCGCGCCCGACTTCGTCATGTTGACGAGGTGGGGCACGAGGTCCTTGCCGACGTCCTTTGGATTGACGAAGTGGGTCATGCCGAAGCGCTCGCCCCACGCCTTGCGGTCGTTGTTGATATCGACGCCGATGATCATGTCGGCGCCGGCGAGCCGCAGTCCCTGCAGCACGTTGAGCCCGATGCCGCCGAGGCCGAACACGATCGCCTTGGCGCCTTGCTCGACCTTGGCGGTGTTGATGACGGCGCCGATCCCGGTGGTGACGCCGCAGCCGATGTAGCAGACCTTGTCGAACGGCGCGTCCTCGCGGATTTTTGCGACCGCGATTTCCGGCAGTACGGTGTAGTTGGCGAACGTCGAAGTGCCCATGTAGTGGTGAACAGGTTTGCCGCCGAGCGAGAAACGCGAGGTGCCGTCGGGCATCAGGCCCTGGCCTTGCGTTGCGCGGATCGCGGTGCAGAGATTGGTCTTGCGCGACAGGCAGGACGGGCACTGCCGGCATTCCGGCGTGTAGAGCGGAATGACGTGATCGCCTTTCTTCACGCTGGTGACGCCCTTGCCGATGTCGACCACGACGCCCGCACCCTCATGGCCGAGAATCGCGGGGAATAATCCCTCGGGATCGGCACCCGACAGCGTGAACTCATCGGTGTGGCAGACCCCGGTGGCCTTGATCTCGACCAGCACTTCGCCTTCGCGCGGCCCTTCAAGCTGGACCGTCGTGACTTCCAGCGGTTTGCCGGCGGCGGTGGCAACGGCGGCGCGAACATCCATGGTTATTCCTCGTTCAAGGTATTGCGATGTGGTCATGTCGTAGCGCGCGAGCGACCCGCGCGATCAGTCCTTGCCGCATAGCATATGATCGGGCACTACGCTTCCGCAAATGAACCGTGACCTTGAAGATCTTGCCGCGCGTGCGGCGCCGGCGATTTTCGTCGTGCTGTGGAGCACCGGCTTCATCGCCACCAAATACGTCGTCAACAACGCCGATCCGTTGACCTATCTCGCGATCCGGATGGCGCTGGTGGTCGTCTTGATGGCTGGCATCGTCGCGATCGCACGGCCCCGCTGGCCGGATCGGATCGGCATCTTCCACAGCGCCGTCGCCGGCATTCTGGTGCACGGGTTCTATCTCGGCGGCACCGCGATTGCGATTGCGCATTCGATTCCCGCGGGGCTGTCCGCGCTGATCCCCGGCCTGCAGCCGATCCTGACCTCGACCATCGCCAACCGCTGGCTCGGCGAGCGCGTCACGGCCATTCAATGGGCCGGCCTTTTGCTTGGGCTAGCGGGCGTGGTGCTGATCCTGCACAATCGGCCGATGAGCGGCGACGCGGGCTGGGGTTGGCTTGCCTCCGGCGTGTCGCTGATCAGCATCACGCTCGGCACGCTCTACCAGCGGCGGTACTGCAACGAAATCGACTGGCGTGCGGGTAATCTCGTGCAATACATCGCGGTTACGATCTTCTTCGGGCTCGGGGCATGGCTGTTCGAGGACAATGTGGTGCATTGGACCACGGAGTTCGTGCTCGCGCTGAGCTGGCTGGTCGTGGTGCTCTCGATCGGATCGATCGGGTTGTTGTACTGGCTGATCCGCCGCTCGGCGGCGACGTCGGTGGCGAGCCTGTTCTATCTGGTGCCGGCGGTGACGGCGCTGATGGCCTATGTGCTGTTTGGCGAGCAGCTCGATGGAGTAGCGCTTGTCGGCATGACCGCGTGCGCGGCTGCGGTGTTTCTGGTCAACCGGCGCACTGCCTAGAGCCTTTTCCGTTCCGATGGAATCGGAACGGGGCTCTAGATTTTTGATTTGACGCGTTTTCTTGACGCGAACCGGTCCACTTCGCTGGAAAACGCTCTAGTTCAGCGATTGCGAATGCTCGCATAGGCCGCGAGCGCGCGTTCACGACCAACCTTGTGCTCGATGATCGGCCGCGGATAGTTTTTGCCGAGTTCGATGCCGGCGCTTGCCAGTTCAAGCGGTGTCGCGGTCCAGGGTTGATGGATCAAATTGTCAGGCAGTTGCTTCAGCTCCGGCACCCAGCGCCTGACGTAGACGCCATCGGCATCGAACTTCTCGCCCTGCAGGATTGGATTGAACACGCGGAAGTAGGGAGCGGCATCGGCGCCACAGCCGGCGACCCACTGCCAGTTGGCCGGATTGCTGCCGGCATCGGCATCGACAAGCGTGTCCCAGAACCATTGCTCGCCCTCGCGCCAGTCGATCAAGAGATGCTTGACGAGGAACGAGGCCACCACCATCCGCACACGGTTGTGCATCACGCCGGTGTGCCAGAGTTCGCGCATGCCGGCGTCGACAATGGGGTATCCGGTCTGCCCGCGCTGCCACGCGCGCAATGCCTTGGTGTCGTGCTTCCAGGGAAACGCGTCGAACGATGGCTGCAGATTGCGCGTTGCGAGATCCGGCACGTCATAGAGCAGATGACGGCAGAATTCGCGCCAGCCGAGTTCGCTGAGGAATTTATCGATATCGGATGACAGGGGAGGGTGCTCGGCCGCGGCAAATTTTGCGGCGTGCCAGACCTGACGCGGGCTGATCTCGCCGAAGCGAAGATGCGGCGACAGAAGCGAGGTGCCCTCGCGGTCGGGGCGGTCGCGATCACCGGAATAGCCGGCGATACCGCCGGCGAGGAATGCCTTGAGCCGCGCCTGCGCCGTGGCTTCGCCAGGCCGCCAGTTTTCGCGCAAGCCGCCAGCCCAATCGGGGCGGGTTGGTTCGAGATGCCAGTCTTCCAGCGCATCGCTGGCAATAGCGGATATGCCGTTCAGCTTCTTCGGTGCCGGCAGCGGCTTTGGCGGATCGCCGAGGGATTGCACCCGCCGCCAGAACGGCGTGAACACCCGCAGGCCGCGGTTCTCCTTGTTGCGGATCTGGCTCGGCGCCACCAGCAGGTCGCCGGGAAATTTGTGAGTGGCAACACCACCGAGTGCCGCCGCGACCTGATCCGCCACCCGCTGGTGGGGTGCCTGCGCAATCTCGTTCCAATAGACGGCGCCGGCATCGACCTCGCGCGCAAGGCTGGCAATGACCGTGGAAGCCGACCCCCGGCGCAACACCAGGGACACGCCCCGACCCCGGAGGCTCTCCTGCAAGGCGCGCAGCGACCGCGCCAGCCACCAGCGGGCAGCACCTCCGAGCGGACGAACGCCCGGCGTCCTCTCGTCGAGCACGAAAAGGCATACAACCGGCGCTTGTGTGTTGGCGGCCGCAAGCAGGGCGGGGTGGTCTGAAAGGCGCAGATCCTCACGGTACCAGACGATGGCAGGGCGAGGACTCGTCATGCACGCATCAATTTCATCAAATTCCCAAGCCTTTGCCTAGGGTTGCATCCATTAATGCGATCGTAAGCAAGAACCGTCAAATTGAGCCCGATTTTGGGGAAAATTGCACATGTCCATGCCGTCGTTTGGAAAACTCCTGCCGTCGCTGAAACTTCGTCTTGGCACCAAGGCAGTCATTTCGGCCGTCCTCCTGATCGCGGTGAATACCGCGCTGGTTGTAGGCGCGGCCTATTGGTCGCTCAACTCTGAGTTCGGTGACCGGGCGCTTCGCGACATCGAGGTCAATCTGCGCACGCTGGCGCTGTCCTTTGCCGAGACCTATCCCGACGCCAAGATCACGCTGAAAGACGGCATGGTCGCCAAGGCCGAAGCGGCGAAGATGCCCGAATTCAAGGACCACGCGATCGTCGATCGCTCGGTCGGCTATGTCGGCGGCAACGCGACGCTGTTCGTCTATGACGAGGCCAGCAACCAGTTCGTCCGCCGCTCCACCAACGTGAAGAAGGAAAATGGCGACCGCGCCGTCGGCACCCAGCTTGCACCTGACCATCCCGGACAACCGATCCTGCGTCGCGGCGAGGCCTATAAGGGGCCGGCCACGCTGTTCGGCAAGACGTTCATGACGGCCTATTACCCGATTGCGAATTCGACCGGAAAGGTCATCGGCGTTCTCTATGTCGGCATTCCGATGGCGCAGTTCGAGACCATGCTGTCGCATGCCATTCAGAACATGGCGATCGCAGCGGCCATTGCAGCGCTTCTGGTGATGTTGCTGACGATGCTGATCGTGCGCCGCGTGACCAAGCCGCTGATCTCGGTCACGGCCTCGCTCACCGCCATCGCCAACGGCAACAGTGACGTCGAGATCGATTGCGACGAGCGCATGGACGAGATCGGCGAGATCGCGCGCACGGTTGCGGTGTTCAAGAACAACTCGCTCGAGCGCCGCCGGCTTCGCGACGAACAGACCGCGGCCGCTTCTGCAGCCGTCGAACAGCGCAAGGCCGAATTGCGCGGGTTCGTCGACGAGTTCCAGACCAGCGTCGGCGGTATCCTCGACAAGGTGCTGAATTCCTCGGGTGAATTCGAGCGCGTGGCCAAGCAACTCACCGAGACCGCGCGGACCACCGCCGGGCTTTCGGGCCAGTCGGCGGGCGCGTCGGAGACCGCCTCCGAGCATGTCCGCACCGCAGCAATTGCTTCCGATGAACTTTCCAACTCGATTGCCGAGATCACCCGCCGCGTCCAGGAATCGAACGGGATCGCGGCCGACGCCGTCAAGCAGGCCGCGGCCACCGACCAGCGCATCAATGAGCTGTCGGAGGCGGGCGCGCGGATCGGCGACGTGGTGAAGCTGATCACCTCGATCGCCGAGCAGACCAATCTTCTGGCACTCAACGCGACCATCGAGGCCGCCCGCGCCGGCGATGCCGGCCGCGGGTTTGCCGTGGTGGCCCAGGAGGTCAAGAGCCTCGCCGGCCAGACCGCCAAGGCCACTGAGGAGATCTCGAGTCAGATCGGCAGCATGCAGCTTGCCACCGAAGAGTCGGTCAGCGCGATCAAGGCGATTGGCCAGACCATCGAGCGCATCAGCGATATCGCGACCTCGATTTCGGCCGCGGTCGAACAACAGCGCGGTGCGACGGCCAACATCGCCCAGAGCGTCCGGGCCGCCGCGAGCGGGACCGCCGACGTCGCCGTCAACATCCGCAACGCTGCTCAGGGCGCGGGCGAGACCGGCGAGACTTCCAACCGCATGTTTGCCTCGGCGCAGGCGCTGTCGGGCGAGAGCCTGCATCTGAAGGCCGAGGTCGAGAAGTTCCTGGCCCGCGTTCGCGCGGCCTGATCGCAAGTACAAGACGCTGTCATTCCGGGGCGCGAAGCGAACCTCAGGTGCGCAATTGCGCACCGGGGAATCTCGAGATTCCGGGTTCGATGCTGCGCATCGCCCCGGAATGACGTGTCGAGTTACTGTTTCGGCTGCGGCACGATCCGGATGTACGGCTTCGGCGACTTCCAGCCCTGCGGATAGATCGTCTTGGCCTCGTCGTCGGTGACCGAGCCTGCGATGATGACGTCTTCGCCCTGTTTCCAGTCGGCCGGGGTCGCGACCCGATGCTTGGCCGTCATCTGCAGGGAATCGATCACGCGCAAAATTTCCTGGAAATTGCGGCCCGTGGTCATCGGATAAACCAGCACCAGCTTGATCTTCTTGTCCGGTCCGATGATGAAGACGTTGCGCACGGTCTGGTTATCGGCAGCGGTCCGCGTTGCGGCATCCCCCGAGGTGGAGGCGGGGAGCATGTCGTAGAGTTTTGAGACGTTGAAATCGGTGTCGCCGATCATCGGATAGTTCGGCGCCGCGCCTTGCGTCTCCTTGATGTCCTCGGACCATTTCGAATGCTTGTCGACGGGATCGACGCTGAGCCCCATCAGCTTGACGCCGCGCTTGTCGAATTCAGGCTTCAACTTTGCGAGAGCGCCGAGTTCGGTGGTGCAAACCGGGGTGAAATCCTTCGGATGCGAGAATAACAGCGCCCAATTTGAGCCGATCCAGTCGTGGAATTTGAGTTTGCCCTCGGTGGTCTGGGCTTCGAAGTCCGGGGCGACTGCGCCAATCTGGAGTGCCATGGTACACCTCATCTTATTCAAGTTGCAGGAGAATTTCTGTTAATCTGTATAAGCCCTAGCAGGGTGGAAGTGAACCTCCCGCCAAAAAAGGCGAGATCCTTCTCCGCGAATAGGGAACTCCTAGCACCTTCTTTCGATCTGCGCCCCTGCGACGAAAAATCCACAGCGGCGGTAATCGCCCGGATCGCCCCGATATCGCCTTTTATGGTCCGCAAGACCCCGGTCCCGGTTGCCCGGGGCGTTCATCGGTCGTTCAACCGAACCGTGACATCAGTCACAGCGACTAATTGGAGTCACAGCGACTAAATGGCAACCATCTAAAAATCTCGGAATGCAAGTTCCGAATCGTTAACCACTCGTTTACGCCAGCGTCGCAATGCTGGACCAGAAAAAGAAATTGAGAAGTGCAAGCTATGTCTGCCCCTAGTACTACCAAATCCATTGAAGCGTTCGCCGTTCTCCAGCCTTCGTGCCGCAAGACCGCTGCCCACGCGCTCACCATCGTGCGCGACGGCGTCATCACCGGCGAGGGCCCGACCACCAAGGGCCGTATCCATTTTTCCCGCGCGCTCGATGCCGATGATGCCGCCTGGTGCGCCCGCATCCTGACCGCGACCGCCGTCGAGCATCAGCCGGTCAGCCGCGCCGAAGCCGAGGCGCTGTTCGAAATCAGCGACGCTGCCGCCGAGCGCAGCGACGATGGTCGTTTCGACGATCTGCTGGCCAAGGCGATCGCCCATCATGCAGCGTCCGAATCCGGACTGCCCGTGCCGCCGCGCACGATTGCCCTGTCGCCGGACACCGACATCGAAAGCTGGGCCCCGGCCAAGGCCGTCAACATCGACACCAAGGTGCTGGAGTGGATTGCCGCCCAGATGCGCGGCAAGCGCCGCTCCAACCACGCGCTGGCGGCGATGGTCGCGACCCTGGTCGGCGCCGCCGCACTGCCGCTCGCGCAGCTGCCGGGCATGCTGGACATGGGGATGATGTAACGTCATTCTCGCATCGTTGAATTCAAAGCGGCGGGGATTTCCCCGCCGTTTTTGTTTGATGGGGCAGGGTGGCTACTAAATCGTCATTGCGAGCCAACGGGTCGCGCGAATGCGCGCCCGAATGACAGGCTCCGCGAAGCAATCCATCGCACCACGCAAAGATATGGATTGCCTCGTCGCAAGTGCTCCCTTGCGCAAAAACTTTGCGTTTGTCGCAGGCAATGACGGCACGGCGAACACAGCTCGACATTCTCGCGGGACGTTGTGCCCAAGCCGTTGCCCGGGCCGCCGCTTTCCGGTCTGACCTCGAACGGGCATTGCACCACATCGCGAGCCACAGGCCTTTAATTCCCGATCCGGCACCCCATATAGAGTCCCATGGCACAATGGAAAGCATCTGTCGCGCGGCAACCACCGAAGACCAAGGCGGAACTGCGGGAGATGCTGACCGCCGCGGTCCGCAACACGCAGCCCGGTGCTGACAAAAAGCCGAAACGCTCCCCGAAGGTCGAGAACGAGCAGCCCTGACGGGCCGCCCGACGATATATCCGCGGCAGTTGCGGTCGATCCGAACAGCTTGGCCTGACAAGTTTCACAGGGAATAGCGTATGCGGCTGGTTGCCAAACCCACCGAACAAGAGATCATCGAGGGGCCGCAAGCGGTATCCTTTCAGATCGCGAACGGGAACGCGCGGCAGCGCTGCCTTCTGCAAACCGATCTTCCGACGCAGGCGCTGGCCCACAAATATCTGCTCACCAATTGGCCCGTTATCGAACGCAGGGCGCGCGAGGCTCTCGCGACCGGAGTCCTTGACGATGGTCAAATCAAACTGGCCATGGTCTAGAATCTTGTTTTGACGCGTTTTCTACGCAGATAAGTCTACGCAATCTGCGTAAGCTTGATTGCTATGCGAACCGGTGTCCACTTCGCTCGAAAACGCTATAGTTCGTTCAACAATCAATGTCGGTTTTGGTCTACAGGAAATAGTCATGCTCAAGGATCGCGAGAATATCCTGAATGCGCTTCGCGAGAAGCCGCTTAAGGTCTACGAGATCATGAAACGCGCCAATCTTCCGAATGAGGAAGCCTGCCAGTCGCTGCTTCTGAAAATGCGCGACGAAGGTCTGGTGAAATTCGACATTCACAAGGGACGCTGGCTTGCCGGATGATGGCGGCTCGCCGGATGATGGCGCGGCGCGGACGACAAGTCGCCGCGCCGAAAATCGATGTCGGCTCGAATCTGGATCGCGGCTAATCCTGGCCGCGTGTGTCTCGAATGTCCCGCAAGAGCCAGGCGAGCACAAGAACCGAAGGCGTCCAGGCGAGTAGTGCTCCGATCAACATCGCTTGCGCGCTTGTCATGATGGCTCCTCCGCTTACTCTATCGACAATTCCAGCTCAACGGTTTCGGCTCATCTACGTCCGAGAGACGGTCTGCAGTCCCCGACCTGCCGCATCGCTGGATTATTTTTGGTTTGCGACAGACGGCTCGGGGCATTTGTAGAGCCATCTCCAGTAGGCCTTGTTACGATCCCGCTGACGCTTGCAGTGCTCGCGGCACCTGGACGAGCAGAATTGCCCGAAGCGCCAGCTGAAACGGACCAGCCCGAAGGGGCGGTCGCAGTTCGGATTGTCGCAACGATTTGTCATGATGCGGCCTCCGCGTTCGTTCGCAGGATCAGGCGAATGAATTTTTCCTGGCCTTGGCCGAGGCAAGAACGTCCGCAGTAACGTTCACGCGCCGGATTTCGCAGACATACTATCTTGGGTTCTTCACTGTCGCATTCGGAACAGCGTGGGCCTGTACGCATGGCGACCTCCTCCTGAGGAATTGCCATTCACTGATCGTGGTGTACTGGTTGTCGTGCCGTCGGATTTACCGGAGGGCGACGATGCCTCACTCTCGTTCCGTCCCGCCTCATATTCAACTTGTCTAGATGGTTGATCGGCTTATCCCTAGGTATGACCGGCTCGAAACCGTCATTTCGGTGGGATGGAATTGTTGTTTTGGCCCTGTCGCCGGACCGATCGGAATAGCGGCGCCAGATGCCGTGCTAACCCAATCGGATCGGGTCATCTGCTTTTTTACGCGCCGTGCCCGCGCAGCGCGACGTCGAGGCAGTTGATCAACGCCTCTCCCGTGAAGGGTTTGGTGAGAAAGCAGCTCGCACCGGCCTTCAGCGCTTGCATGCGCGCGCTCTCGGTCGCGAAAGCGGTGATGAAAATGAATGGCAGCCGGTATCCGTCGGCAACCAAGTGAGCTTGCAGCTCGAGACCGCTCATGACCGGCATTTGAATATCTGCGATCACGCACGAGGTGTCATGCAGATGAGGCGACCGCAGGAACGCCCCGGCCGATTCAAAGGTGTGAACGACGTATCCAAGCGTTCGCACGAGATTGTAGGTCGCGGTGCGAACGGAGCCGTCATCGTCAATGATTGAAATCACGGGTGGGTTGGCCAAAGCGGTGCTTCCTGACGTGCCGGCAGAATGCCTCTTGCTGCAAGCCGCTTGAGGGCAGAGTGCGTCGCAAATCAGGGGCGGAAAATCATACTTAGGTTTGCAGGACGGGGGGTGGATCGCTCAACGACCCGCCGCTATTGCGGCGGCGCCGGGCGCTGTATTTCGAGCGCCTGGGCCATCTTCACCAGGTCGGCCAGCGATTTCGCGGCCATTTTTCTCATGATGTTTCCGCGGTGTATCTTCACGGTGATCTCGGCAATGCCGATTTCGGCCGCGATCTGTTTGTTCATGAGCCCGGTCGTGACCAGCGCCATCACCTCGCGCTCCCGGGCAGTCAAGGTCGCGAACAGCGCGTGCAGGTCGGAGCGGATCTTTGCTTCATTCCGGCTGTTTCGATCGCGTTCGATGGCCGCCGTCACGGCATCCAGCATGTCCTGATCGCGGAACGGCTTGGTCAAAAAGTCGACAGCCCCGGCCTTCATGGCCCTGACCGTCATCGGGATATCACCGTGGCCCGTCATGAAGACGATGGGAATGTGAATGCCTGCCTTGGCAAGGTCGGCCTGAAAGTCGAGGCCGCTCAGCCGAGGCAACCTGATGTCAAGGATCAGGCAGCTCGGAACGTCCGGCAGCTTGCTCTGCAGAAATTCAGCGCCCGAACCGAACACTTCGACCCGCAAGCCCACCGAGCGGAAAAGATTCCGGAGCGCTTCACGCACCGACAGGTCATCGTCGACAACATAGACGATCGGCTCGTCCGGGCCGCCAACGTTGCGAGGCGAGTTTGAGCGGCCGGTCACGGCGTATGGTCCTCTTGATGCATCGGCAGGCTGAACTGTAACGTCGCGCCGGGCCCGACATTGATGGAGGCCGACAGTCGCCCGCCATGGGACTCGACGATTGATCGGCAGATCGACAGGCCCATGCCCATGCCGTCGGATTTGGTGGTGAAGAAGGGGGCGAACAGTCGGTCAGCATTTTGAACGGCCAATCCGATACCGGAGTCTGTCACCGTGACCAGAATCTCGTGGGCGTCCTCGTGCGTCCGGATCGCCAGCTTGCGCGGTCGGTCGGTGACCGGTTGCATCGCCTCAATGGCGTTGATGACGAGATTGAGGATGACCTGCTGCAGCTGAATCCGATCGCCGAGGACCGGGCCGAGAGCGGGAGCGAGTTCCTTTCGCAGCACGATCCGGTGGCTGAACAGTTCGCGGTGCAGCAAGGTGACGACCTCATTGACGACCGCATTGATGTCGAGAGGCGCTTTCTGATCGGCGGTCTTGCTTACCAGGCCGCGGACGCGCTGGATCACTTCGCCCGCCCGGTTGCCGTCATCGACAATCGAGGCCAGAGCGCTGCGCGCTTCCTGCAGTTCGGGAGTATCGCGGTCGAGCCAACGCAGGGCGGCCGAGGCGTTGGCGACGACGGCGGCCAGCGGCTGGTTCACTTCATGGGCAATCGACGCGGCCAGCTCCCCGAGCGCCGTCACGCGCGTGACATGCGCCAGTTCAGCCTGTGCCTCGTGCAGTTTCTCCTCCGCTCGCCTTCGTGCGGTGACGTCCGTCACCGCGCCGACAAATTCGATGCCACCAGATGCATCGGTTACGGCATGCGCCGCTGCATGGACATATTTGACCGAGCCGCCCGGCATCAGCAATCGATATTCGTGATCGAAATCCCTGCCGTCGCGGGACGCCCGGTCGATGGTCTGTTGCGCGCCCGCTCGATCGTCGGGATGAATGCATTGAACGACCGTGTCGAGTGAGACAGAAGGTGCCTTTTCAACGCCGAATATCCTGAAGGTTTCGTCCGACCAGATGATTTCGCCGGTGGCGACGCGCCAGCCGAAGCTGCCGGTGTGGCTCAATCGCTGTGCTTCGGCCAGGTAGTTCCCACTCTGCCGCAAGGCGTTTTCTGCCTCCTTGCGCTCGGTGATGTCCTCGCATGCGATCAGGACGATCAGCCGGTTATCCTGCCGTCGGACGGCTTTCGCGTTTTCACGAACCCACAGCGCCGAACCGTCCTTGCGGACCTTTCGGATCTCCCAACTGTGCGTTTGCCCGATATGCGCCAGACAGATTTCAACGCTTTTTCGCACCGTGTCCCGGTCGGCTTCAAAGAAGACCCCGAGCACCGGTTGTCCCCGCAATTCGCTGACGAGATAGCCGAGCTGGGCGGCGCCAAAACTGTTGACCGACAGGACGATGCCATCGGCATCGACCATGAAGTACATGACGGGGTTGTGCTCGAAGACCTCCTTCCACTGCGCCTCGCTCTCGCGCAGGGCTTCTATCGCGCGTTGTTCAGCGCTTGCCCGGCTCTCAAGCGCGGCTTCCATTTGCCTGCGGGTGCTGCCTACCAGGTGCATCACGATCAATGAGGCGAGAAACAGGGCGAAAAGCAGCACGACGGCAATCAGATAGTCGGCAACCTCCGGGGCGGGACCGAGCACGAGCCAGATGCAAGCCGCCGTCAACGATGCCAAAGCCATGCCGCCGAGCAGCGATTGCTCGGCCGAGCGCCGGGATTTCAGTATCTGGTTACGCATGGCATTGGGCCGTCCGGCCCCGCGCCGCGTCGTCAGGTGATCATCACCATCGACGGCAACACGTGGCCCCACGAATGAGCCGCATCCTAGCAGCTTTTCCAGGCCCGGAGGTATGGTGCATCGCGATACGCAGGTGGCTCAGAGCGCTTGACGGTCGCGGCCGTTCGTCGCGCCTGCAAGCCCCGGTTGACGATCGCGGAACGCGCAATGTCGACAACTGGATATCGCTGCGGGAGGAGGTGGCACTCCTGGTCCCTCGCAAGGCTCGGGCGGCTGATCCTAAACTTAAGTATGCTCCTCTCACCCAAATGTAACGTGCATATCAACCTCCGTTCAATGGTTCGGCGAGTCTCGGCGACTAGGCTGGCGCGATAGCCGAGCGGCAGCAGGTATCTCGCGCCATCGCTCTTGCTGATTGAACGTTGAACCTCGGCGCCGCTGTCCGGGATAGCCGCATTGTAAACATCGCTTGCGTAACGACCGCCGTCTCGTGCCGCCACAAATTCGGGGATTGAGATGCCAAAGCCAAGCCTGCAATTGATCCACTGCTCGAACGATATTCGACCGGGTGCAAAACGCCGGCAGGACAGCACCAGCTTCCAACCATACGTTATTCTTGGAGGCGCGCGATCCGTGCCGGGCGAGCGTTCATGGGAGGCCGCGCTTGATCTGGTCGATTTTGGCGTTTTGGTTTGCTATGAAAACTATCTTGCCTTCCTTCAGGCGAGTGCGGCCATTCTCGGCGGCTCCAAGTGGACTAATCATGAAAAGACCCGCTAGATTGACAAGGCACGCCCGAACCACGCGTGGTGCATCGACGATCCCTTGCTCCGGGGCGTCAACGCCACCCGCGTCGGCCAGCTACGGTGTCCTTCAACTTGTCCGCAGAGCCGAAGCTGGTCACTCTGCTGAGCTGCGCATCTCAAATTGGGGGGCTGGTGCCTGATGTTATCGTCCGACAGGATCGCGCTGTTTATTGATGGCGCCAATCTCTACTCGACCTGCAGAGCGCTTGGTTTCGACGTCGATTACAAGCGTCTGCTCAAGGAATTCCAGAGCCGCGGTACGCTGCTGCGGGCGTTCTATTTCACGACCATTATCGAGGATCAGGAATACACATCGGTCCGCCCCCTTATCGATTGGCTCGACTATAACGGCTACACCGTCGTCACCAAGCTCACCAAGGAGTTCATCGACCCCAGCGGCCGTCGCAAGGTGAAGGGCAGCATGAATATCGAGCTCGCCGTCCATGCGATGGAGCTTGCCGATCATGTCGACCGGATGTTTCTGTTCTCGGGCGACGGCGACTTCCGCTCGCTGCTGGAAGCGGTGCAGCGCCGCGGTGTCCACGCGACCGTCATCTCTACCATTGTCAGCCAGCCGCCGATGGTGGCGGACGACCTGCGGCGTCAGGCGGACGCCTTCATCGATCTTGCCGAATTGAAGCCAATGCTCGGGCGTGATCCGTCGGAACGGCCGGCGGCACGTGAGATACGCCAGCAATCGTCGCAAATCCCGTCGCACGCGACGATCAATGGAAATGACCTCAGGTCATGATGCCTTCGGGATGTCGTCCCGCTCATCCGTGCTGTGTTTGTTCCAACGACGAATCCCCGCGCGCAAAAGGGATTCGCGTACCGTCAAGAATTGACGGGATCGCGTCCCGATGCATCATTGTGCGATGTTCGGTTTCTTCAAAGGTTGCCGCCTGGCCCGCATGAGCAGCGGGCGCTTTTGCCTGGTGCGGGATCTCGGCCTGGTCAAGGGCGGCAAGGGCATGCGGCACCATGAGGTGGTGATCGCCTTCAGCGCCCGCGAGCTGCTGAAGTGGCTGCGCCAGCCGTCGGCGAAGCCGCTTGAGCCGGACGCGAGTTCGCGAGCCAGCGTCTTGCCCCATGAACCAGAGGCGTTGGCTAACCTCGGACCACGCTCCTGAAGGCAGCCGAAAGCGCGGCAAGCGCATCGCGCGGCCGGCCGTCCTTGACCCTGGAGTGCAGCAAGACCGGCAAGCGCGGCAGATCGGGAAGCCCGAGCCTGGGCCCGACCTCAACGGCGCCGAATGGAAGCATGCGCGGCGCCAATGCAGCAACGCCGAGCCCGGCCATGACGGCGGCTGCGACCGCCGCAACGCCGCCGCCGACGAAGATTTCCGTCCAGGGCACGTTCGCCGCATCGAGCAGCCGCCCGGCCATCGCACGCACGCCGCAGGGCTCGGCCATCGTGGCAAGCGGCAAGGGCTCGCCCGCGCGGTACTGCCAGCCAGGTGCTGCGAACCAGCCGAATTTCTCTTCGGTTATCACTTCCCCGTCGTCCCGCCCGGCCTCGAGGCGGACGATCACCGTGTCGAGCTCGCGCCGGTCGAAGCTTTGCAGCAGGTCGCCCGACGACCCGATCCGGATTTCGATCAACAGCTGCGGGTCTTGCGCGTTCATGCGTGCGATCAGCGCCGGGAGCTCCGGCCCCGCAACATGGTCGCTGATGCCGATGGTGAGTCGCTGCCGGGCACCGGCAAATACGGTGAGCGCGCGATCGTGCACCGCCAGCAGTTCGCGGGCGTGTTCGAGAAAGGCCGCGCCCTGCGCCGAAAGCTGAACGTAACGGGGCGTCCGCTCGATGAGCCGGCAGCCGAACCTCTCTTCGAGCCGCTTCAGCTTCAGGCTGACCGCGGCCTGCGTCGTCCGCATGGCCTCAGCCGCGCGCGTGAAGCTGCCAAGTTCGGCGATGCGGACGAAAGCCAGGACGGCATCCAGGTCGAGGGGGCGTTCGGTCATTTCCAGTGATTATAGCTGATATCAGTATCCATAGCATATCAAAATAGTCGGATGGCGTTTAGCTAGGTCAGGACAAAATGGAAAGGATCAGCTGTGCCGCTGCTTCACATCTCACTGCGCGCCGGAAAGCCGGCAGCCTACCGTCAGGCGATTCTCGACAGCCTTTATCGCGCGATGCGCGAAGCGTTGAACGTGCCCGAAGACGACCAGTTCATGACCATCACGGAGCATGACGCAGCGAACTTCCGCTACGGCACCGCCTTTGGCATCGTCCGGAGTGACGATCTCGTGTTTATCCAGATCACCGTGTTCGACACCCGCACCGCGGAACAGAAGAAGGCGCTGTTCCGGCGGATCGCGGATTTGCTTGGCGAGCGCCCCGGCATACGGCCGGAGGACGTGTTCGTGAACGTGCTCGACGCCGCGAAGGAGAATTGGTCCGTCGGCCACGGGCTCGCGCAATTCGCGTGAGCAGAGGATCGTTAGTCAGCTCGGAACCGACTCGTATGCAGACGGAACCCATTCGCATGCAGATCTTTGATCGGTAGGGTCGGAAACATTACCGCTCCCGGCCGTTCTCCATGGAAGGAGATTGCCATGAGCACCTTCAGAGAGAAAGCAGAGGCGCAGACCGAGCAGGTGATTGGACAGATGCTCGGCGATGAGTTGCTGGTGAGAGAAGGCCAGTCGCGGTTGCGGAAAGCGGAGAGTGAGGCTGTACCCTCTGAGGATCGGGCCAAAGTTCGAGACGAGGGTGCGGATCAGGGCATCGTCCGCGATGAGCGCGGACAGGAGCAGCCAAAGGACAAGGCGCGCGCCCAGCAGGTGAGCCGCGTGGACAAGGGCGGCGATCCGCCCGGCAAGAAGGCCTAGGCGCTCGCTCGCCGATGAGGCGAAACACGCGGTGTGAATAGCCGCATACGCAATCCGTCCCGTGCAGCGGACCGAATGCAGGATATTGAGATGAAAACCAAGCTTGTTTCCGACGACCCCGGCGGGCGGATCCACGTCGTCATCCTGGATTCCGGAGAGGAGGCGTTCACAGCGCTGACGCGATTTGCGAACGAGACGAAAATTGAAGCGGCGTCCGTGACGGCGATCGGGGCGTTCGAGAAGGCAACCGTCGGCTGGTTCGATTTCACCTCGAAGACCTACAAGAAGATCGAAGTGGCCGAGCAATGCGAAGTGTTGAGCGCGATGGGCGACGTTGCCGTTGGGGACGACGGCAAAGCCAGCCTTCACATTCATATCGTGCTTGGATTGTCCGACGGTTCGACGCGGGGCGGGCACTTGATCGCGGGCACGGTCAGGCCGACACTCGAGATCGTCCTGACCGAAGTCCCGACCCGGCTGCGGCGCAAGAAGCGGGCCGACCTCGGCATTGCCCTCATCGATATCGGCTGATCGGCGCTTCGGTGGTATAACGCAAGCCGTCACAAATATTTGCCGCCGGACCCAGGCCGTAAGCAAACGTTTAGCCGAGGCCTATAAAATACCGGTGATCACGTCCTGTGTTAACCACCGGTTAATCATGCGCCTCCAGCCGATGAGCTCCGACAAGTCTTGGCGTTCGATCAAGGCGCAATGGAAGAAGGACGCTGAAAGCGTCGGCGAAGACTTTTCCACGTTTTCGAACGGAAGCTACGCGGCGTTCGACGCCCTGACCAAGGACGGCGACAACCCGACGCTGTATTGCCTTTCGGACGGCGAGAAGATTCACGCGGCCTGTCAGGTCAGCCGCCTGATGATGAGCAAATTCCCGACCCCGATCCTGCGCGCGCGCTTTGTCGTGGTCTCGCCGCTCTATGAACTCGGGGTCGCTACCGCGGGCCAATACGCGCAGACCATGGTCGCCCTGTTCTCCGGGATCGTTTGGTTGTCGCGCGACACGCTGTCGGCGGGTCATGTCCGGTTCTTCCTCAAGAGCCCCGGCGATGCGCAGTTCTTCGCGGCGCTGCAGGTCGTGACCGAGCTTTCGCCATTCTCGGCATTCGCGATCGACGGGGCCTTGATCGAGTGCAGTTTGAAAGAGGCGGAAGTTCCGGAAATGGCCTGATCCGGGCGCACGCTTTAACCCCGCAATAACTGATTTTGCTAACGCCCTCTTGGGTTGTCTTCCCGTACAAAAGCGACCGTGGGGGCAGGCAAAATGCCGGGTAGTGCATCGGATAGCGTCATCGCGGGGAGCCTGCGGCGGTCGATCGCCGGCGTGCTGTCCCGGATGCGCCTGGGCGTGGTGCAGTGGCTCATTCTGTGCGCCGCGGCGATGGTGATCGCGATCATGCTCGGCACCGGCTATTTCGCGCTGCAATTCCGCGAGCGGGCGCTGGAAGTCGCCGAGCGCGAACTCAACAATACCGCGCTGCTGCTGTCGCGTCATTTCGACCAGCAGCTCAGCGATCTCCAGCACGTGCACGACGACGTCCTCAACTATATCCGGGCAGATGGGGTCAACACACCAGACGAATTCGAAAGGAAAATGTCGACCTTGAGCGCGCATGAGATGGTGCGTGCAAGGCTTGCGGCGTTACCGCATGTCGGCGCCCTGAACCTGTTCAACGCCAAGGGCTGGCTGATCAACACTTCCCATATGTGGCCGGTGGGGGACGTGAACATTTCCGACCGGCGCTATTTCCAGGAATTCACGTCGGGAAAGCCGACGCCCGACGTGATCGTCGAACCGGTCGTCAGCAAGGTCACCAAAGTCTGGACCACGGTGTTCGCGCGCAAGATCGTCGGCCGCGATGGCGAGATCATCGGCTTTGCCAGCCGCGGCGTCGAGCCGTCGCATTTCGAGGATTTTGTCGCGTCGCTGGCGCTGGACAACGACACCGCGATTTCGATGATCCACCGTGACGGCACCATCATCGCCCGCTATCCGAAAGACCCAAAGGTGCTCGGCGTGAACGTCGCCAAGTCGCCGTCGTTTCAGCGGGCGCTCGCGCTGAACGGCAACATCTCGGGACGCTTCACCAGCTCGTCGCAGAATGAGGACAAGGTCGGTGCGGTCCGCTCGCTGATGCATTTTCCGATCCTGATCGTTGCGACCACCAAGACTGAGACCGCGCTGGCCGACTGGCGGGCGCAGACCAAGCTGCAGCTGTGCGCGGCGGCGCTCGCGATCATCGTCGTTGTCGTCATGATCTTCCTGATCGTGCGCCAGTTGCGCAGCCAGCATGCGGCAGCCCAGTACAAGCTGTCGGAAAAGACCCAGCATCTGGACACCGCCATCAACAACATGACCCAGGGTCTGCTGTTGTTCGACGCTTCGGCCCGCCTCGTCGTCTGCAACCAGCAATATATCGACATGTTCGGCATGTCACCGGATGTCGCCAGGCCCGGTTGCCATCTTCGCGATCTGGTGCTGCATCGCCAGGAGCAGGGAAGCTTTGTCGGCGACGTCGACGCCTATTGCGCAAGATTTCTCAACCCCACGGACGACGGCGCTCGGATCACCGAGACGACGACGCCTGACGGACGCACGATCCAGCTGATCTACCAGCGCTCGCCCGATGGCGGCTGGGCGACCACGCTGGAAGACGTGACGGAGAGGCGGCGCGTCCAGGCGAAGATCCAGCATCTGGCGCATTACGACGCGCTGACCAATCTGCCGAACCGAACGCTGTTCCAGCGCCATGCCGAGGCGCTGCTCGGAGGATCCGAAGCCGCGCAATTCGCAATCCTCTACATCGATATCGACGAGTTCAAGCGCATCAACGATTCGCTCGGGCATCTGATCGGCGACGAATTCCTCAAGGGCGTCGCGGATCGCCTGCGCCAGTCGGTCGGGCCCGAAGACTTCATCGCCCGTCTCGGTGGCGATGAGTTCGCCGTCGTTCAGCGTAACGTCACGTGTGATAATGACGTCAGCATTCTGGTCGCGCGGATTTACGATCGGCTGCGCACGCCGTTCGATTGCAACGGCCATCGCCTCTCCAGCGACGCCAGCATCGGCGTCGCAGTCGCGCCGCGTCACGGCTCCGATCTGTTTGCGCTGCTGAAGAGCGCTGATCTGGCGATGTATGCGGCGAAGGCGGCGGGCCGCCGGACCTATCGCTTCTTCGAACCGACCATGGAAAAGCAGGCCAACCATCGCCGCGAGCTCGAGAGCGATATGCGCGCGGCGCTGGTCGATGGCGGGTTCGAACTGCACTACCAGCCGCTGGTCGATTTGCGCAACGACGAGGTCAGGGGGTGCGAAGCGCTGCTGCGCTGGCGGCATCCGCTGCGCGGCATGGTTTCGCCCGCCGATTTCATTCCCGTGGCCGAGGAGACCGGCCTGATCGAGGAGATCGGACAGTGGGTGCTGCGGACCGCCTGCGCCGAAGCGACCACCTGGCCCGCGCATGTGCGCGTCGCCGTCAACGTCTCGCCGGTCCAGTTCCGCTCGCAGTCGCTGTCACTGAAGGTCGCCGCCGTACTCGCCGACACCGGGCTCGATCCGCGCCGGCTGGAGCTTGAGATCACCGAGGCGGTCTTGATCGCGGACGATGACGCCGCGCTCGTTGCGCTGAACCAGCTCCGCGCGCTCGGGGTTCACATCGCGCTCGACGATTTCGGAACCGGCTATTCCTCGCTGCAATATCTGCAACGCTTCCCGTTCGACAAGATCAAGATCGACCGCAGCTTCGTCAAGGAAGTCACCTGCAATTCGAGTTCGGCCTCCATCATCAAGGCGGTGGTGAGCATCGCTGCCGACCGCAACATGATCACGACGGCCGAAGGCGTCGAGACCTTGCAGCAGCGCGAAACCGTGCAGAATCTGGGCTGCACCCAGATGCAGGGATACCTGTTCAGCGCGGCGCGCCCGGCGCAGGAAATCCGCGCGCTGCTGGCCGCGTGCCCGGCCGCGGATGCGGCGTAACGGCTGCCGACCGCCGCTACAGCCGCGCGTCTGAAATCGCCTTCCGCAGGATGCGCGACAGCGACTCGACCGAATAGGGTTTCTGGATCAGCTCGAAGCCGCGATGGGCGTTTTCCGCCAGCACGTTGCTGTAACCGCTGGTCAGCACCACAGGCAGGCCCGGATAACGTTCGCGAATGACGCCGGCGAGCTCGACCCCGTTCATGCCGGGCATGATGACGTCGGAGAATACCAGATCGGCGGCAAACTCGTCCTCGGCCAGGATCGCCAGCGCGGTGTCGGCATTGTCGGCGCGGCGCACCATGTAGCCGAGGTCCTCCAGCAGCTCGGTGGAGAACTGTCCGACATCGTCATTGTCCTCGACCACGAGAACGCGGTAGCCGCGTCCGCGCGGGCCGGGCTCCTGGCCTGCGGCCGCGGCTTCCGCCGCCTGCGTCGGCACCGCGGCCTGCGGCAGGTAGATGGTGAAGGTCGCGCCCTGTCCGGGCTCGCTGATAACAGCGATATCGCCGCCGGATTGCTTGGCAAAGCCGAAGGCCTGGCTGAGGCCGAGCCCGGTTCCCTTGCCGACTTCCTTGGTGGTGAAGAACGGTTCGAAGATCGCCTCGATGTGCTCGGGGGTGATACCGAGGCCGGTGTCGGTCATGGCGATGGCGACGAAGTCGCCGCTGCGCGCGCTCTGGGCACGCAGGGCAGGGATGGAATGAGCCTTCCTGACGCTTATCGCGAGCCGGCCTTCGCCCTCCATGGCGTCGCGAGCGTTGACCGCGAGATTGATCAGCGCGGTCTCGAACTGCGCGATGTCGGCAATCGCGAAGCAGTCGGGCGCGGAAATATCGACCTCGATCCTGATTCGGGGGCCGACAAGCGGACGAACCAGCTGGGCGACGGCTTCGACCTGGGCGCCGACATCGAACACCTGGGGCTTGAGCGGCTGCCGGCGGGCAAACGCCAGCAATTGCGCGGTCAGTTTCGAGGCGCGTTCCACGGTATCGGAAATCGCATCGATGTAACGCCGGCGCCGCTCATCCGGCAGGTCGCGGCGGCGCAGAAAATCGGTGGCCGAGCGGATGATGGTCAGGAGATTGTTGAAATCGTGCGCGACGCCGCCGGTCAATTGGCCGACCGCTTCCATCTTCTGCGACTGCCGCAGCGCTTCCTCGCCCTTGCGGCGCTCGGTGATATCGATGGCTTCCGGAACCGCACCGATGACCGCGCCGTGCTGGTCGCGCAAGGGGCGCATCGCGAAGTCGAAATAGCGCTCGCCGACCGGCAGATGCAGCCGCATCTCGGTCTTCACCTCGTCGCCTCCCATGACCGCGACGAAGGCATTGCGGACGGCGTCAGGCATGCCCTCGGTGGCGCCAAACCACGGCGTTTCCCAGAACGGCTTGCCAATGACGTCGGCGGCGTCGGCGCGAATGCCGTCCAGCGCCGTCTTGTTGGCGTAGAGCACATCGCCATGTGGATTGAGCAGCGCCTGGTACTGATGGCTGGTCTCGAAAATCGCGCGCATCTGGGCTTCGTTGGATTCCAGTTGCGCCGTCCGCTCGGTAATCCGCAGTTCCAGGGTTTCGTTCAGCCTCCGCAGATCGCTTTCGGCCTGCTTGGCGGCGGTGATGTCGTGGGCGACGCCGATGAAGCCGATGTGGTTTCCGGTCGGGTCCCAGCGCGGCTGGGATTCCGACCTCAGCCAGCGCCATTCGCCGTCGGCGCGCTTGTAGCGGGCCTCCAGCACGAACGGCTTCAGTGAGGCCTCGCCGGCGACCGATTCCTGCAGGATACGCGGCAGATCGTCCGGATGCAGCACCTTGCGCCAGTCGAACCCGATCGCCTGCTCGAACGGCAATCCTAGGAAATCGACATAGGCCTGGTTGGCGAAAGAGCGCGTGCGGTCGAGCTTGGTGACCCAGATCGGGACGGGGGCGCTGTCGGCGATCAGGCGGAAGCGCTCCTCGCTTTCGCGCAGCGTTTCCTGGGCCAGCATTTGACCTGACACGTCGAGATCGGCGCCGACCAGGCGCAGCGCGCGACCGTCGCGGCCGCGCTCGATCTTGGCAACGACACGGATCCATCTGATGTCGCCATCATTCGGCCGGATGATGCGGTATTCGGCCGAATAGTCCTGGCTCTCGCTCCGCAGCACGCCGAACAGATGTTTGATCGTCCGCTCGCGATCTTCGGGGTGGATTCGGCTGACCCAGTCCCCATAGGTCTCGCTGGCCGCCTCAGGCGGCAGCCCGTGAACGAGGAGGTATTCCGGAGAGCGGTGGTTCTTGACGCCGTCGCGAAAATCGATTTCGAGGCCGCCGACACGGGCTATTCGCTGGATCCGCGCCAGCTCCGCCTCGCGTTCCTGCAGCGCGCGATGAGCCCGGTCGCGCTCGCGCGCGATTTCTTCGAGATGTTGACGCAGCCTTTCCGCAGCGGCTGCTTCAGGAAGTGGGTTGGAATGATCAGGAGGAGTCATACGCGCCCGCAAGCCTCTTGCGGCACTCTCACACAAGAGGCGCAAGGTTTGCCAGCATCATTTGCTTTCATTTGCTCTTGGCGGGGGGCCGGCAATTATAGGCTCTGCGGAACCCGCTGGCCTGGGCGTCCTCTTCGGAACAGAACCACCGGTCCGGATTGGTCAGTCCCGGATAGCTGCGGCAGGCCTGCAGATGATAGATGCCGAGATTGCCGGTGACGCGGGCGCGGACCGCGAACTTGCCCTTGATGTTGCAGCCGGACGGCATCACGAAATCCTCGGGGAATAGCGCCTCGCGAATCTGGCGGTCGCGGTCGGCGCGGCATGCGGCGCCGAGCAGCGTGCCGTCCTTCTGGCCGCGGCGGAAATCTTGCGGCGCTGCGAAACAGCCTTTCCAAAGTCCCTGACGGTCGTCTTTGGCGCGGGCCTCGTCGGTCTTGAAACGCCCGGTTGCAGAGGCGTCGATATTCAGGGCGAAGCCCTGGCGGACCAGCAACTGGCTGAGGCTGGTGGGGTCGCCGCCCTCGATCTTGCACACGCCGAGGCGCCGCTTCTTGAAAGTGGGATCGGCGCCGAGATCGTCGCAGCGGACCTGGCGGCCACCGATCAGCTTGACCAGTTGATCGCGCGCCTCGATGCCGCAGGCCCAGCTGTCGGCGTGTTCGTCGATGCAGAGCTGATCGAACGCCGGGGCGTCGATCCCGTCGAGCCGGTAGGTAACGTTGCCCAGTTGAAGCGTGCCGCCATCCCTGACGGTCGCCGTGGCGGCCCAAGCCTGAGATACGGGGGGAGATGTCGCGAGCAGCATCGCGACAAAGAAAATCAGGAATCGCATTGTCTCACTTCAAATGCATTTCGGCGGGCACGACCTTCTAGCACGGGCGCGTGCAATGGGAGGAATAACTATGCACCTAGGCCAAGGAGCGCGATGAGGGCCGCAATCACACTGAAGATCCAGGGAACGCAGTATACCGTCCAGCCTAATGGTGCAGCGAGGAAAGCCGAAGGCAGCCATCCCAGCGCCAGGCCCCAGGTGTGATCGCTGCTGGCGGCTACCGCGTACATCGCCAAAAACACGATGACGGCCACCAGCCATCCGGTCCGCTTTCGAATCCGGGTCTCTCGCTCCTGAGCTTTCGCGATCTCGATATTCGGTTCCATTGGTCGCGGGGGCCTCTTGGTGATTGGTCGGGGAAATCGTGGGCCGATTAGGACGCTACCACTCCAGAGAGACTTAAAGGATCATTTGCAACCTGGCGAAGGGAGCCTTCTTAGCACATGCCGGCGTCGGGATAGGGGGGTCACCAGCCATTCAGCGAAGCGATTTCTCTCGCCATGTTCGCGCGGGCGCGCTGGTCGTATCGCGTTGCAAAACCGGGGTCTGGGAAGATGACGGGCCTCGCCATGAAGCGCCGGAGGACGTCGGAGCGCCCGGACCGGTAGGCGGCATCCGGAACATGAGAAAATTCCTTCCGGATCGACGCGGCATAGGCGTCGTACCGGTCTGGTTCAGCCCCCAATATGCTGAGGTCGATCGAAATCAGAATCGCGCCGAGGCGGTCGCCGGGCGCGACCTGGTGGGACTTTGTGAGGCGGATTAGCCGGCCGACTTGCTCTCGGATATCCGATGACACGGCTTGCTCGGCAAGCAGGGCGCTCTGTTCTTCATTGTCCGATTTCTTAGGATCGTAAACCGCGTCGTGCCACCAGATGACCTGAACAAGCAGATCACGCTCGGCCACGGAAAGGTTATCGACGGACGACAATAGGTCGAGGCAATCTTCGATATGCGCCAGATTGTGATAGTGCCGACCCGGAGCCGAATAGGCGGCAATCAATGCGTCGTTGGACATCCACAAGATGTAATGCAACGCGGACGCGGCGGAAATGGCCGAGGCCGTGCTGCTCCATCCACAAGCGAGTGACATCGCGTCATGCGCTGCGCATATTCATTGACTTCATGAGAACAAAATAGGAACATAGCGCTCCGTCGCGAGATCAACTCCATGCCCCCTTCCTCCCAGCCAGCCACCGAACCGAATGACGAACTGGAAATGGCGGTGGATCAGGCCATTTCGGCCTGTGGCGGGGATATGCGCGCGACCATCCGCGCGCTGATCGTGGCCAACGAATATCTGGAAACCGAGGTCGGCGAACTGATGAAAGCGGTGTCGCACGCCTATACGCGCGGCCGGTTTCACAGCTATTCGGGCTGACTGGCGCCGGCGGCGGCAGCCTTGAGAAGCCGGCTCGAAACTGGACCGTTGCCTCGGTCGATTTTTGCTGTACGACGGGTTTGTTAGCCGCGTCCCCGCATGTCACATTGCGGGTGAGGATCCTGCCCCAAGCCTTCAAGTAAAGCTCAAGCAAGAAGCACATGTTCAAACGAATTCTGATCGCAAATCGCGGCGAGATCGCCTGCCGGGTCATCAAGACTGCGCGGCGCATGGGGATCGAAACGGTAGCCGTGTATTCCGAGGCCGACCGTGATGCGGTCCATGTCGAAATGGCCGATGACGCGGTGCTGATCGGCCCACCGGCCGCGTCCGAGAGTTACCTTGTGATCGAGAAGATCGTCGAGGCCTGCCGCAAGACCGGGGCGCAGGCGGTACATCCGGGCTACGGCTTCCTGTCCGAGCGCGAATCCTTTCCGCGCGCGCTGGCCGAGGCGGGCGTCGTCTTCATCGGTCCGAACCCCGGCGCCATCGCCGCGATGGGCGACAAGATCGAATCCAAGAAGGCCGCCGCCAAGGCCAAGGTCTCGACGGTGCCGGGACATCTCGGCGTCATCGAGGACGAAAAGCATGCGGTGAAGATCGCCGACGAGATCGGCTATCCCGTGATGATCAAGGCGTCCGCCGGCGGCGGCGGCAAGGGCATGCGCATCGCGCATTCGAAATCCGAAGTCGCCGAAGGCTTCAATCTGGCCAAGGCCGAGGCCAAATCCTCGTTCGGCGACGACCGCGTCTTTATCGAGAAATTCATCGTCGATCCCCGCCACATCGAGATCCAGGTGCTGGGCGACAAGCATGGCAACGTGATCTATCTCGGCGAGCGCGAATGTTCGATCCAGCGCCGCAACCAGAAGGTCATCGAGGAGGCGCCGTCGCCGCTGCTCGACGAGACCACCCGCCGCAAGATGGGCGAGCAGGCGGTCTCATTGGCCAAGGCCGTGAATTATGATTCCGCCGGCACGGTGGAGTTCGTCGCCGGCCAGGACAAGAGCTTCTACTTCCTGGAAATGAATACCCGCCTGCAGGTCGAGCACCCCGTCACCGAACTGATCACCGGCATCGATCTGGTCGAGCAGATGATCCGCTCCGCCGCCGGCGAAAAGCTTGTCATCGCGCAGAAGGACGTCACGCTGACCGGCTGGGCGGTGGAATCGCGCGTCTATGCCGAAGATCCGTTCCGCAATTTCCTGCCCTCGATCGGCCGGCTGGTGAAATACCGCCCGCCCGCGGAAGCGAGCCATGACGGCATCACGGTCCGCAACGACACCGGCGTGCAGGAGGGCGGCGAGATCTCGATCCATTACGATCCGATGATCGCCAAGCTGGTGACGCATGCGCCGTCGCGGGCGGCCGCGATCGAGGCGCAGTCGGCGGCGCTGGATTCGTTTTATATCGACGGCATCCGTCACAACATTCCGTTCCTGTCGGCGCTGATGAGCCATCCGCGCTGGCGCGAGGGTAATTTGTCCACCGGCTTCATTGCCGAGGAGTTCCCGAAGGGATTTGCGGCGCGGCCGCCCGAAGGCGAGATCGCGCGGCGGCTGGCGGCGGTCGGGGCTGCGATCGATCATGTGATCGGCGAACGCAAGCGGCAGATTTCCGGCCAGCTGAACGGCCGGCCGGTACAGCGCGAGCGCCGGCGTGCGGTGTGGCTCGACCGCGCGGAAATCGCGCTCGACGTCGCGCGCGAGGCTGACGGCATCACGGTGCGCTTCATCGGCGCCGACGATCTGCCGGGCAATCCGCATCAACTGGTCTCGAACTGGACGCCGGGCGTGCCGGTCTGGCAGGGCACCATCGACGGCCATTATGTGGCGATGCAGGTGCGGGCGATCCCGAACGGCATCCGCCTGGCGCATCAGGGCTTTGAAGTCCCGGTCAACGTCTTCACCGAGAGCGAGGCGGCGGCCGCCCGGCTGATGCCGGTGACGTCGGCGGCCGATACCGGCAAGAAGCTGCTGTGCCCGATGCCCGGTCTCGTGGTGTCGATCGCGGTTGTCGAAGGGCAGGAGGTCAAGGCCGGCGAAACGCTGGCCGTGGTCGAGGCGATGAAGATGCAGAACGTGCTGCGCGCCGAACGCGACGGCACCGTGAAGAAGATTCACGCCGCCGCCGGCGCCACGCTCGCGGTGGACGCGCTGATTTTGGAGTTTGCTTAGGCAACACAACCACCGTCATTGCGAGCGCAGCGAAGCAATCCATAGCGCGGCATAAAGAAAGAATGGATTGCTTCGCTGCGCTCGCAATGACGGCGGATAGAACTGAGGTAGCCCAATGGCCTTCCGCCAACGCCGCGCCGCATTGCGTTCCATCCTCAACGGATCGACCTGCATCCGCCCGGGTTCGGTTTACGATCCGGTTTCCGTCCGTATCGCCGAAGACCTGGGCTTCGAACTTGGCATGTTCGGCGGCTCGGTCGCCTCGCTGGCGGTGCTCGGCGATCCCGACATCACGCTGATCACGCTCACCGAACTCGCCGAACAGATGCGCCGGATGTCGCGCGCCGCGGCGTTGCCGGTGCTGGTCGACGCCGACCATGGTTACGGCAATGCGCTCAATGTCCGCCGGACCGTGCAGGAACTGGAGACCGCGGGTGCTGCGGGCCTCACCATCGAGGACACGCTGCTGCCGCAGGCCTTTGGCGTCTCGGAGCCGCAACTGATCCCGCTCGAGGAGGGCGTCGGCAAGATGAAGGCGGCGCTGGACGGGCGCAGCGATCCCGCGCTGGTCATCATGGGCCGCACCGGAACGCGCGGCGGTGGCCCGTCGGCGGCGAGCTTCGAGGAATGCCTGGTGCGCGCCAAGGCCTACAACGCCACCGGCGTCGATGCGCTGTTCTTCACCGGGCTGACGACGCGCCGGGAGGTCGAGGCGATTGCAGCGGCGACGACGCTGCCGATCGTGCTCGGCAATACCCAGGGCGAACTCGATGATGCGGCCTTTCTCAGCAGTCAGCGGGTGAAGATTGCGCTGCAGGGACACACGCCTTTCGCCGCCGCCACGCAGGCCGTGTACGAAACGTTGAAAGCACTGCGCGAGGGCACCTCGCCGAAGAACCTCAAAGGCCTCGCATCAACTGAGTTGACCGGCCGGGCCATGCGCGAAGCCGATGTGAAGGCGCGCAGCGCCGAATTTCTCGGGCTGAAGAAATAGATGAGCGGCGCGATCCGCCATGTGACGGTCACGGGCCGGGTACAGGGCGTCGGCTACCGTGCCTGGGTCGCGGACGAGGCGATGACACGTGATGTCGAGGGCTGGGTACGCAATCGCAGGGACGGCAGCGTCGAGGCGCTGTTCGCCGGGCCTGCGGACGTCGTCGCCGACATGATCGCAGCGTGCCGGCGCGGGCCGCCGATGGCGCGGGTCGACGCGGTAAGGGAAGAGGACGCTCATCCCGACGCGCTGAAACTGCTGCGGCCGGGGGAGCGTTTCTCGCTGTTGCCGACGATCTGACATTGGCGCGGATCAAGTTCGTTGCCATAGTTGCCACTGGCCGAAACCCGCCAACGAGGTGATCCATGAAGCCGCCAACAACTGAACGCGATTGGAGGCGTGTCCAT
The DNA here is from genome assembly GCF_018130205.1 of Bradyrhizobium sp. AUGA SZCCT0222. Lineage (NCBI taxonomy): Bacteria > Pseudomonadati > Pseudomonadota > Alphaproteobacteria > Hyphomicrobiales > Nitrobacteraceae > Bradyrhizobium > Bradyrhizobium sp. AUGA SZCCT0222. The sequence goes on from NZ_JAFCLX010000026.1 coordinate 44,938, forward strand.
CATTCGCCGATGTTCTGGGTCGGCCTCGTGCTGTGCCTTGCCGCGATCGCGATCTATCTGTGGTCGGATGATCTGTCGTGGCGGCCGGGGACGCGATAGCGAGGGGGAGTCTGGCCAAGCCCGGCGTCAGTGACCCTTGCCGGTGTAAAGTTGATACAGCGTGATGATGACTTCGAACGCAATCAGCCCGACGATGATGAGTTCGAGGCGCAGGGTTCGGCGCGTGTCGATGATATCGGCAAGGGTGTTGGCCGTCTCCGCGACCACAGCAAGCTTCCGGTTGAGGGCATCGAGGCGCTCCTTGAGCTCGTATTCGTCTTCAAGCCGGGCGTAAAGCCGCTCGAGGTCGGGACGATCCCACAGAGCGTCAGGCTTTTCTCCGATCGCAACGCGGCCGGATACCCTGTGCTGGACCAGAAGGGCGCTTCCGATCAGTTGCATGACGCCTTTTCGATCACGCCTAGTTCGTCCGTGATCTGCCAGCTCCTTGGCAAACGGTTCGATGATCTCGAATACCTTCGCCACTTCGCGCTCGTCGTGCGCCAGCACGACGCTCTTGGCCAGCACGTCGGCCACGACAAGAAGCCTTGCCGGCGACATGTCGCGCAACTGTATAGGGCCGCCGGACAGGACCTGATCCTCGGTCTCACCCTCACCGGCGAAGGCGAGAATGGCGGCTTCCTCTTCACGGCGCGCCAGTTTGCCGTCGATTCGGGGTTTCAGTGTTTCCAGGAAGCGGCTTTGTTCTTCCGACGCAAGGCCGATCAGCACCGCCACACCGTAGCGGAACAGAACTGCGACGCCGCTCGTGTCAACCCTGATCGCAAGCGGGATCGCCGAGAGCGCTTCCGTTTCGAAGCCGATCGTATTGATGCGGTCGCCAACATGCAGCGCGTGTGCCGTGACCCGCGTCCCGATTTCAGCGGAAATGAATTCGGGTTTGGTCATCTCGCCGTCTCCTCATGGCCGATGCTGGCCGGCGGAGATTACGCGCGTTCGATGACAGGCGCGATGCGGTGTCAGTCTATGCGGTCGCGCGAATCGGAGAGGGCGGCACATCGATGTGCCGGTACTTGTGTTCCGACGACATCACCAGCCGATAGGCTCTCAGCTTGGGATCCTGCCACATATCGAGAAGCTGGCCGCAGGTCGCGCATTCAACCCGACCCGGCCGTCCAATCGGTAAACTTGATTCAGCGACCTCGTAAGCCGATGTGCAGGATGGGCAGGTGAAATCTGATATTTTCATTGGCGGAACCTGTGGTGTTTCAGCAGAACGATTGTTCTGGATCAATGTGGCACGAGAAGGGTCCAGGCTGACGCGCGCCGCATATAATTTGTGCGCACGCGCTAAATCCGGTTGCTATGGCAGCGGGGCTGATATGCAGAACTAATATGTGGACGGTCTCGTCGAAGACCTTGATCCGCGATCACGCGCGTTAATGCGCCAGCTTCCGTTCGCCGGGCGCCGGTTCCGGATCGTGCTGGATCGACCCGGCCTCGACATATCGCAGGACCGGCGATGAATAGACGAAGCTGCGATTGCGGCCGAGCCGCTTGGCTTCGTAAAGCGCGGCGTCGGCTTCTCCGACCAGCGCGGCTTCACCAGGCGTCGAGCGCGTCCGGCTTGCAATGCCGACGCTGATGGTGACGAAGCCACGGGTGGCGGCGGTGTTGGGAAGGCCGAGGGCGCGCACGGTCAGCCGGATCGATTCGGCGACCTTCAATGCATCGTCTTCGGAAATGTTCGGCAGCACGACGGCGAATTCCTCGCCGCCATAGCGCGCGGAGAGGCCCGATGTATTCGATGTCGCATCGCCGATGGCGCGGGCGACGGCCTGCAGGCAGCGATCGCCGGCCTGGTGTCCGTAGGTGTCGTTGTAACCCTTGAAGTTGTCGATATCGAACAGCAGCACCGAGATCTCTTCGCAGGCTTCGTACTGGCGCGCCAGAAAACCATCGAGGGTGCGGCGGTTGGTCAATCCGGTCAGGCCGTCGGTGGCCGCGAGCTGGGTCAGGCGGCGGTTGAGCAGGTTCAGCTCATCCTCCATCCGCTTGCGTTCCGTGATGTCGCGCAGCACGCCGACAAATTCGGCCTCGGCGGGATTGTCGCGTTCCGATGCCTGCTTGAAGTTGCTTTCGACCCACACGATCGATCCGTCGGCACGGTAGGTCCGGAACTCGGCTGTGCTGACGGCGCCCGAACCGTTCAGCCGGGCGCTCGCGGCCATCACGCCTTGCTTGTCCTCGGCGTGAACCATGTCGAAGCAGGATTTGCCGACGAGGTCCTGCGGGCGAACGCCCAGCATCTGTTCGACAGAGTGGGACACATAACGAAGCGTGCCGCGGCCATTGAGCAGGATGACGACGTCGGCGATATTGTCCGCGAGCAGGCGATAGTGCGACTCGCTCTGCCGCAGCGCGCGTTCGGTTTTGATCCGAAAATTGAACTGCGCCGAAAGCAATGCCGCGAGCAGGACGATCATGCAGAGGAGGACCGTTGCCACAAGCGCGTCGGTGCGCAATGCGGTCGACCAGGCTGAGAGCAACCAGTCCTCGGACATCGCCACCGTGATGATCAGCGGATATTGCGGCGTTCCCTCGTATCCGAAATATTTGACGACGCCATCGAACGGCGAGGTGATCTTATAATACCCGACCGGGCTCAGCTTGAGGTGTTTCGTAAACAAGTCCGTTTTGGAAAGGTCGGCACTCCTGTTCGAAAGCGGCCAGCGGGACAGGACGGCGCCGTCATTGCGCAGCAGGCTGATTCCGCCGTCGGGGCCGAGCTGGAATGCGCTGTAGAAGCCGCTGAAGTAATCGCTATCGATCGCGGCTGTCAGCACGCCGCCAAAGCTGCCGTCCTGCTTGGTTACACGCTTTGAGAGCAGGATGGTCGGTCGCCCGGTAAGGCGGGATTGAAACATTTCGCTGATACGAAGCGCCTTGCCGGCGGTGTCGCGATGGTAGGCGAAGTACGGCCGGTCGCCATTGTTGTAGCGCGGAGTCTCGGGCAGGGATGAGTAGCGCCAATTGCCGTTGGTATCGAGCACGCCGATTTCGCGTATTTGCGGCAGCGCGGCCACGGTGTCGGCCATGTATTTGTTGAACCGCTCCGGCAGGGGGCTTTGATACATGAGCAGGTCGACCATGCCACCCATCGCGATGTCGGCCGCCTGAATGGTGTGTGCGGCGTGTTCGGCGAGGGAATGGGCGAGGTTCTTGATGTCGGTGGAGCCGCGCGACAGCGCGGCCGACTTGGCTTCGAGCGCCTTCCAGACCACGACGCCCAGAATGCAGGCCGTCATGACCAGCGCAAAGAACACCACGACCATCCCCGGGGTGATCCGCCGCAGGAGGCCGCTTTGGTTTGCGAGGTGTCGATCGGGCATCTTCCGCCTTGATGGGGGAGCGCCAAATCATTCTGACCGGCAAGCTGAATGCGTGGCCGGAATCTACCGGCCAATAGGTGGCAATGCGGTTAATGAATAGGTCAGGAAAACAACGGAGAAGCCGGCATTTCGGCCGGGATCCCGGTGGAACCCGGACGGCGCGGGCCGCCGGTCACCGCGGCAATTTTGCGATTGCCTGGCTCAACTGATGGATCTCGTAGGGCTTGCGGAGAATGGGAAAATCGCCGCGCACGTTCAAGGCGGCATCGCTATAGCCGGTCGCCAGCAGAATGGGCAGCTGGGGCCGCATCGCCTTGAGGCGGCGCGCCAGGCCGAGGCCGTCCATTTTGCCCGGCATCACGATGTCGGTGAATACGAGGTCGATCCCGTCGCGCTCGATCTCGCGCAGGGCGGCCTCGGCATTCTCTACCCTGCGGACGGTGTAGCCGAGTTGTTCGAGCAGGCTGGTGCTGACAGCGGCGACTTCCGGATTGTCGTCGACCAGCAGCACGGTGCCGCTTCCACTGGATTCGGTTACGCTGACATCGTCAACCGCCAGGCCGCCATGCTGTCGCGGCAGCAGGATCGTGATCTTGGTACCCTTGCCGAGTTCGCTGGCAACCCTGACCGTTCCGCCGGCCTGATGAACGAAACCGTGCACCTGCGAAAGACCCAATCCGGTGCCCTTGCCGATCGGTTTGGTCGTAAAAAAGGGATCGAATATCTTGCTCAGCACGTCAGGCGCGATGCCGGTGCCGGTATCCGTCACGGAGATGGCGACATAGTCGCCGCTATGGGCTTCCTCGCTCAGCCCTGTGTTATGGGCAGCAACCTTGATGATGCCTCCGTCGGGCATGGCGTCGCGGGCGTTGATCGCAAGATTGACGAGCGCGGTCTCGAGTTCGGTGATATCGACCATGACCGGCCAGACGCTGCGGTCGAGGTCGAATTGCAGTGTCACCGTGCCGCCGACGCCGGTGTGGAGAACATCGCGCACCGTCTTGATTCTTTCGGTGACATCGACCGTTTGCGGATTGACGCTTTGTCGCCTGGCGAATGTCAGCAGCTGGCTGGTCAGTGCGGCGCCGCGCTTTGTCGCCCCGTCGATAGCGGCTAGCGCGCGCTGCATCTTGGGATCGTCGGAGGCTCCCTTCCTGAGCGTATGCAGGCTGCCGCTGACGATCATCAGGAGATTGTTGAAATCGTGCGCCACGCCGCCGGTCAGTTGGCCGAGCGCGTCCAGCTTCTGGGATTCCGCCAACTGCGCTTGCATCTGATCGAGCTTGAGCTGGGCCTCGCGGCGTTCGGAGATGTCGCGGGTAATCTTGGCAAAGCCGACCAGCCTGCCGTCCTCGTAGATCGGGTCGATGACAACGCTGGCCCAAAAGAAGGTGCCGTCCCTGCGGACGCGCCAGCCGTCCTCCTCATAGCGGCCGGTTTCGCGCGCGATGCGCAACGCACGCGTGGGCTTGCCATTGGCGCGATCGGTATCGGTGTAAAAAGCGGAGAAGTGCCGGCCCAGGATTTCCTGGGGTGCATAACCCTTGATGCGTTGAGCGCCGATGTTCCAGCTGGTGACGATGCCGGTAGGGTCGAGCATGTACAGCGCGTAGTCGGCGACGCCCTCGACCAGAAGCCGGAAACTGCGTTCGCTTTCGAACAGATCCCGCTGCTGTCGCTGGTCTTTTTCAGACATTTGAATCCCTAACCTAGTGGGCCGAAACGCGCGGGATGCCGGATGGTTCCGGCAATGGACAAGTTTTAGGCACATTTTAGCCGGGGCGCGATCGGGCAGGCGCGGCTCGCTTTGGCGAAGGCTCGGTCCGATGAAGGGTCTTGACGTCGATCCAGAAATGTCAGATGTTTCTGTCATGACAGAAATAACCGAAAAGAAGAAACTCCCGGCCGCCGTCGAGCGGTTCATCCTGCACTGGGGTGACATGGGGGACGAGTGGGGCGTCAACCGCTCGGTCAGCCAGATCCACGGCCTGCTGTACCTCGCCGAGGCGCCGATGACGGCCGAGGATATCGCGGAGACGCTCGGCATGGCCAGGTCCAACGTCTCCAACTCCATCAAGGAGCTGCTGTCCTGGAACCTGATCCGCCGGGTGCCGATCATGGGCGACCGCCGCGATCATTACGAGGCGGAGACCGATATCTGGGAAGTGGCGGCGCGGATCGCGTCCCGCCGCAAGGAGCGCGAGATCGACCCTGCGGTCGATGCGCTGCGCGCCTGCGTTTCCGATGCCGCCGACGATCCGACCATCAGCGCGGTCGCGAGCAAGCGGCTGAGGGAGATGCTGGAATTCACCGAGCTGGTCGACCGCTGGTACATGCAGATGCTGAAAGTGCCGCGGCCGAGATTGGTCGCCCTGATCAAGCTTGGCGAGAAGATCGTCAGCTTCCTGCCGATGGGAAAAACCAAATAGGCAGCGAGTGGCGGGAGAGTAGCAGGAGCGTTCGATGGCGTCAGCAATCAGGATCTCAAGACTTCCAGCGTCCCATCCGCATCACAAGCCTTCCAGCGACATACTGCTCGACGACAACAGGTTCCACGCGCTGCTGTCCGATGCCGATTGGGGGCGATTGCCGCTGGCGATCTGGCGGCGCTTCTCCAAGCGCCACGTTGATGGTGCAACCGTCGTCTATGTCGGCGAGGTCGAGGAGGCCTATTTCAACAGGATTGGCTGGTGGCTCGCGCAGTTGGCGCGGCTCGTCGGCGGGCCGCTGCCGACCGGGGCGGAGACCGGCGTCCCGATGGTGGTGACGGTGACGGAGGACGCAGCGAGCGGCGGCCAGATCTGGACCCGCATCTGCGCCCGCTCGCACGGATTTCCGCAAGTCATTCACTCCTCGAAACGCTTCGCCGGGCCGACCGGGCTCGAGGAATATGTCGGCCACGGCATCAGCATGGCGCTGCGGATCTTCGTCGAGCACGAAGCGCTGGTGTTTCGCAGTGTCGGCTACTCGTTCCAGGTCGGGCCGCTGCGGCTGGCGTTGCCGGACTGGCTGACGCCGGGCGATCTCACCGTAACCCATTCCGATCTCGGCGGCGGCACGTTCCGCTTCACGCTCGATATCGTTCATCCGCGCTTTGGCAGGCTCATTCGTCAGTCCGCCGTGTTCCGGGAGGCCGCGTCATGACATCGTTGCTATGGACCCTGATCGCCATTCAGATCGTGATGGGCGTGTTCGACACGTTCTATCACCATGAGCTGACCGAGCGGCTGGCCTGGCGCCCGTCGCAGCGCTACGAGCTGCAGCTGCACGGCGTGCGCAACATGATGTACGCGTTCCTGTTCCTGGTGCTCGGCTGGCTGGAAGTGTACGGCATTTTCGCGATGGCCATCATCGCGGTGCTGGTCGCGGAAGTCATCATCACGCTGCTGGATTTTGTCGAGGAGGACATGAGCCGGAAACTGCCGGCGAGCGAGCGCATCAACCACACGCTGCTGGCGATCAATTACGGCGCCATCCTGGTGTTGCTGCTGCCGGTCCTGATCGACTGGGCAATGCAGCCGACCGGGGTCAAATCGGCCTACACGGGATGGCTCAGCATGACAGCGGCGGCGGCTGCCGTCGGCGCGGCGTTGTGCGGATTGCGGGATTTTACCGCGGCCCGGCGTCTCGGGCGGATGACCAGCGCGCCTGCGGCTGGCCTCGTGGAGAAACTGCCTGATCACCAGACCGTGCTCGTCACCGGCGCCACCGGCTTCATCGGCAGCCGCCTGGTCGCGAGTCTGACCGCGTCGGGCCATCAGGTCATTGCGCTGGTCCGTAACCCGGCGAAAGCGGAACTGCCGCTGCCGATCACGCTGATCACCAGCCTCGATCAGATTCCGGCCGATGCCAAAATCGACACCATCGTGAATCTCGCCGGGGAGCCGATCGGCAACGGGCTGTGGACGGAGGCAAAGCGCCGCAAGATCCTCGAATCCCGGATTCAGATGACCAGCGATGTCGTTGATTTGATTGGCCGTCTCGAACGCAAGCCAAAGGTGTTGGTGTCCGGCTCCGCGATCGGCTGGTACGGGCTGTGGCAGGATCAGGTGCTGACCGAGTCCGCCAAATCCCACGCCTGCTTCAGCCATGAATTGTGCGACGCCTGGGAGCGTGCGGCGAGCCCGGCGGCCGAACATGGCGTGCGTGTAGCTTACTTGCGGATCGGCCTCGTGATCGGAACCGATGGCGGCTTCATCACGCGGATGCTGACGCCGTTCGAGTTCGGCCTCGGCGGACCGCTCGGGTCAGGCAAGCAGTGGATGTCCTGGATCGAGCGCGACGATCTCGTGCGCCTGATCGCCCATGTGATCGCCAGCCCCGGCATCTCCGGGCCGATCAACGCCACCGCGCCGATACCGGTCACCAATTTGAAGTTCACCGAAGAACTCGGCCGGCGGCTGCATCGGCCCGCGGTGTTCCGGATTCCGGATGCATTGCTGCGCTGGGTCGGCGGCGATTTTGCCAATGAGCTTCTGCTCGGCGGGCAGAGGGTGTTGCCGAACAAGGCGCTGATGAATGGCTTCAAGTTCCGCCACGAAACGCTGCGCAGCGCGTTCGACGCGATCTTGTAGAATGCGGGGATACTCAAGTGCTTGCGCGGGAAACCGTAACCACACTGCGAAACGTCGCCGCCAGCGTCCGCAGCGCGGTGAGTTTGACGGGATCACTGACCTTCGAGTGTAACATTACCTTGGACGTTCCAAGCCTTGGCAGCTTCTGCACCAAACCGATATCGACCAGCCCCGCCGGCGCAATCCTCCGGGCGAGCGGCGCGACCGCAAGCCCAGCCTGGGCAGCTGCGACCACCGCCGTGACGCCGCCTCCGACAAACGCCTCGATCCAGGGGATGCCGGCCTTGTCGAGCGCGCGGACGGCGATGGCGCGGACGCCGCAGGGTGGTGCCAGCGTCGCCAGTTGCAGGGCGTCACCGCGCGGCCAGACGAAGCGCGGCGCGGCGAACCAGCCGAATTCGTCCTCGGTCAGTTGCTCGCCGCCGCGGCGGCTGCCCTCCTGCCGCACCACCACGGCATCGAGTTCGCCGGAATCGTAGGCATCGAGCATCGCCCGCGAAAAGCCGATCGTCACCGCCAGCGACATCTGCGAGGACATCGCATGCAGCCGTTCCAGCAGCGGCACCAGTTCCGCACCCGCGGCGTGATCGCTGATCCCGAGCGACAATTGCTGCCGCGCCGGCTTTTCGCCCGACAGCGCGCGGTCATGCGCCTCCATCAGCACGCGGGCATGGTGCAGGAACGCCGTGCCATCGGCGGTGAGCGTCACCGCGCGCGGCGAGCGCTCGACCAGCCGCTTGCCGAGCACGCTTTCCAGCCGCTGCAGCTTCAGGCTGACGGCGGCCTGCGTGGTGCCGAGCGCCTCGGCGGCGCGGGTAAAACTCTGCAGCTCGGCGACCAGCAGGAAGGCCTGAACGGTGTCGATATCCAGCGTGCCCATGGCATCATCACTAATGGTTATCATTGTTATGAACAGAGATAAGATACCAAAATGATGCTGATAAGTCTAGGTATGGGGGACGCAAACGACACCAGGGAGAACCATCATGCCGCTCATCACCGTCACCTATTCGAGCTTCCGCAAGGCACCTTCATTGAAGGCCGAAATCGCCACCGCCGTCAGTGATCTCACTGCGCGAATCCTGCGCAAGGATCCCAAGGTCACAGCCGTGATCGTCCGCGCGGTCGACGCCGCGGACTGGTTCGCCGGCGGAAAGTCGCTGGCCGAACAGAGCCTCGCCAGCTTCTGGCTCGACGTCCATGTCAGCGAGGGCACCAACACCAAGGATGAGAAGGCCGCTTATCTCGCCGCGGTTTTCCAGCGCATGGGCGAACTGCTCGGGCCGCTGCACCACGAGAGCTACGCGCATGTCGACGAGGTCAAGGGCGATGCTTACGGTTTCGGCGGCCTGACGCAGGAGCGCCGCTACATCGCGGGCAAGCTGGAGGTGCCGCCGCAGCAAGAGGCGGCGTAAGTCCTAGATAGTTGCTTCCGGCAGTCGGGCCCTGGTCGCGCCGAACACGTCCTCAAAGGCCTGCCGGAGCGCGACGTCGACGTCTTCCATCGTCACGGGCAGGCCGAGATCGACCAGCGAGGTGACGCCGTATCTGGCATCGACGACGCCGCAGGGGATGATCGCGGAAAAATGCGACAGCTCCGGCTCGACATTGATGGCGATGCCGTGGAACGAGACCCAGCGCCGCAGCCGCACGCCGATCGCCGCGATCTTGTCCTCATGGCCGTGGCCCTTGTCCGGCCTGTTGACCCAGACCCCGACGCGGTCCTCGCGGCGTTCGCCGCGCACGTTGAAGGCGGCCAGCGTGCGGATGATCCATTCCTCCAGCCCAGCGACATAGGCCCGCACGTCCGGCCGCCGCCGCTTCAAATCGAGCATCACATAGGCCACCCGCTGGCCGGGGCCGTGATAGGTGAGCTGGCCGCCGCGGCCGGTCTCATACATCGGAAAGCGCGGGTCCAGGAGATCGCCGGCCTTGCCGCTGGTTCCGGACGTGTAGAGCGGCGGATGCTCCAACAGCCACACCAGCTCGGGCGCTTGCCCGGCCGCGATCGCAGCCGCCCGCATCTCCATCTCGGCCACGGCGTCGGGGTAGGGCACCGCTTTGGCCGCAATCCACCATTCGACATCGCTGCCATCAGGGGCTTGCGCGAAGGTCGTCAAATCAAGGCTTTGGCGGTCATTAACCATTGGCTAACCATAACGTGGTCAGGTGAAACCACCCAATTAGTCCAAGATCTAGTCCAAGTTTGGCGGTTTCGTAGTGGCCACCCTCGATAAAGTCAGCGTCGATCTCATGGTGGTGCTCGGCACCACCACGATGCCCATCCACCAGGTGATGCGGCTTTCCCGCGGCGCCATCATCGAACTGGACGCCACCGAGGCGGACGAGGTCAAGATCCTCGCCAACAACCTTCCGGTGGCTTCCGGCGTGGTCCTGGTCGATCGCAACCGGATCGCGGTCGAAGTCAAGCAAATGCTGCCGAAATTACCGGGTGTTAGGTAGTTATTCGGTCGCAAAACCGCCTTGTCCCTCCATCTCTGATTTGTTACATCGGCGCCGTTGATCCGGCAGGCCTTAAATCCTTCCAGCCGGTATCCCAAGCGCTCGTGGCGGAATTGGTAGACGCGCTGCCTTGAGGTGGCAGTGAGTAAAATCGTGGGGGTTCGAGTCCCTCCGAGCGCACCACAAAATCATGCAGTTTGGGCCCAACCCAATCGATTCGGTGAGAAACGCGTGATTCTTCGCAGTGCCACGGTGGCGAAACAGTTGGGAATCGCCCGGGCAGGCGGAAGAAGCCTTGCTGTTACACCGTTCGCGTAAAACAACAGGGCATCGCCGGCCACCCGGTCCGATGACCGTAATTCGGCACTTCCAAATCTATCCGGGGCACATGAATGATTTTCCTGGGCTACGCCTATCGATTCGTCTCCAACTTCGTGTTCCTGGCGCTGGTCTATTTCGCCCTTAACTTCCTGGACAAATATCCGCAGCGCGCGGTGGTGGCGATCCTCGTGCTGGTTTATGCCGCCATGCACGCGACCTCGGCGCTGCGTTCGTTCTATTTCTTCCAGCGCATCGAGCGGCTGGAGATCGAGGCGCGGCGTCTGGCCAAGGTCGCCGCCGAGGGGCCGAGCACCGCCGCTGCCGCCGCGGCCTCGCGCAAGCAGATCGTCGCTGAGGTCAGCGGGCTCCGCCACGCCGGCGAGATCAAGGCCTATATCGACCTGCTGTTCCTCGCCCTTGTCATCCTGCTCTGCATCGCCAAGATCGTGACGAACTGAACCAACCCTGAATTCCACGGGCGTTCACGATCCCGCGCCTCTTCACGCCGGCAGCGCGGACCGCACGCATTCTTTTGACTTGATGTTTGGCGACACTTTTGCGGCCATGCCCTGCGTGAGGGATTGGCACGCGGCATAGAATTTGCTCCGCTCGGAACGCAGGATTACGAGGAGTCTTCTATTCGATGCTGGCCGTCTATTCGGATGACAATGCGCTGCACGATCCCGATCATTTCATCTCGCGCGGCGTAAAAATCGCGGTGCGGGAATCGCCCGAGCGGGCCAACCAGTTGCTGGCGGCGTTGCGCGATGGCGCGCACGAGATCCGCACGCCGCGCGATTTTGGCCGCGACGCGCTGCTCAGCGTGCACGACCCGCGCTATATCCACTTCCTCGCCAACGCCTATGACAATTGGCAGACCTTGCCCGAGCCGCGCGGCCCGTTCGTTCTGGCCAACAGCTACGCCATGCGGCAGATGAAGACGCTGCCGACAAGTTTCGAGGGCCAGCTCGGCTTCTTCCTCTCGGGCAATTCGGTGCCGATCGGCCCGCACAGCTGGCGCGCGATCGCCTCTTCGGCGAATTGCGCGCTGGAAGCGGCGGACGCCGTGCGCAGCGGCGCGTCCGAAAGCTACGCGCTGTGCCGACCGCCCGGCCACCACGCCTATTCCGATCTGGCCGGCGGCTATTGCTATCTCAACAACTCCGCGCTCGCGGCCCAGCATCTGCGCGGCCGGTTCGCCCGCGTCGCCGTGCTCGACGTCGACGTGCACCATGGCAACGGCACGCAGGGCATCTTCTGGGAACGTGGCGACGTCCTGACCGTCTCGATCCATGGCGATCCGAATACCGGTTATCCCTGGCAGGTCGGCTATGCCGGAGAACGCGGCGAGGGCGAGGGGTTCGGCAAGAATCTCAATCTGCCGCTGGCGCTAGGCACATCAGACGAGCCCTATCTGGAGGCCCTGGACCACGCGCTCGCAGCCGTCAGGGCGTTCGAGCCGGAGGCTTGCGTCGTGGCGCTCGGCCTCGATGCATTCGAGGAAGATTCGTCAGAAATGATGCGGGTCACCACCGCGGGCTTCGGCGCCATCGGGGCGCGGGTCGGGGCGCAAAAGCTGCCCAGCGTCATCATTCAGGAAGGCGGCTATGCCGTCGACGCCCTGCGCCGCAATCTCGGCAGTTTCCTCAACGGATTCCTGTCGGCGCGCGGTGGCTGAGGGCAGAGCGTTTTCCAGCGAAGTGGCTACCGGTTCGCGTCAAGAAAACGCGTCAAATCAAGAATCTAGAGCCCCGTTCCGATTCAATCGGAACGGAAAAGGCTCTAGAATGCGAAATGGCGGGAACACGCTTTTCGTGGTCTGCTCCCACCGATCAACAAGAAACGGAGCATTAATCCAATGACGGGCAGACCCAACTCCCTGGCGGCTCGCGATGTCGCCTCGCTGATCCATCCCTATACCAATCTCGACAAGCACAAGACCGACGGGCCGCTCGTCATCGCGCGCGGCGAGGGCGTTTATGTCTACGACGAAACCGGCAAGCGCTATCTCGAGGGCATGGCCGGGCTGTGGAGCACCTCGCTCGGCTTCAGCGAAAAGCGCCTGGTCGAAGCCGCGCGCCGCCAGATGGAGCAATTGCCGACCTACCACATCTTCAACAGCCGCTCGACCGAGCCCAGCATCGAGGCCGCGGAGGAGCTTTTGAAGATCGTGCCCAAGGGGCTCGGCAAGGTGCTGTTCGCCAATTCCGGCTCCGAGGCGAACGACCAGGCGGCGAAGATCGTATGGTTCTACAACAATGCGCTGGGCCGGCCGCGCAAGAAGCGCATCATCGGCCGCGTGCGCGGCTATCACGGCATCACGGTGTTTTCCGGCAGCATGACCGGGCTGGCCGCCAACCACGTCGAATGGGATCTGCCGGTCGGCGGCATCCTGCGGACCGATTGCCCGAGCCATTATTTGTACGGCCGGCCGGGCGAGAGCGAGGCGCAGTTCGTCGACCGCCTCGTCGCCAATCTGGAAGACATGATCATTCGCGAGGGGCCGGATACGATCGGCGCCTTCATCGCCGAGCCCGTGAACGGGGCAGGCGGCGTCATCGTGCCACCGGCCGATTATTTTCCGCGCATCCAGCAGGTGCTGCGCAAGTACGACGTCCTGATGATCGCCGACGAGGTGATTTGCGGCTTCGGCCGCACCGGGGAGATGTTCGGCTGCGATACGTTCGGCATCGAGCCCGACATCATGACCGTCGCCAAGGCGCTGTCATCGGCCTATTTGCCGATCTCGGCCACCATCATCAGCGACACCATCGCCGAAACCATCACCAAGCATGCCGGCAAGCTCGGCAATTTCGCCCACGGCTTCACCTATGCCGGTCACCCCGTCGCCGCCGCCGTCGCGCTGGAAACGCTGCGCATCTACAAGGAGCGCGACATCGTCTCGCAGGTGAAGGCGCTCGCACCGCATCTGCAATCGCGGCTGCGCGCGCTCGGCTCGCATCCGCTGGTGGGCGAGGCGCGCGGCGTTGGACTGATCGGCGCGCTGCAACTGGTCGCCGACAAGGCCACACGCCGGCCGCTGCCGCCGGCCGAAGGTATCGGCGCCTTGATCCAGCAGGGCGCGATGGCGCGCGGCGTCATCGTCCGCGCCGGTCCCGACGCGGTGTTCGTCTGTCCGCCGCTGATCATCACGCCGGAGCAGATCGACGAGATGATGGACGCCGTGGCGGCGGCGCTCGACGAGGCGCACGCGGTGGCCGAACAGCGCGGCTTGCTGGGCCGTGCGCAGTCGGCGGCGGGCTAGAGCGTTTTCGAGCGAAGAAAACGCGTCAAAAAGAGTCTAGCGCTTCTTCAGGCCGGCCATGCGGACCTTCTTGGCCGGCTTGACCTGCACATGTTTGGCGGCGCCCTTGCCACCATGTTTTGCATGCTTGGCAGGGCGCGCGGCCTGCTTGGCTGACACTTCGTGCGCGGCAGGCGCGGTCGGTTCTATCTTGCGTGCGGATGGTGGCGAATACAGCATCGTCACGCGGATCGATTCCGGAAGCTTGAACACACTCGACGACGGGACCGGCAGCGCAGGCGGATCAAGCACCAGCGCCACCTGCCGCGACCACAAGGCGTCGCGCAAGGCGCGGCGCTGCGCGCGGTCCACTGGGGCCGTGTTGCGCCAATCGGAGTCCGACAACGCGGGCGCAGGCAGGGCCGCGGTCGCGGTATAGGCGAAATTCGGAATCTTGGGCCAGCGTGACGTGGCCACTTGCTCCGATATCGGATGCAATTGCCATTGCGACGGCTCGGTCGGCGTCGCCGGCCGGCCCGGCGTCGCGGGCACGACATGGACGAGGCGGTAGCCGCGGGCTTTCAGATCGCTCAGGATTCGCGGCAAGGCTGCGACGGTGCGCGCCTGGATGTCGTGCAGCAGCAGGATGCCTTTGCCCTTGGCCTCGAGCCGCTGCATCGCGAGGTCGTACACGCGCTGCGAGGAGACCGGACGCCAGTCGTCGGCAGGAAAATCGGCGCTCCAGATTTGCAGGCCTTTTGCTTCGGCATATGCCTCGATCACATCGGAACGGCCGAGGCCCGGAATGCGGAAGAACGGCGACGGCGCGGTGCCGTCGGCGAGCGCTGATGTGATCGACGCGATGCCGTCCTCGATCTCTTTTTTGGCGCCATCGATCGAAAGCCGGTTCATGTTCCCGGGATGGTTCTGGGTATGGGTGGCGATGGTGTGGCCGGCATCGCGCATCTTGCGCACGCCTTCGGGGTTGGCGTTCGCCTGCCGTCCGACCAGGAAGAAGGTCGCCTTGGCGCAATGGGCGGCGAGGATATCGAGGATCTGGTTGCTGTATTTCGGCAGCGGACCGTCGTCGAAGGTGAGCACCACCTCATGATCTTCCAGCGGCAGCGTCTTGGCATATTGCATGGTGCCGATCAGCGGATATTGCCGCGGATCGACCACCAACGTGCGCGACGTGCCCAGCGCATCGGGATGCCCGGGGCAATTGGCAGCCGGGGCGGCCTGCGCCGTGGTGCCGGTCAGCATTCCCAGAAACATTGCGGCTGAAAAAGTAATCGATGCCCGCTGACGGAGCCCCATACCTGCGCTAGCGATCATAGAACCCCGGCTTCATTCCCAATCGAACGTTGGTCCGCGCGGACCGGTATTCGGTTCACTCGAAAAATGCCTTGTTTGCAATCCTTAACGGCGGGCCATGAATGCCGCCTTAATAGCCGAAATACCACACTTATTTCGGGTTTTGGACAGCTCTGGCGGTGCTCGCCGCGGCTGCCGGGACGATATGGACCACGCGGTAATGGTTGTCGCGCAGATAGCGCAGGAACGCCGGCAGCATGGCCGTGGTTTGCGCCTTGGGATCGTGCAGCAGGATGATCCCCTTGCGGGCGGCCTGCAGCCGCTCGGTCAGCAGCTTCAACTGCTGGGCCGGTTTCATCGGCTCCCAGTCGCTGGCCCAGAGGTCGGCGCCGAATACCGATATGCCGCGGTTTTGCAGCAGGTCCAGCGTCGCCGGCGTCATCTCGAAATAGGGATAGCGAAAGAACGGCGTGCCCGGGGTCGCGCTTGCGATCCCCGGGGTCGTCGTGGCGGTGCCGTGAAGCGCCTTTTCAACCGCCGCAAAGCCCTTGTCGATGTCGGCCACGGCCGCATCCGGCTTCATGTGTTTGATATTGGGATGCGACCAGGTGTGGTGCCCGACCGTGTGGCCAAGGGCTGCAATCCTGCGCACCAGTTCCGGGTGCGCCGAAGCCGACCTGCCGATCAGAAAGAAGGTGGCGAGCACGCATTCGCGCGCGAGCGCGGCCAGCACCTGGGGCGTCGTGCCCGGCCACGGCCCGTCATCGAAGGTCAGGACCACCTCGTGGTCTTGCAGCGGCAGGGTCTGCGGAAAGCTCTTCAGGCCGACGCGCGGTGAGGTAGCGGCATCGACGCGCAGAACCCGTGAGGTGCCGAGCGCGTCCTTGCGCGGGCATTCGGCGGCCGTGGCCGCTGTGGCCCACACCGTCGCGGCCGCGACGGCTGCGCAGAGCGTCCTGGTGAATCCTGGGGTCATCAGCCGTTGTGCATCTTTAGCATTGCGCTTTGCGTCGCCGATTGGGTAATGCGTGCAGCGATAACTCAAACGCAAGTTCTGTCAAACCGGCGAGGCGCGGCATGGCCGAGGATATCGACGTTGCCCAAGCCGCTGCGCGACCCGTTGACGGGTCGGCGCTCGATCCCGCCTTGATGCGGGATGAAGAGGGCCAGATCCGTCACGAGTTTGTCGAGGAAATCACACGCGCCATCAAGGCCGCTGATCGCCCCTTGCTATGTGAGGTCGTCGCCGAGTTGCACGAGGCCGATCTCGGCGATTTGATCGGCGCCCTCGAACCCGACGACCGCGTCCATCTCGTCGAGCTGACAGGCACCGATTTCGACTTCTCGGCGCTGAACGAGGTCGACGACGCCGTTCGCGAGGAAATCCTCGAAGAGCTCGAACCGCAGACGGTTGCGGAGGGCGTTCGCGAACTGGAATCGGACGACGCCGTCGAACTGCTCGAAGGCCTCGACGAGGAGGACCAGGAAGAAATCCTCGAAAAGCTGCCGCCGTCCGAGCGCGACGCGCTGGAGCGCAGCCTGCTGTATCCGGAAAACTCCGCCGGCCGGCGGATGCAGTCCGAATTCATCGCGGTGCCGCCGGACTGGAACGTCGGGCAGGCGATCGACTACATGCGCGACACCCCGGACCTGCCGGACCGGTTCTATGAAATCTACGCTGTCGACGCCAACCAGCACTGGCAGGGCGCCGTCTCGCTCGACACGCTGCTGCGGGCAAGGCGGCCGGTGCCGCTCGCCGACCTGATCGAGGAAGACCGCCGCCGCGTCTCCGTGCTCGACGACCAGGAAGAGGTCGCGCGGATGTTCGGCAAATACAATCTGGTCGCAGCCCCCGTGGTCGATACCACCAACCGGCTGGTCGGCGTCATCACCATCGACGACGTCGTCGACGTGATCGAGGAAGAGGCCGACGAGGACCTGAAGGCGCTCGGCGGCGTCACCAGCGACGAAGAATTGTCCGACACCGTCTGGACCATCGCGCGCGCCCGCTTCAACTGGCTGCTGGTCAATCTGGCGACCGCGTTTCTGGCATCCTCGGTGCTCGGCCTGTTCGAAGGCCAGCTGGAAAAGATGGTGGCGCTGGCCGTGCTGGCGCCGATCGTGGCGAGCCAGGGCGGCAACGCCGCGACCCAGACCATGACGGTGGCGGTGCGGGCGCTGGCCACCCGCGAACTTCATTCCAACAACGCGCTTCGCGTGGTCTTGCGCGAGGCGATGGTCGGTCTCGTCAACGGGCTCGCCTTTGCCGTTATCACGGGCGTCGCTGCGGTGGCGTGGTTCAAGATCCCCGGCCTCGGCATCGTGATCGGGCTCGCCATCATCTGCAACCTGATCGCCGGCGCGCTGGGCGGCATCCTGGTCCCGATCGTGCTGGACCGGGTGCGGGCCGATCCGGCGGTGGCGTCCGGCACCTTCGTCACCACGATCACCGACGTGGTCGGTTTCTTCTCGTTCCTCGGCATCGCCACGCTGTGGTTCGGGCTGAAGTGAGCTGGGTGGTTTTTATTTGACGCGTTTTCTTCACGCGAACCGGTATCCACTTCGCTTGAAAACGCTCTGGCTATCGTTAATCGGGCCTTAACGCGCTTGGCCGATGATTCCCGGATCGGGAATCGAACATGCAGCGCTTGCGGCTCAAGGCAGACGGACGGATCGTGGAACTGCGGGACGGGCAGGAGTTCCCGCTCGCGCCGGCGAGCGCGATGTCGGAACTGGCCTCCGCACCAGCGGCGGACCCACCGCCGCTCCTGGCCGTGCGCGACCTGCGCCGCCGTTCGCGCCTGACTCAGCTCGAATTCGCAGCCCGGCTTGGCGTGCCGGTCGAGACCATCCGGAACTGGGAGCAGGGCAAACGCGCGCCGCGCGGACCGGCGCGGGCGCTGCTTGCCGTCATCGCCCATTCGCCGGAGACCGTGTTCGCGGCGCTCGCCACGGAATCGGCTACCATCTGGAGCGTTTTCGAGCGAAGTGGATACCGGTTCGCACAGCAATCAAGTTTACGCAGATTGTGTAGACTTATCTGCGGTAGAAAACGCGTCAAAACAAGAATCGAGAGCCCCGTTCCGATTCCATCGGAACGGAAAAGGCTCTAGGACGCGGACTCACCAAGGCGCAGCCACAGCCTGATTGACGCAAACTCAACAGGCAAGCAGCCGCGCTGACGGCTGCTTGTTCGCAAAGCGCAGTCCGCATGTGACGGTTGATCGGTTACATCCCACGGCTCAATAGGTACATCGCGCTATCTCTAATCCTGTCGATAGCGCGTTGGGGTGTGATGTGGTCGATATCACCGCGCGTCAGGCCGATGTCCATCAGTTCCCTGTCGTTCAGGTAGGCCAAGCTCTGGTGTTGGCGCCGCTCCTGAATCGCACGCCAATATCGCTTGAGCAAGCCGAGGACGTTCCGCGTCGATGCGGCCGTTGGTAATGCGACGGGCAGGTCGAGGCCGAGCCCTGCGGCATCGCGCTCGGTCCCGGATGTGATGTTCGTCTGTTGGGGTGGCATCGGATGCTCCTGCTGTTGCGCCGGCAGGGAACATGGCCAAACAAAAGGCCCCGTCCGATGCCGGCGGGGCCTGGTGAAAAGATCGCGTCGTCGAATTTCTAGCGCACGACTCCTTCCACGGCCCAGCGAGAGCGGGTCATGTTTTTACGGTTCGCGGTGCGTACGACGTTGATCATGAAGCGTAGCTACCACGAAGATCGCGCCAAATCAAGGGATGTGCCGCTGTGGCCCGCATCCTGGAGGCGAGCGACATATTGCGCGGTCGCACGAGTTTGGTCGCCTTACGGGCAGAGCGGACGTGGCCTTCGTCGCATCACGCCGCCGGTTTATGGGTACACGGCCCAGATTCTGACGCGTTTTCTGCCGCAGATAAGTCTACGCAATCTGCGTAAACTTGATTGCTGTGCGAGCCGCAATCCACCTCGCACGAAAACGTTATGTGTTGGCACTGAGCTGCCGACGGCCCATAATGGGCGATGCATTTCATCGAAGCCAACGGCGCAAAAATCCCGGCGGTCGGGCTCGGCACCTGGGAATTGCGCGGGCGAACCTGCGCGCGCCTGGTCGAGCAGGCGCTGCGGCTCGGCTATCGGCACATCGACACCGCGCAGGTCTACGAGAACGAACGCGAAGTGGGCGAGGGGCTGCGCGGCTCCGGCGTCAAGCGCGGCGAGGTGTTCGTCACGACGAAAATCTGGACCACGCATTTTGCGCCCAACGATCTCGAGCGATCGGCGAAGGAAAGTCTCGCCAGATTGCGCCTGACCGAGATCGACCTGTTGCTGCTGCACTGGCCCAATCCGCAGGTGCCGCTGTCGGAAACGCTGGGCGCGCTGGCGCGGGTCAAGCAGCTTGGGCTTGCCCGGCATATCGGCGTTTCCAATTTCACCGTGGCCCTGATCGAGGAGGCGGTGGCGGCGTGCCCGGAGCCGCTGGTCTGCGATCAGGTCGAATACCATCCCTATCTGGACCAGGCCAAGGTGAGGGAAGCCTGCGCACGCCATGGCATGGCGGTGGTGGCCTATAGCCCGGTCGCCAAGGGCCGCGTGAAGAACGACCAGACCTTGCTGCGGATCGGCGACCGCTATCGCAAGACATCAGCGCAAGTGTGCCTGCGCTGGCTGGTGCAGCAGAACGTGGCGGCGATCCCGCGGACGTCGAAGCTGGAGCGGCTGTCTGAAAATATCGAGATCTTCGATTTCGAACTGTCGGACGATGACATGCGCGAGATTTCCGGGATGGGCAGCGCCAGCGGCCGGCTCACCAATTTCGGCTTTGCGCCGAAATGGGATTGAGCGGCGGTCGCGCCGCGGTATGCTCGAAGCCCATCGATTGTCTTGGTACGATGAACCTGCGCCAGATCATACCTTCGGACATGACCGCATCGGCGATTGCCCATCTGTCGCTGCTGGCGTTGCTGTTCGTGTTCTCCGACGTGCATCCGTTCGGCGCTGTCACACCTGAGTCGATCGCGGTCGATATCGTCGCGCCGCAGGATATTCCTGAAAAGCAAGACATCCCCCAGAAGGCCGACATCGAGAAGACGCCCGAACCGGTTGCGACGCCGACGCCGCAACCTGATTTCACCGCGCTCGACAAGCCCGTCCCGCCGGCGCCTGCGGTTCAACCACCTGCGGTTCCACAACCACCTCCGCCGCCGCCGCAGAAGCAGGCGTTGGCCGCACCGAGCCCGGCGCCGCTGCCAGCCACGCCACCGCAGGGAGTGACGCAGACGCCGGCCTACAAGCCGCCCGAGCCTGACCTGACACTCAAATACAACGTCCTGCTCGGTCTGCCGCCGCCGATTTCGCCGAGCGCGCCGTCATCCGGCGACAAGGGCTCGGACAATTTCGACGCGCCCGCGACCACATCCGCCGACGTCAATTCAAGCGTCGTAGCGGCGTTCCGGCGGCACTTGCGGACCTGCTCGAAACTTCCGCCCGCGTTGAAAGGCTCCGACGACGTCAAGGTCAAGCTGCGCGTGTTCATGGGCCAGGACGGCAAGCTCGCGGCGGAGCCGCAGCTGATCGAGGCCAGCGCTTCCGCCAAGGGCCCGCTGTTGATGCGCAGCGCCATCAGCGCGCTGGAAGCCTGCCAGCCCTATGCGATGCTGCCGGTCGACCGTTACGGCGAATGGAAGGTGCTCGACCTCAACTTCACGCCGCGGGATTTTGCGGGTTCGTGATATTTTTTGAAGCGTTTTGTTGGCGCTCACAGCATTCAGCCCCGGATCAAGTCCGAGGGCATGCCTCGCTCGAAAACGTTAAACCATACTGCCCGGGCCGCGCGATTACGACTCGTGAAATTAGAAATACTGAAATCGCCCAAAATACGGAAGGCAAAGATGACATTTTGAGTTTTGAGCAATGCGTTTGCATTTTGGCAATGTCGCGCGTGCGACACGAGGAATCAATTCAGGCGATCGGCACTGATACGTTTAGTCACATTGCACTCATGGAGACAGAGCGATCAAATCGAACTTCCGTCCCGTATATTGGTGATCTCGTTTGCAGCCTGGGAACGGATGACCGGTCGTGATTTCAACCGCTGACACGATCGCTTGAAGTCTCAGCCTGACCGCCATCTGGTGACGGCCGGATCAGGAGTGTCTCGATGGCATGCAGCGTGGACCCGTTTGCCCTGTTACTCGAATCCGCACGCCGCTCCCGGGACAAGGGAATGGTGCGCCGCCGGGATAAAGATGGGCACTGGAATTAGCGTAGTTACGCGATCACCTCACTGGAGGCAGAGCCATGATCAAAGATATTCTTGTCAACCTGTCTTACGGTACATCGCAAGATGGCGTTTCCAATTACGCCTTGTCGGTTGCGGAAACATTCGGCGCCCACGTCATGGGGACCGCCTTCTATCCGGCAGTGGTTGGTGACGTTGACCTGTCCGCTAACTTTATTCGAGCCCAGCAAGTTGAAGCTCACAAACGCGCAGAGTCCGTGGCCACCGCGTTTGACGAGGCGACGCGGCGCGCCGGCGTTTCAGCCGAAACACGCAGAATTGAAACTGATGTCGGCGACGGACCAACCCGGTTTGCGCATATCGCAAGACGATTCGATCTTTCCGTCATTGGCCAATTTGAAGGGGACCGGGATCATCGAACCACGAATATCGTCCTTGAGGCCGCGCTGTTCGAATCCGGAAGGCCGGTGCTGATCGTGCCTTTCATTCAGAAGGAGCGCCTCAAACTCGATCATGTCATGGTGTGCTGGGATGGCAGCCGGGCAGCCGCCCGAGCGGTCGCCGATGCCATGCCGTTTCTTACCCGCTCCGGCACGACGAGTATTGTTGTTGCGGACACTCAGAGCGCCAAAAGCGCAGACCTTCCGGGTGCTGACATCGCGACCCATCTGACCCGTCACGGAGTAAACGCCAGGATTGAGCGCATCCCCGTCAGCAAGATCGGTGTTTACAATGCAATCCTGTCATATGCAGCCGATACAGGTGCCGACCTCATTGTCATGGGCGGGTACGGGCATTCCCGGCTGCGGGAATTTATTCTTGGCGGGACGACGCGTGGTATGCTTGCCTCGATGACCAAGCCGACATTGATGTCGCATTGATCGGATCTTGTTACGGTGACAGCTGGTAGGGCGGACAAGTCTGCTCAAACCGCCCTACGGGCTTGCTTTGACGCAAACCGGATGCCACTGCCGGATCAGACTGCCCGAGGTGACGGTACGTCCGAACCTTACGTCTTACTTGCACGAAGGCGAAGAAACCGCGAAAATCCAGCCTTCAAAAATCGAGCCTTCAAAAGTGATCTGGGGAATCTTGGACATATGCAGTTTGATGACGTTATCCTTGGTCGCCGAAGCATCCGCGGTTACAAGCCCGATCCGGTACCCAGGGCGCTGATTGAGGAAATCATCGCTCTGGCGATGCGCGCTCCGTCGTCGATGAACACCCAGCCCTGGAATTTTTACATCGTCACCGGCGAACCGCTGGATCGAATCCGCGCCGGCAACACCGAGCGGATGGTAGCGGGCATACCGCAGTCGCGCGAATTCCGCACCGGTCAGGCCTTTGCAGGTCCGCACCGCGACAGGCAGGTCGGGGTAGCCAAGCAGTTATTCTCCGCAATGGGGATCGCGCGCGATGACAAGGACAGGCGCCAGGACTGGGTATTGCGCGGCTTCCGTCAATTCGACGCGCCTGTATGCGTGATCGTGACCTATGACCGTGTGCTTGACGGTAGCGACGATACGCCCTTCGATTGCGGCGCCGTGGCGACCGCCCTGGTCAATGCTGCCTGGTCTCGCGGGCTGGGCGCCGTGATCAACAGTCAGGGCATCATGCAATCACCCGTGGTACGCGAGCACGCCGGCATAGCCGACGATCAGGTCATCATGAAAAGCATCGCGCTGGGCTGGCCGGATGAAAGCTTCCCGGCAAATGCGGTCGTGTCCGAACGAAAGTCTGTCGAGGAAGCCACGGTATTCGTCGGTTTCGAGAATTAGCTTGTGAGGCGGATTGAGCCGACTTGTCCGCCGTAGCTCGCGGAGCGAAGGCGGAAGGCGTAATCCGGCGCTTTTTTTTCGATCGAACGGCGGATTACGTGTCGCTAATCCGCCCTGCGGGCCTTTCGCAGATTGCCGTCATTGCGAGGAGCGAAAGCGACGAAGCAATCCATAGTTGGGTCGAGGCGATATGGATTGCTTCGCTTCGCTCGCAATGACGGGCAGAGGGGGCCCGGTAGTTCCGCAGCTCAATCCACCCTGCGAGCGTTTACCGGCTTGATCTCGGAAAAATCCGTGCTGAGCCCGTCCAAGATGGGCTCCGCATCGGTTGCCGTGGCGGATATCCGCAGTTCGGGAAAGTAGAGTTGAAAGGTACGGCGGGTGCGGCCGGCATCGTTGGTGTTTTCGCTCTCGCCACGGATCACCTGGAGAACACAGGATCCAACCGCGGTTGTTCCTTCTGATCTGAATCTGTAGGAGGTCGTGCTGGTTTTCTCCTCGGTGGTATTCTCACCGTCCGTTGTCAGCGTGTGCATCGTGTAAGTCACGTCCGATCGACGATCAAAATTCCTGGGCAGTCCATCGGCCGAATATTTCGCTGTGCGATGCGAATATTTGCCGACATAAGTCGTCCACCACTCCGACGATGCGAGGGCTCCATCGACATAAATTGCCTTCGTCACGAAAACGGGTGGGTTTGGGCGGGTCGACGGCGGTATCTCCCGAATCCAGACGACGTTACCGCCCGGTGTGTCTCGATAGGCCTGAACGACTTTCCTCGTCCCGTCCTGACCATGATAGGCCAACTCGACGGGAACGGTGGAGTTCTTGATCGCGTTGCAGTCGACGGCAGGCGCGGATTGCGCAGACGCGGAGCTCGCAAACAGCAAAAGCGATATGAGAAGAATACGCATGGATTGTCCGTTATGCGATTGGCCATCCCAACCCGCTATCATCCGTTTGCGTCTGTCGCTCAACGCGGCTTGAAAGTTCAATGGCTGCTCCAGCCCCCGTGCACTGATACGACTTGACCGGAAGCTGGCAGAAGGAGCGGGCGAGCCCAATTGAACCTGCCAGAGAAATACGAGACGTGGCCGATGCCGGTGAAGGCGCAAGCGGTGGAGATGCCGGCGGAGGTGTGAGGCCTAACATCTTGCGTCGTCCCGGCGAAGGCCGGGACCCATACGCCGCGGCGTTTGTGTTGAGAGGCGCTGATCAACGACTTCGCCTAAGCCACTCGATCCTGTGGTTATGGGTCCCGGCCTTCGCCGGGACGACGAGAAACTGCGAAAAATCGACCCGACGGGCAAATCACTTCCGATTTACGGAAATCATGTCAAGCCCTAAATTTCCGAAAATCGAAAATATTTCGCTTTCCTTCGCCCCCAAATCACCTGCACAACTATCGCCATCCCGTCCCACTCAGAGGGGCGTCGGCCGTCGTCATGACGAGGGGCGGGGATGCGGTGGACGTTGACGTTGCGATTGACGGTCGCGGCTGATGCGTACGGTGAAAGCGTGTGGTCCTGGCGCCCGTAACGGCGTCAAGCCTTTCGGAAGCCAACGCTTCCGAGGGGCGACGGTGGCAATAGAGGCCGTCTCACCGGGGAGAGCGCGTCATAAGCCGTAAAGCCATTGCGCAGGGAATGTCGGATGTTCTCCGCTGCCCTGTATGCTCATGTGCAGCATTCTTATGCACAATCGCACATGAGACCGCGGGTGCAGCGCGCATCCGGCATTCCCTGCGCCCTCTGGATTTTCGGGGGCGAACGATTTGAACAACCCGGGCGAAACCTGCCGCGGGAATGATTTTTGTCGTCCCGGCGAAGGCCGGGACCCATACGCCGCGGCCTATCGATAGGAACGCCGGCGTCAGAGACCATCTGCAACAACAACCGCCGCGGCGTATGGGTCCCGGCCTTCGCCGGGACGACGCATGGAGAGGCCTTTGCCGGGACGACAGCGGAGAATGACGCGAGAACCCATACCTCACCTTCCCCGTCAGCGCAGCATTGAACGCGGCGACCCAAATCTCCGTAGTTTCACTGAGTATCTCGCGCCATGGATTGCTTCGCTTCGCTCGCAATGATGGTGAGAGGCCAGCCCAACACCCCAAATTTTACCGACTGTTCAGCTATTGCCCATACGCTTTTTCCCTGTGCCAGAATTGGCTTCGAACGCTCAGGACGAGCGATGCTAGAACAATCCATCGCCGATGAAGTCGAGGCCGCCATCAAGGCCGGCTCGGCGCAAAAACACCTCGAGACTTTCCGCCGCGTCACGGACCTGTTCCTGACCTCGGCCGACGGCTTCAATGGCGAACAGATCGAGCTGTTCGGCGACGTGCTCGAACGGCTGATCAGGACCATCGAGCTGCGCGCCATCGCCGACGTCAGCGCGCGCATCGCGCTCGCCGAAATGAGCAGCCAGCTCGCGTCGGTGAAGCAGGCGCCGCAGGCCGTGATCCGGCGCCTCGCCCACAACGAGGATATTTCGGTCGCGGCGCCCGTGCTGACCGAATCCGCGCGGCTGTCGGCGGAGGATCTGGTCGAGCTCGCGCAGACCAAAAGCGAGGCGCATCTGCTGGCGATATCCGGCCGCTGGTGGCTCGCCGAAATCGTCACCGACGCGCTGCTGGCGCGGCATTATCCGAGCGTCAGCCGCAAGCTGGTCGCCAATCCCGGCGCAAAGGTTTCCACGAACGGTTTCGCGGTGCTGCTGGCGCAGGCCGAACACGATCCGGAGCTGGCGATCGAGACCGGCATCCGCGTCGACCTGCCGGCGGATATCCGGCGGCAATTGCTGCGCGACGCCACCGAAGCGGTGCGGACGCGGCTGCTGTCGCGCGCGCCGCCGCATCTGTTCGAGGAAATCCGCGGCGCGATCGCGGCCGCCGCCGACGGCGCCAGCCGCGAAATGTCCCGCGTGCGCGATTTCGCTTCCGCCAAGCGCTACGTGACGCTGCTCGCCAAGAACGGCCAGCTCAACGAAGGCGCGCTGATGAGTTTTGCCAGACAGCGCAAATACGAGGAGACGGTGGCAGCACTCGCCGAATTGTCGCGCTCCGGCATCGACGTCATCCGCCCGCTGATGCAAAGCCTGCGCGACGAAGGCCTGCTGGTTCCCTGCCGCGTCGCAGGATTGAGCTGGGAAACCGTGGCCGCCGTGCTCGACAGCCGCTTCGCGTCCGGCAACATGAGCCCGCACCAACTGGCGCAGGCCAAATCGCAATACGCCAAGCTGACGCTGGACAATGCGCAGCGCATGCTGCGGTTCTGGCAGGTGAAAGCGACGGATGCACCGCCGGGAGTGAATTGACGGATGCGCCAAAGCGCATCCGTCATCCCGGAGCGGTGCGAAGCACCGAATCCGGGATCTCGAGATTCCGGGTTCGCATCTTCGATGCGCCCCGGAATGACGACGTTAGAGATGTGCTTCCCTTCTCCCCTTGTGGGAGAAGGTGGCGTAGGCGGCCTACGGCCGCCGTTCTTAGAACGCCGATGCTTTGCATCGGCTATGGCGCCGGATGAGGGGTCTGTCTCCGCAATATCTGTACTCGCGGATAGAACCCCTCACCCGTCTTCGCTGCGCGAAGCCACCCTCTCCCACAAGGGGAGAGGGAAGAAAGTGCTACCGCGTGCCGAACGTGGTCGCGCCGAACAGCGCTTTTTGCGTCGAGGGTTGCGAGCGCCAATATTGCGGCGGCGCAAACACCTCGCCGCCGAGTTCGGCGGCGGCGTGCCAGCCCCAGCGCGGGTCGTAGAGCATGCCGCGGGCCAGCGCGACCATGTCGGCCTTGCCGGAGGCCACGATCTCCTCGGCCTGTCCGGCTTCGGTGATCAGGCCGACCGCAATCGTCGTGAGGCCGGTCGCCTGCTTGATGGCCTCCGCGAACCGCACCTGATAGCCGGGGCCGAGCGGGATTTTTTGCAACGGGCTGACCCCGCCCGAGGATGCGTCGATCCAGTCGACGCCGCGCTGCTTCAGCGCCTTGGCACATTCGATGGTCTGCGCCAGATCCCAGCCGCCCTCGACCCAGTCGGTCGAGGAGAGCCGCAGGCCCACCGGCTTGTCGTGCGGAAACGCCGCGCGCACCGCATCGAACACTTCGAGCGGAAAGCGCATGCGATTCTCCAGCGACCCGCCATATTGATCGGTGCGCTGGTTGGAGATCGGCGACAGGAATTGATGCAGCAGATAGCCGTGGGCGCTGTGCACCTCGATGGCGTCGATGCCGAGCCGCTCGGCGCGCCTGGTGGCCGCGACGAACGCATCGCGCACGCGGACAAGACCCGCGGCGTCGAACGCCAGTGGCGGCGTCTCGCTCTCCTTGTGCGCAATCGCCGATGGCCCTTCCGCCCGCCAGCCGCCTTCGGAAACCGGGATCAGCTGGCCGCCGTCCCAGGGCGTGTGGCTCGACGCCTTGCGGCCGGCATGGGCGAGCTGGATCATCACGGCAGCCCTGGAGCGCTTGCGCACCGAGGCCAGGATCGGCTTCAGCGCGGCCTCGTTGGCGTCGTTGTAGAGGCCGAGGCAGCCCGGCGTGATCCGGCCGATCGCCTCGACCGCGGTTGCCTCGATGCAGAAGATCGAAGCGCCCGACAGCGCCAGCGAATTGATATGCGTGAAGTGCCAGTCATTGGCGTCGCCATCATCAGAGGAATACTGGCACATCGGCGCCACCATGATGCGGTTGGCGAGTTTCAGGCCACGCAGCTGGATCGGGGAAAACAGGTTGCTCATGGGGGATGTCCGGATTGGGAGGGCAAGACGCTGGTCTCCAGCGTAGCGAGCCGTGCCCCTCCCCTCAACCCGCCGCCAGCGCAACCCTCCCCCTTACTGCTTGATCCCTGCGGCCTTGATCAGCTCAAAATTGGCCGCGATCTCGCGCTTGAGGAGTGCATCCATCTCGCCGGGGGTCATCGGCATCGGCTCGATGGCGAGCTTTTTCAAGCCCTCCTGCGTCACCGGATCGGCCAGCACCTTGGTGCCTGCCGCATGCAGCCTGTCGACGATCTCGCGCGGCGTCTTCGACGGCACCAATACGCCGAACCAGATCGCGCTGTCGGCATCCTTCAATCCGATATCGACCGGGCTCGGCACGTCGGGCAGCTCGGTGGCGCGTTTGGCCGTCGATACCACGAGCGCGCGCACCTGGCCCTCGCGGATCAACGGCAGCGCGGTTGCGAGCGGACAGAAATAGAAATCGATCCGGCCGCCAAGGATATCGGCGATCACCTCGCCGCCGCCGCGATAGGGAACGTGGGTGGCCTCAAAGCCGGCGGCGAGGCGGAACTTCTCGGAACTGATGTGGACCGCGCTGCCGATGCCGACCGAACCATAGGAGATCGATCCGGGCTTGCCCTTGGCGTCCGCGATGAAATCCCGGATGGTTTTCCACGGACGCGAATTCGGCACGATCATCACATTGGCGGTGGAGCCGATCATCAGCACCGAGGCGAGGTCGCGCGCGGCATCGAAGGCCAGATTCGGAAAGATCGCCGGTGCAATCGTCAACGCGTTGGAGTTGGAGAGAATGCTGTAGCCGTCGGGATCAGCCTTCGCCACCAGGCCCGAACCGACCGTTCCACCCGCACCGGCGCGGTTCTCGATCACGATCGGCTGACCAAGCTCGACCGCCAGACGATCGAACAACAACCGCGGCACGACGTCGGCCGCACTGCCCGCGCCAAATGGGATGGTCGCCTTGATCATCCGGGTAGGCCAGGTCTCCGCCTGCGCGGCGAAACCCGTGAAAACGATCGAAAGGATGAAAACTACGCGAATGGACCTGGTCATCAAATGCTCCGGTTTCACTGCCCGGATCGTTGCAAGAACCGTTCCGAAAACAGCGTTACGCAGTGCCCTCCGCCTGCCTCAATCCACCAGCGTGAACTGCAGCAGCAGATTGCGCTGGATCATCGTGAAATTGTCGTCGGAGATCAGCGTCAGCACCGTATCGCCCTCGTCGGTCACATGGGCTTCGATGCCTTCCAGATTGTCGATCTCACTGCCGAGATCGGCGTTGAAGATCGTAGGACCGTCGATCACGGCGTCTGAGGCGATTGAATTTGGCGCGATGCGCCGGATCCGGACGCCGATGCCGCCGAGCATGGAAAACTTGCGCTCCAGCAACAGCAATTGACCCGAGGGCAGCAACACCGCGTCGCTGACGTCGAAATTCTCGGTGCGGCGGATGCCGAACTGACCGGGCGTCTTGCCGCCAATCATAAAGCCCATGATGTTGCCGGCGGCATCTAACCCGCGTTCGGAGATTGCGACCAGCGTCCCCGCCAGGGGCAGGCCCTTCGGCACCATCACCAGCGCCTCGATCCCCTTGTTGAACGGCAATTTGCGCGCCGCCGGCGGCAACGGCAGCGGCTCACCGAGCGAGCGTGTAAAACCCTTGGCGAAATCGAACCGCAATATCTGGTTGACCCGTTCGATGCCGACATAGACGTAAGAACCATCGAGCGCGATCGACTCGGTGTCGAACCAGTTGCGCGCGGTGATCGGCTTGCCATCGGGACCGAGTATCGGCGACGCTTCGACATCGTCGAGGCCGGTCATCTCGCGGCCCTTGTAGACGATGCGGCCGGTAAACCAGCCGCCCTTGTCGCTGATGGCGATGAAGCGCTCGCCCTTGGCGTCGAGCCGCAGCCCCGACAGGCCGCCGAAGCCGCGAAACCGCGAGGTCAGAATCAACCCGCTGCGATATTCCAGCGAGCCAAACCGCACATGTGAGCGGTCACGGGTATCGAACGACGGTAGCGGCCTTGCATTGACCTCGATCGAGACCGGCGCGGTGACCGAATATTCATCCGGGATTGCCGGCTTCGGCGGCCGCTGAACTGCGGTCTGCGCATGCGCGATCGCAGGCAGCGCCGCGGCCGAGAGCCCCGCCGCTGCAGTTTTCAGAAAGCGACGGCGGCTCACCGGTGCGCGCATACTCTCAGGAGTGCAGACGACGTGGCCGGCGCGTTGTCGTGGGCGCGGCGCCGTGGGTCTCGCTGAAGAGCTCGGCAAGCTTTTCGGTGATGGCGCCGCCGAGTTCCTCGGCATCGACGATGGTAACCGCACGGCGATAATACCGCGTGACGTCGTGACCGATACCGATCGCGATCAGTTCGACCGGCGAACGGGTCTCGATCTCCTCGATGATATGACGCAGATGCCGTTCGAGGTAATTGCCCGGATTGACCGACAGGGTGGAATCGTCGACCGGCGCGCCGTCGGAAATCATCATCAGGATCTTGCGCTGTTCGGGACGTCCGAGCAGGCGCTTGTGCGCCCAATCCAAAGCCTCGCCGTCGATGTTTTCCTTCAAAAGCCCCTCGCGCATCATCAGCCCGAGATTTTTCCGCGCGCGGCGCCAGGGGGCATCGGCGGATTTGTAGATGATGTGGCGCAAATCGTTCAGCCGGCCGGGATTGGCCGGCTTGCCGGCGGCAAGCCACGCCTCGCGGGACTGCCCGCCCTTCCAGGCGCGCGTGGTGAAGCCGAGAATCTCGACCTTGACGCCGCAACGCTCCAGCGTGCGCGCCAGAATGTCGGCACAGGTCGCCGCCACCGTAATGGGACGGCCGCGCATCGAACCGGAATTGTCCAGCAGCAGCGTCACCACGGTGTCGCGGAAGGTCGCTTCCTTCTCGTGCATGAACGAGAGCGGATGATAGGGATCGGTGACCACGCGCGACAGCCGCGCCGGGTCGAGGATGCCTTCCTCGAGATCGAACTCCCAGGCGCGGTTCTGCTGCGCCATCAGGCGGCGCTGCAGCCGGTTGGCCAGCCGGGCGACGATGCCCTGCAGGTGCGCCAGCTGCTTGTCGAGATAGCTGCGCAGCCGTTCCAGTTCGTCATGGTCGCAGAGATCCTCGGCCGCGATCACCTCGTCGAACTTCGGCGCAAAGGCGTGATATTCCGGCCCGCGTGGTTCATTGGCGCCGCGCGAATTCGGCCGCGTCGCCTCGCCCGGCGTTTCGTCGTCGCCGAGTTCGCCGTCGTCGAAGGTGTCTGACGTGGAAGCCTGCGCGCTTTCCATCGCGCTCTCCGACATCTCGTCGGTCGAGGCCTGGGCCTGATCGGCGCTCATTTCCTGCGCGGCGTCAGAGTCGGGCGAGCCTTCGGCGCCGGACTGATCGTTCTCGCCGTCCTGATTCTCCTCGTTGTTCTCGTCGTCATCCGCATCAGCATTGCGGTCGTCGCCAAGGTCGAGCGCCGACAGCAGATCGTGCACGAGGTCGCCGAACTTGGCCTGGTCTTCGGTAACGCGGCTCAACTGATCTAGCCGTGCGCCGATCTTGTCTTCCAGCACCGGCCGCCAGAGATCGACTACTTTTCTAGCAGCGGTGGGCGGCGCCAACCCGGTCAGCCGTTCGCGCACCAGCATCGCCAGCGCATCCGACAGCGGCGCGTCGGCGCGGTCGGTGATCTCGTCGAATTTGCCGCGATGGAAATGATCGTCGAGCATCGCGGTGAGGTTTTTCGCGACACCGGCCATCCGCCGCGAGCCGATCGCTTCGACGCGGGCCTGCTCCACCGCCTCGAACACGCCGCGCGCCTGCGGATTGCCCGGCATCAGCTTGCGGTGGACCTTGGGATCGTGACAGGCGAGTTTCAGCGCGATCGAATCGGCGTGGCCGCGCACAATCGCGGCATCGCGTTTCGTCATCTTGCGCGCAGGTTCGGGCAACCGGGCCTTGCCCGGCGCGAGACCCGGACGTTCGGCGGCGAACGTCACTTCGAGCTCGGGTGCTTTTGCGATCGCGCGCAGGCACGACGTCACCGCGCGCTTGAACGGTTCGGTCGGCGCTTCCTTGGATCCGGTGCGGAATTTGGAGTTGGATGTGCTCATAGCGCTTTCGTGAACCAATGGCGCGTCACGCCTTCAGGATAACCTTCGATCGAACCGAATTCCTCATAACCGCAGGCGCGGTAGAAACCCGGCGCCTGAAAACTCATCGTATCGAGATAGGACCGCGTGGCCCCAAACCGTCTCGCTTCGTCTTCAATCGCCTTGATCAGCTTTGTTCCAAAATCCTTGCCGCGAAGTTTCTGCTCCATCCAGAACAACTGTATGAACAGCACCGTGGTCCAGACCTCACCGACAATCCCGCCGACGATCTTGTCGCCTTCGCGTAAGGAGATGGCGAGGCGCTTGTATTTCTGCTTCCCCATCTTCTCGTTGTTGTAGCCGATGAGTCCGCCGAGCACCGCCTTCTTGGTCTTTCCAATGGTGCGCTCGACGGAAATGGTTGGCATGGGCTAGCTGAGCGCCACGTTGACCGAACTCTCGGCCAGCTCCGCGTTGAAGCAGCGCTGATAGAATTCAGCCACCAGCGGCCGTTCCAGCTCGTCGCACTTGTTGAGGAAGGTAACGCGGAACGCAAAGCCGATGTCGGAGAAGATATCGGCGTTCTCCGCCCAGGTGATCACCGTACGCGGGCTCATCACCGTCGAGAGGTCGCCATTGG
Source organism: Bradyrhizobium sp. AUGA SZCCT0222 (assembly GCF_018130205.1). Lineage (NCBI taxonomy): Bacteria > Pseudomonadati > Pseudomonadota > Alphaproteobacteria > Hyphomicrobiales > Nitrobacteraceae > Bradyrhizobium > Bradyrhizobium sp. AUGA SZCCT0222. The sequence goes on from NZ_JAFCLX010000026.1 coordinate 77,716, forward strand.
CGAACGCGTTACGGGTGAGGTCGGCGAGCCGCACCATCTTGTTGACGATGTCGCGGCCTTCCTGCGTGCGATAGTGCTTCGCTTTGGCGAGTACGATCTCGACTTCCTCGTCATGCGCCAGGTAATTCAGCGTGGTGACGATCGACCAGCGGTCCATCTGGCCCTGGTTGATTTGCTGGGTGCCGTGATAGAGCCCCGACGTATCACCAAGACCGACCGTGTTGGCGGTCGAGAACAGGCGGAACGACGGGTGCGGCTTGATCACCTTGTTCTGGTCGAGCAGCGTCAGGCGGCCGGAGACTTCCAGCACGCGCTGGATCACGAACATCACGTCGGGGCGCCCGGCGTCATATTCGTCGAACACCAGCGCGATGTTGTGCTGCAGCGCCCAGGGCAGAATGCCGTCGCGGAATTCCGTGACCTGCTTGCCGTCACGCACGACGATGGAGTCCTTGCCGACCAGATCGATACGACTGATATGGCTGTCGAGGTTGACGCGCACGCAAGGCCAATTCAGCCGCGCTGCGACCTGCTCGATATGGGTCGATTTACCCGTGCCGTGATAGCCGGTGACCATGACGCGGCGGTTGTGGGCGAAACCGGCCAGGATCGCGAGCGTGGTGGCACGATCGAAACGGTAATCCGAATCGACGTCCGGCACGTGCGGGTCAACTTCGGAATAGGCAGGCACTTCGAGATCGGTATCGATTCCAAATACCTGCCGGACCGACACCTTCATATCGGGCAAACCGACGGGCTCAACAGTTTTGTGCATGGCGGCGGTCGTCATCAATCCTCCGAGGTCCCGGGCGCTCCCGAAACCAGATTTGTTGAATGGCTGCGGATGGGTGTTGCCACAAACCTAGCAGAGTGCAACGGCCGGCAGAAGCCCGCCGCGCAATGAAAGTTCCGCTGCCTTATCATTGAGATAGGTACTGAACTCGATTTTTGGAGGGCAGCCCTGCGAATCACGCCGTACTTTTGCCCGGCGGCCGGGCCAGCCCGCCGCGGAACCGACACCTCGGGACGGCCCTTCCCGCCCCCTTGGCGAGTTGTTAGGTCTGGGAAACAGGCAACCCACGCGGCTGAAACGGGAATTTTGTGGCCTCCTTCCTCGACCCTCTGATCGCATTTGTCTCGGCCCATCCGTGGCTTGCTTACCTGACGCTGTTCCTCGCCGCCCTGCTGGAAGCTGTTCCGGTGGTCGGCTCGCTGGTGCCGGGATCAACCATCATCCTCGCCTTGAGCGCGCTGGTGCCCGGCGGCGAACTGAAATTGTGGGCGGTGCTGGCGGCGGCGATTGCCGGGGCCGCACTCGGGGACGGCACCGCGTTCTGGGTTGGCCATCGTTCGCAGCGCGAGATTCTCAGCGTCTGGCCGCTGAAGAACTACCCCGCCGTGGTGGCGCAAAGCGAAGCCTTCTTCCAAAGCCGTGGCGCGCTTGCGGTGTTCTTTGCGCGCTTTGTGCCGCCGATCCGCGCCTTCGTACCGGTCACGGCGGGCGCGCTGGGCATGCCGCCGCTGCGGTTTTACGGCGTGAATATTCCGGCCATCCTGGTCTGGGCGATGGCGCATGTGCTGCCGGGCGTATTCGCGATCTCCGTGCTGCACGAATATTTCGGGCTGCCGCATCATCACGGCACGGCCAAGCATCTCTGGATGCTCGCGGTGCTGGGCGGTGCGCTGGTTGCAGCGCTTGCGATCTGGATCATCCGCCGTCGCCAGGGCGGCGGCGTCATCGAGCCGGCCAAGCCGGTCAAGTAATCCGGGCGCGTCCCGGGGCGGGGCCGACATAGCGCGCACGCGGGCGAATCAGCCGCTCCTGGCGCAATTGTTCGCTCGCATGCGCGATCCATCCGACCGTGCGGGCCATCGAAAACAGCACCAGTTCATGGCCCGGCGGCAGGCCCAGCGTGTGCACGAGCACCGCCAGCGCATAGTCGATATTGACGAATTCGCCGGTCGCTTCCGCAATGCGTTCCGGGATTTCGTGAGTCAGTTTGCGCTCTGCGCCCGAGCGCGCCAAAGCCTCCAGCAAGGCCTGCGCGCGGGGATCACCGAGCTTGTAGACGCCGTGGCCGAAGCCCGCGAAACGCTCGCCCAACGCCACCCGCTCGCGAATCAGGGGCGCGACGTCGCCCTTCGCCAGCGTCTTGAGCAGCTGCGCCGCCAGCACGCCGGCGCCGCCATGCTTGGGACCTTTCAGGGCAACGAGGCCTGCAATCATCGCGTCGTAGAGATTGAGGCCCGTCGAGGCCGCGCAGCGCACGGTGAAGGTCGAGGCGTTCAATTCATGATCCGCCAGCAGCACCAGCGCGCGGCGGATCAGATCGGCGGCGTGCTTGTGATCGGGCGCCCAGGCCCTGGCGATCTGCAGGTGCAGCGGCTGCGGCGAGGTCTTTGCGTTCAGCATGGTTGCGACCACCAGACGCAGGATGCGGCCGCCGACCATCGCGCGGCCCTCGGGCGCGCGGGTAAAGGCGCGTGGATCGGCAACGGCCGCGAGCGCCAGCACCGCAATGGCGCGATCGATCGCGTTGGCGCCGCGGGCGGCCTCGGCCACCGCGCGCATTTCATCCGAGATCGACGGGCAATTGTCCGGAGCAAACGGATCGACGCCGGTGACGTCCCACAACAGCGTCGCGGCGTGTTCGAGCGTATCGCGCTCGGCGAGATCGACGCAGTTGACGCCGCGATAGATCGGGCCGTCCTCGGTGATGGTCGCGATCGCCGAATCCATCACGGGCAAATCCGCATCGAAACTGCGCATCCCGCGCGGCTCCGGCGCCGGCGCCCGCCGCTCCTTGAGCGTGCGGACGTCCTCGGCCCGGTAGCGATGGCTGCGCGAATCGGCCGACGGCTCGGAGCGGATCAGGCCGCGGCTGACATAGGCGTAGAGCGTCGCCTGCGAGATCGCGAGTTCGGCGGAGGCCTCGCGGGCCGAGAGATAAAGGCCGGCGGATTTTTTCATATTGATTTACATAATCAAGATTGATCAATCTGTCGAGAGGACCCACCTTTGCGGTGCACAAAGGAGATCCGACCATGAACATTCAGCTTTCAAAGACCCCGATCGGCCTCGATGGCGTCCCCGCCGCCGAAACCGTGCTGAGCCACGTCGATGGTGAGCGCGGCGAACTGATCATTGCCGGCGAGCGCGTCGGCGAACTGGCCCGCAAGACCGGGTTCGAGGGGGTGACCGCCCGGCTGTGGAGCGGCGGTACCGGCCAGCCGGTCGGCGAGGCCGCGGTGCGTGCCGCGCTTGGCGCCGGGCGCGAACGCGCCTTCACCCGGCTGCCGGAGTTGCTCGGAATCACACAAGGCCTGTCGATCGTCGATGGTTTCCGCGCAGCCATCGCGGGTCTGCGCGCGGAAGCGGGATTGACGCACGAGGCCACCATTGTCGGCGCATTTCCTGTCATCGCAGCCGCGCTGGTGCAGCGCGCCAAAGGCAATGATCCCGTGATGCCCGACCCGACCGCCAGCCATGCCGCCGACACGCTGGCGATGATGCTCGGCCGCAAGCCCGACGCGCGCGAAGCCGCGGCGCTCGACGCCTATTTCGTCACCGTGTGCGACCACGGCATGAACGCCTCGACCTTCACGACGCGCGTCATTGCCTCGACCCATGCCGATCTGTTTGCGGCGGTGACGGGCGGCTATTGTGCGCTGACGGGGCCGCTGCATGGCGGCGCGCCGGAGCCGGTGCTGGAAATGCTCGACGCCATCGGCTCGAGCGAACGCATCAAGCCGTGGGTCGACAGCGCACTGGCGCGCGGCGAGCGGCTGATGGGCTTTGGTCACCGCGTCTATCGGGTACGCGATCCCCGCGCCGACGTACTCAAGGGCGCCATCGAACGGCTCGCCGGCGGCGGCATGGATCTGCCGTTCGCGGGCGAAGTCGAGGCCTATATCCGCGACGCCTTGAAGCGCAAAAATCCGGACCGGCCGCTCGACACCAATGTGGAGTTCTTCACCGCGATCCTGCTCGACGCGCTGAAAATCCCGCGCCAGGCATTTACGCCCATATTTGCGGTGGCGCGCGCCGCCGGCTGGACCGCGCACGCCCGCGAGCAGCAGCGCACCGGGCGGCTGATCCGGCCGAGTTCGGCTTATATCGGGCCGATGCCGGCGTGACTCTAACCACGCGTCGTCCCGGCGAAGGCCGGGACCCATACGCCGCGGCCGGCATTTGTGGAAAAAGAAGATAACGACCAGCGTGCAAAACAAGGACCGCTGGTGGCTATGGGTCCCGGCGTTCGCCGGGACGACGATGACTACGCGCCGCGCACGACCGTCTTGAGATAATTATACGCCTTGATGATCTCGATCAGGCGATCCTCGGTGGAGCGGTCGCCGCCATTGGCGTCGGGATGGTGCTGCTTCACCAGCAGCTTGTATTTTGCCTTCACCGTTTCCAGCGTCGCATCGGGGCCGAGCCCCATCACCTGCAGCGCCTTGCGCTCGGCGTTCATCACTTTTCGGGTTTCGGGCTTGGTCTCGCCGGCAGCGCCTCCCGGACCGGGCCGCCAACGGCCGCGGCCGTTGAGCTCCGAGAACATGCTGAACGGATCGGAAGCGGCGTCGATATCGGGCTCGGCGCCGGCCTTGCCCTTCTTGCCGCCGTTGGCGCCCATCTTCCAGGTCGGGCGATGGCCGGTCAGCGCATCCTTTTGATAGCGCGCGACCGAGTCGGCGCTCATGCCCTGGAAGAAATTGTAGCCCTGATTGTATTCGCGGACGTGGTTGAGACAGAAGTGCCAGTACTCTTTCGAGTTCTCGCGGCCCTTGGGCGCGCGGTGCGGGCCCTTGTTCTTGCACTCCGGCCATTCGCACATGGCGGATTCTTCGCGCGCCGCAGCCTGCTGCTTCGCGCTCAGCTTGTTGGGCTTGATGCGAATGGAGTCGAAGAATTTGGATGAATCGATTGGCATGGCTGACTTTGACTACGCAATGCCCATGGCTTCAAGTCTTGACATTGCGAATACCTCTGTTCCGATCCGGCATTGACGAAAAACTGTCCCGGACGTAATGCCGCCGTCATGAGCACCAAGGACGATATCATAAACAAGTTGAGTGAAGCTTTCGCACCCGAAAGCCTCGACGTAACGGACGAATCACATCTGCATGAGGGCCATGCCGGCCACAGGCCGGGCGGCGAGACGCATTTTCGGGTATATATTGTGTCGCCGGCCTTCGAAGGGAAGAGCCGGATCGAACGTCATCGCATGGTCAATGCGACGCTCGAGGCGGAACTGAAGGGGTCCGTGCACGCGCTGGCGATCAAGGCGCAGGCACCCGGGGAAACTACGGGCCGCTGATTTTATCACCCCTGCCACAGATATAAGCGTCCGATGACCACGCTGAAGCTCATTGTTTTGGCCGGGCTTCCCGGTTCCGGGAAGAGCACGCTGGCGGAAGGCCTTTCCCGGCATTTTTCGCTGCCGCTATTGTCGGTCGATCCGATCGAGGCGGCGATGTGGCGCGGCGGCCTCTCCCGGGATCAAACGGGGATCGCGACCTATGAGGTCGCACAAGCTCTGGCAGCAGAACAATTGCGGCTCAATCATTCCGTCCTGATCGACGCGGTCAATCCGGTCAAGGCCCCGCGCGCGGCGTGGCGAAAGCTTGCGGCAAAATATCGCGCGGATTTGAAGATCATCGAATGCATCTGCGTCGACCAGGCGATCCACCGCCGCCGTATCGACGCCCGTATCCGCAATATTGACGGGATGGCCGAGATCGAATGGGCCAGGGTCGAACAACGGCGTGCCGAATATGAGGCCTGGACCGATGCAAGGCTGACGCTGGATACCTCGGCGGAGCCGCCGGAACGGTTGCTCGCGGAAGCGACCCGCTATCTGGCCTGAGCGTACGCCATGCCGACGCGAAGATCGACGCAGGACGGTGGCAGCGCTTTCATCTTTGTGAGACAATCAGTCGCGCGATGGTGCGGTTTCCATGAGTCCGCGGGGTCGGACTGACCCCGATGCCATCGCCATGTGATGGGGTCGTCCGATGCGCTATTGGGCACATCAGGGGTTGGCGGCAGCCGTTGCGGCGTTGCTGGCCACGTGTCCCATCGAGGCTTTCGCGCTCGACATGCCCGGTCCCGCCGCCCAGGAGGTGCTGGTGAAAAGCATCCTGGTGACGCTGAACGACGCGGTCGCCGCTGACAATTTCACCATTCTCCACGCCAAGATCTCAAAACCGTTTCGCGAGCAGTTCCCGCCGGAAAAGCTGCGGGCCGTGTTCAAGGACCTGGTCGAAAAGCACGCCGTGTTCGACGCCGTGGTGGCGCAAAAATTGATTCCCGACGAAGACGCCAGGATCGACGAACAGGGCGTGTTGAAACTGAAAGGCCGTTTCCAGACGGCCCCCAAGCAGGTCAAATACCAGCTTGGCTTCATCGAATCCGAAGGGACGTGGAAGCTCAGCGGCGTATCAATCGATATTGAATAGAAATGCCTGAAGGCGGCGCGTGGCGCTCAAGATTCCTTTGTTTGACGCGTTTTCTACCGCAGATAAGTCTACGCAATCTGCGTAAACTTGATTGCTATGCGAACCGGTATCCACTTCGCTCGAAAACGCTCTAGAACGCCGTACCCGCCCGCCTCGGCTTCTGTTCTTCGGCCTCGCGCGGCACCGGCACGATCCGCAGGGCGGTGATGCGGTTGCGCTCGCGGCGCAACACGCGGAAGCGGAAGCCATGAAACGTAAAACTCTGGCCGCGCTCGGGGATTGAACGCGCCTCGTGAATCACGAGACCGGCGATCGTGGTCGCCTCCTCGTCGGGCAGATGCCAGTTCATGGCACGGTTGAGATCGCGGATCGGCACCGAACCATCGACCACCACGGAGCCGTCGGGCTGGGCGCGGACGCCGGCCACGACCACGTCGTGCTCATCGGAAATGTCGCCGACGATTTCTTCCAGGACGTCTTCCAGCGTCACCATGCCTTCGACTTCGCCATACTCGTCGACGACGAGCGCAAAGTGGGTTTTGCGGCGGCGGAACGCCTTGAGCTGTTCGGACAGAGGCCGCATCTCCGGCACGAACCATGGCGGCAGCATGATGGCCGCAACGTTGATACGCGAGGTATCGCCGTCGGAGGCGCGGATCGCGCGCAGCAGATCCTTGGCGTGCAGCACGCCGATGATGTTTTCCGGCTTGTCGCGCCACAGCGGGATGCGGGTGTATTCGGTCGCCAGCACCTCGCGCACCAGTTCGTCCGGCGGCAGATCGGCATTGATCATCACCATGGCGGTGCGGTGGACCATGACGTCAGACACGGCGAGGTCGCCAAAGCGGAAAACATTGTGGATGTATTCGGCCTCGCCGCTTTCGATGCCGCCGTGCACGGCCGATTCCTCCACCAGCCCCTCGATCTCGGAGTCGGTGAGGATCTCATGCTGTGAGGATTCCTGCACGCCGAGCAGGCGCAAAATTCCGCGTGACGCGCTGTTGAGGAGCCAGTTCAGCGGCCAGAAAACCAGATAGGACAAATAGAGCGGATACGCGATCCATTGCGAAACCGGCATCGGCTGCCTGATCGCCAGCGTCTTCGGCACCTGCTCGCCGATCACGATGTGCAGCGAGGAGAACACCAGGAACCCGGCGATGAACGACACGAAGTGCAACGTGGCTTGCGACATTCCGAGCGGGATCAGCAACGGCTCGAGCAGCGCCGAAACGGTGGGCTCGCCGACCCAGCCGAGGCCGAGCGAGGCCATGGTAATGCCGAGCTGGCAGCACGCGAGATAGGCCTCGATGTTGCCCATCATGCCCTGCAGCAGGCGCGCGCCGAACCGGTCCTGCTCGACCATCGCCCTGATGCGAAACCCCCGGCTCTTCACCAGCGCAAACTCGGCCGCCACGTAGAACGCGTTGGCGGCGAGCAGGAGGAACGCAAGCAGCAGATTGAACGCGGTCGAACTCATGACTGCCTCGCGACGGCACCAAGCCCGCGCGACGGCTCCATGATGCGCCCTGACAGTCCCGTTCTCATTCCGACAGCTTCTGTTGCAGGAAGTCGCGAACCGATGCCGGTTCGACGTCGTTTGCGATCACCGCGCGGCCGACAGCCTCCAGCAGGATGAAGGTGAGCTTGCCGCGCTTGACCTTCTTGTCCTGCGCCATCAGCGCCATCAGCGTATCGGCATCCGCCAGCCCTTCCTGGGCGAAGCCGGCGACGTCCTGTAACCGGGTCGGCAGGCCCACCGAAGCCAGATGACGCTCGACGCGTGCGGCGTCGGCTGGCGAGATCATGCCGAGCGTGGCTGAAAATTCCGCCGCCAGCACCGTGCCGATGGCAACGCCCTCGCCGTGGAACAGGCGATCGGAAAAGCCGGTTGCGGCTTCCAGCGCATGGCCGAAGGTATGGCCGAGATTGAGCAGCGCGCGTTCGCCGGTTTCGCGCTCGTCGCGCGACACGATCGCGGCCTTGGCGCGGCACGAGGTGGCAATCGCATGCTCGCGCGCCGCGCTGCCGGAGAAGATGCCGGAGTGACTGGTCTCGAGCCAGGCGAAGAAGGCTTCATCACCGAGCACGCCATATTTGGCGACTTCGGCATAGCCGGAGCGGAACTGGCGCGGCGACAGCGAGTCCAGGACGGAGGTGTCGGCGATAACGAGCACCGGCTGATGAAACGCGCCGAGCAGATTTTTTCCCTGCGGCGAGTTGATCCCGGTCTTGCCGCCGACGGAGGAATCCACCTGCGCCAGCAGCGAGGTCGGCACCTGCACGAAATCAACCCCGCGTCGCAGGATCGCCGCGGCGAATCCCGCAAGGTCGCCGACGACGCCGCCGCCGAGCGCGACCACGAGGTCGTTGCGCTCGATTTTGGCTGCGATCAGCGCCTCGGAGACCTTCTCCAGTCCGGCATAGGTTTTCGACCCCTCGCCTTCCTCCACGATGACATGCGACGTCGGGATGCCGGCCGCGGCCAGCGACGCTTGCGCTGGTTCGAGCCAGTGTTTGGCAACGGTGCGGTCGGTGACGATGGCGGTGCGCACGCCCGGCCGCAGCGCGGCGATCCGCGCGCCCAGAGTCTGCAGTACGTCGCGGCCGATGATAATATCATAGGCGCGGTCGCCGAGTGCGACGTCGACGGTGATGGGGTCAGAGTGTTTCAGGGGTGCCGTCATGAGGTAGCGCTTATCCCGTCCGTTGGTGCCGTCGTTGCTGTCGTCGTTGACTCTTCAGTCGTTGACTCCTGGGCTGGCGGCGCGGCGTGGCCACACAACCTGCCGCGCAGGGCGTCCATGCATTCATCGACAATCCGGTCATGCGGCACGTCGCGCGACAGGATCGTCAGATCAGCCCCCTGATAGAGCGGCTCGCGGGCTTCGAGCAGGCGGGCGACCGTCGCAACCGGATCCTCGGTCTGGAGCAGCGGCCGGTCTGCGCGACGCTTGACGCGCTTCATGATCACGTCGATGTCTGCCTTGAGCCAGATCGACACCGCCTTGTCGGCGATCCTCTTGCGGGTTTCCTCGCGCTCCGTGAAGGCGCCGCCGCCAGTCGCGATCACGGCCGGCCCACTGTCGAGCAGCCGCGCGATCACCCGGGCCTCGCCATCCCTGAAATAGAGCTCGCCATGGGCCGCGAAAATGTCCGGTATCGACATGCCCGCCGCGGCCTCGATCTCGATATCGGCGTCGAAAAACGGCAGCCGCAGCCGCGCCGCCAGCCGACGGCCAATGGTGGATTTGCCGGCGCCCATCATGCCGACAAGCACGATCGAACGCCGCCCCAGCGCCGCCGCGATCTCGGCCTCCTGGGGGGTGCTTGCTGGTGCCGGTATGGCGGTCTCGGGCATCCCAAACTCTGTCAGCTGCGGATTTTCCGCGTTTCTGCGCCACCTATACTACCGCCGCCGATACCCATGCCAGAGACTCTTGCAACGCCAAGGGGAACATGTAGGTAGTCAGGTGCGTCCAACCCCGATGATTTCAATGGTTAATTCGCGGCCCAAGGTCACTCTCAAGCCCGCCCTCAAGGCGCCCTGATGCCCAGTCTGTTCCGCTTTTTGACGGTCGTCGGCATTATCGCCGGGATCGGCTATGGCGTGGTCTTCGCCCTGGCGAATTTCGTCAATCCGAAGCCACGGGAAATGATCGTGACGATCCCTCCGGATAAGTTCCTCAAGAAATAGGCGCTATGGTCTCAAGGATGGGCCCCAGGAACACTTCCAAGACCACTTCGAGCAAGACCACTTCGAAGACGAATTCAGACCCAAAGCTGACCAACCTGTTCCTCGACATGCTCGCGGCGGAACAGGGGGCGGGCGACAATACGCTCGACGCCTATCGCCGCGACCTCACGGATTTTTCCGAATTTTTGGGCCGCGCCGGCCAAAGTTTTGCCGGTGCCGAGACCCAGACGCTGCGGGACTATCTCGCTGATCTCGATTCCCGCGGCTTCAAATCCACTACCGTCGCGCGGCGTCTCTCCGCGCTGCGGCATCTGTTCCGCTTCCTGCTCAACGAGCGAATCCGCAGCGATGATCCTGCGGCGATTCTGTCCGGTCCGAAACGCGGCCGCAGCCTGCCCAAGGTACTGTCGATCGCGGACGTCGACCGCATGCTGACGCGGTCCAAGGAGCTCACCGAAACCGACGCCTCGCCTCAGCAGCGGCTTCGCGCGCTGCGGCTGCATTGCCTGCTCGAAGTGCTCTACGCCACCGGCCTGCGCGTTTCCGAACTGGTGGCGTTGCCGCTGTCGGCGGCGCGCCGCGACGCCCGCATGATCGTGGTGCGCGGCAAGGGCAACAAGGAACGGCTGGTACCGCTGAACGAGGCGTCGCGGCAGGCGATGGCCGATTACCTCGCCGCGATGGAAGCACTGAAGCCCGAGAAGAAGAAAAACGCCCCCGCCTCGAAATGGCTGTTTCCCTCCTTCGGCGAAAGCGGACATCTGACGCGACAGCATTTCGCGCGCGACCTCAAAGAGCTTGCATCCGCCTCGGGGCTGGCGCCGCGGCTGGTCTCACCGCATGTGCTGCGTCACGCCTTCGCCAGCCACCTCCTGCACAACGGCGCCGACCTGCGCATCGTGCAAACGCTGCTCGGCCACACCGATATTTCAACCACGCAGATCTATACCCATGTGGTCGAGGAGCGGCTCAAGAGCCTGGTGCGCGACCTGCATCCGCTGGCGGAGAAGTAGACTTCCGCGTATCCAGCAAGTATGCCGCCTTGACTTCGACGCCTTCTCCCCCGAAACAGCCTCACTCTATCGCTACCCGCCATGGGCCTCCGCCCAGAACGTCAGCTAAATCGTTGAAGAGACTAATCTTCTTTCTCAAAGACGAAACCACTTCGCCCGCAGCTAAGTTCCTCCCTATATTGGTTTGATGCCGGATCAGATGCGCAGCTACCTCGACTTCGAAAAACCCGTCGCCGAACTCGAGGCCAAGGTCGACGAGTTGCGCGCGCTGGCTGCGACCGGCAGCGACATCGGCGATGAGATTGCGCGAATCGAGGACAAGGCGTCGCAGGCGCTGACCGACCTCTATGCCAGCCTGACGCCATGGCAGAAGACGCTGGTGGCGCGCCATCCGCAGCGGCCGCACTTCACCGATTTCATCAACACGCTGATCACGGAATTCACGCCGATGGCGGGCGACCGCAAGTTCGGCGAGGACGAAGCGCTGATGGGTGGCTTCGGCCGCTTCCGCGGCGAAGCCATCTGCGTGGTCGGCCAGGAAAAGGGCGCCACCACCGAAAGCCGCATCAAGCACAATTTCGGCATGGCGCGCCCTGAAGGGTATCGTAAAGCCGTTCGCCTGATGGAGTTGGCCGACCGGTTCGGCATCCCCGTGCTGTCGATCGTTGATTCGGCCGGCGCCTATCCCGGCATCGGCGCTGAGGAACGCGGACAGGCGGAAGCCATCGCGCGGTCCACCGACGCCTGCCTGTCGCTCGGCGTGCCCAATGTCGCGATCATCACCGGCGAAGGCATGTCCGGCGGGGCGATTGCGATCACCACCGCCAACCGCGTGCTGATGTTCGAACACGCGATCTACAGCGTGATCTCGCCTGAAGCGGCGTCCTCGATCCTGTGGCGGGACGGCACCAAGGCCCAGGAAGCCGCCACCAGCATGAAGATCACCGCCCAGGACATGCTGCGATTCGGCGTCATCGACCAGATCCTGAAAGAGCCCCCGGGCGGCGCCCATCGCGACCCCGCCGCCATCATCGCCTCCACCGGCGATGCCATCGCCCAGGCCTTCAACGACCTCCGCAACCTCGATGCGGATGCGGTGCGCAAGCAGCGGCGGCAGAAATTCCTCGATATCGGCCGCAAACTGGGCTGAACGGGCTCGATTCCCTGCCTTTTGGGGAGATCAAGCGGTTGCGAGCCGCTAAAGCGGCAGGCCCGATCGCAAAATCGCCGATTTTTCGCCAAATCGTTGAATTTAGCCGCAATTATGCCCCGACCGCGTTCTTTAAGGTCTGTTGACCATGCCCGCCAAGGTACTGGCTTGTGCGGCGGGTTCGAGTTGCGACAAATCGGCCTAAAGGGTAAGATTTTATACATCGGCTTCAGGGCATGACGCTGTGGTTGGGGTGCGAAAATTGCCCGATGGGTGTGGAGCTTAGCTTTTGATTTATCGCTCGCTGGTTCGCGCGCTCATCACGTCGGCTGCCCTCGCGGCCAGCGTCATGCTGGCCGGCTGCAATAGCGACGAGATTTCGCTGGCCAACAATGCCAAGGCCAACCAGCCGGTTCCGCCGAAACTGATCGCGGACATGGTCGCCAAGGATATGGACCTGAATTCTCCGATCCTGGTCCGGCTGTTCAAGCAGGAAGCCGAACTCGAAATCTGGAAGCAGGATCGTTCCGGCCGCTTCGCGCTGCTGAAGACCTATCCGATCTGCCGCTGGTCGGGCGATCTCGGACCGAAGATCAAAGAGGGCGACCGCCAGGCGCCGGAAGGCTTCTATTCGATCTCGCCGGCGCAGATGAATCCGCAGTCGGCCTACTATCTGTCGTTCAACACCGGCTATCCCAACGCATTCGACAAGGCGCTCGGCCGCACCGGATCGCAGCTGATGGTGCATGGCGACTGCTCCTCGCGCGGCTGCTACGCGATGACCGACGAGCAGATCGCGGAAATCTATTCGCTGGGCCGCGAATCCTTCTTCGGCGGCCAGAAATCGTTCCAGCTGCAGGCCTATCCGTTCAAGATGACGCCAATCAACATGGCGAAGCATCGCAACAATCCGAACATGCCGTTCTGGAGAATGATCAAGCAAGGCTACGATCATTTCGAGGTGACGAAGCACGAGCCGAAGGTCGATTTCTGCGAGAAGAAATACGTGTTCGACGCCATCAGGGCGCCCAACGCCACGCGCGACCCGGTGTTCGACGCGTCGGGCAAATGCCCGGCCTATGCAATCCCCGAGGGAGTCGCCGACGCTGTGCGCGAGAAGCAGCAGACCGAGGCCGCGGAAACCGCCAAGCTGATTTCCAAGGGCACGCCGGTCGCGCGGCTCAACACCGGCATCGACGGCGGCATGCACAAGATATTCGCCGCGCGCGTTCCTGAAGCCAGCACCGGGCTCTCGGAAGGCGGCGACAGCCAGGGACTGGCGGCGCTCTCGCTGGCCCGCGCCCCCGGCACCATCCCCTCCCACGTCAACCCGCCGCGCGCGCCTTCCGACAATCTCCTGCTCGGCGCGCCGCAGGAGCCGAAGCTTGCTGCGGTCGCCAGCGCGCCAACAGCCGGACCGACAGCCTCGACCCCGGCCCCGACACGGGTCGCCAACGCCGCGCCGGCCGCACAATCCGACGGATGGTTCTCCAGCCTGGCCCGCAAGGTCGGCATTGGCGGCGGCGATGCAACCGCGAGCACCTCAAGCACACCGCCGCCCGCACCCGCGAAGCCGAAAGTTATCGAGGCCAAGCGGTCCGAGCCTGCGCCCCGCGCAGAGGCTGCGGTACCGAAGACGTCAGCGCCGAAGGCCGAACCAAAGCAAGCCGCAACCCGGCCGCCGCTGAAACCGTCGGTGACCGATACCCCGGCTCCGGCCGCTCCCGCGCAGGTCGCCGGATCGGCGCCGATCGTCTCGTCGAACTCGTTCGACAGCCGCTTCGGGGCGGTGAAGTAAATCGCTGTCGTCCCGGCGAAGGCCGGGACCCATAGCCACCGATCTCAATGTTGCGCGAAATTAGTGGGGCTTTGGTCCCATCCATAACCAACATTCGTGGTTATGGGTCCCGGCCTTCGCCGGGACGACGATAGAGGCGCCGTCAGCGCACGATCACGAGCAGCTCAGCCGTACTTCCCGTGGCAGTGCTTGAACTTCTTGCCGGAGCCGCAGGGACAATCCTCGTTGCGGCCGACCTTGCCCCAGGTGGCGGGATTTTTGGGATCGCGGTCGGCGGCGCTGACCTCGGGCACCAGCGAGGCATTGGCGAACGCCATCTCGTCTTCGCCGGTGTCCGGATTGAGCTTGTGCGCTTCCATCACCGGCAACGCCGGCTGCGCTTCTTCCGGCGGAACGATCTCGACCCGCATCAACTGCGCCGTCACCGCCTCGCGCAGATGCGCGATCATCGCCTCGAACAGGCTGAAGGCTTCCGACTTGTATTCCTGCAACGGATCGCGCTGGCCGTAGCCGCGTAGGCCGATCACCTGGCGCAGATGGTCGAGCATCACCAGATGCTCGCGCCAGAGATGATCCAGCGTCTGCAGCAGAATGGTCTTTTCGACGTAGCGCATCACGTCGGGGCCCCATTGCGCGACCTTGGCCGCCATGTGCTCGTCGACATGCCTCTCGATGCGCGCCAGCAATTCCTCGTCGGCGATGCCCTCTTCCTTGGCCCATTCATCGACCGGCAGGTCGACGTCGAGCACGCGCTTCAATTCGTCCTTGAGGCCGGTGACGTCCCACTGCTCGGCATAGGCATGCTCGGGCACGTGCTTGGTCACGACATCCTCGACGAAGGCGTGGCGCATGTCGGCGACGGTCTCGGCGACGCTGTCGTCCTTCATCAGGTCGACGCGCTGGTCGAAGATCACCTTGCGCTGGTCGTTCTGGACGTTGTCGAATTTGAGCAAATTCTTGCGGATGTCGAAGTTGCGCGCCTCGACCTTCTGCTGCGCCTTCTCCAGCGCCTTGTTGATCCAGGGATGGATGATCGCCTCGCCCTCCTTGAGGCCGAGCCGCGTCAGCATGGTATCGAGCCGGTCGGATCCGAAGATCCGCATCAAATCGTCTTCCAGCGACAGGAAGAATTTCGAGCGTCCGGGGTCGCCCTGACGGCCGGAGCGGCCGCGCAGCTGGTTGTCGATGCGCCGCGATTCATGGCGTTCCGAACCCATGATGTAGAGCCCGCCGGGCTTGGTGATGGTCTTGGCCGGCTTCGAACCCTTGGCGGGTTCGATTTCGACGACGTCTTCAGCCTTCAGCACGATCTCGCGGAAACGCTCGATGTCGGCCTTGATGAGTTCGATCTTGGCGGCCTTCTCGGCCTCGTCGGTGATGTGCGCGGTCTCCTGCAGGATCCGCATCTCGAGCGAACCGCCGAGCTTGATGTCGGTACCACGGCCGGCCATGTTGGTCGCGATCGTGATCGCGCCGGGGACGCCGGCTTCCGCGACGATATAGGCTTCCTGTTCGTGGAAGCGCGCGTTCAGCACTGCGAACAGTTTCGCAGGCTTGCCCGCGCGCGCCGCGGCATAGAGCTTCTCCATACCGGATTCCGAGCCGAAATCGATCTGCTTGTAGCCGTGGTTCTTCAGGTACTCGGCCAGCACTTCCGACTTCTCGATCGAGGCGGTGCCGACCAGCACCGGCTGCAGCCGCGCGTTGGCGCGTTCGATCTCGGCAAGGATCGCGGCGTATTTCTCGGTCTGGGTGCGGTAGACCTCGTCGTCCTCGTCGAGGCGCGCCACCGGCACGTTGGTCGGGATTTCGACGACCTCGAGCTTGTAGATGTCGAACAATTCGTCGGCTTCGGTCAGCGCGGTGCCGGTCATGCCGGCGAGCTTGGCGTACATCCGGAAATAGTTCTGGAAAGTGATCGAGGCCAGCGTCTGGTTTTCCGGCTGGACCTGGACATGCTCCTTGGCTTCCAGCGCCTGGTGCAGGCCTTCGGAATAGCGCCGGCCCTGCATCATGCGGCCGGTGAATTCGTCGATGATGATGACCTCGCCGTCGCGGACGATGTAGTCCTTGTCGCGGTTGAACAGCGAATGGGCGCGCAGCGCCTGATTGATGTGGTGAACCACCGAGACGTTCTCGACGTCGTAGAGCGACTCGCCCTTGAGCTGGCCGGCGTCACGCAGCAGGGTTTCGATCTTCTCCATGCCGGCTTCGGTCAGCGTCACCGTGCGCTGCTTCTCGTCGACGTCGTAATCGGTCTTGTCGAGCTTGGGCAGGAAGGTGTCGATGGTGTTGTAGAACTCCGAGCGGTCGTCGAGCGGGCCGGAGATGATCAGGGGCGTACGCGCCTCGTCGATCAGGATCGAGTCGACTTCGTCGACGATGGCGTAGAAGTGGCTGCGCTGGACCATGTCCTCCAGGCGGTACTTCATGTTGTCGCGCAGATAGTCGAAACCGTATTCGTTGTTGGTGCCGTAGGTGATGTCGCGCGAATAGGCTTCCTTGCGCTCGGCATCGTCGAGGCCGTGGACGATCACGCCGACGCTCAGTCCGAGGAAATTATAGATCTGCCCCATCCATTCGGAGTCGCGGCGGGCGAGGTAGTCGTTGACGGTGACGACGTGGACGCCCTTAGCCGCCAGCGCGTTGAGATAGACCGCAAGCGTCGCGACCAGCGTCTTGCCTTCGCCGGTCTTCATCTCGGCGATGTCGCCCTCGTGCAGAACCATGCCGCCGATCAGCTGGACGTCGAAATGGCGCTGGCCGAGGGTGCGCTTGGCCGCCTCGCGCACGGTGGCAAAGGCCGGAACCAGGAGTTCGTCGAGCGTCTTGCCGTTGGCGAGTTGCTCGCGGAACTCGGCGGTGCGGGCCTTCAGCGCCTCGTCCGACAGCGCGGCGAGCGTGGGCTCGAGCGCGTTGATGGCGTTGACACGGGACTGGTATCCCTTCACCCGCCGGTCATTTGCGGAGCCGAAAAACTTGCGGGCGAGCGCGCCGATCATGCCGAGTTCCTGTCTATGCCGTGTCTTGCTAAGCCGTGTCTTGCGTTGCAGCCGTGACGTGATCCACCAAGTTGCCTATCAACTCACCGTGACGCGTCGCGGCAAACGCCCCGATCCGGGGGTCATCCGCCAAGTGAGTGGGATTCAGGCAAGCTAAGGTTCAACGGCAAAAAGCCCAGTAAAATAAGCGCTATCGCCATCGATTGGTTCCGGCAGAGATATGGCTGGGCCACAGGCTTGTCAACGTCGCCAAGATGTCAAGGAATTCATCATTTTGACAGACTTTTCGCGTTGCCAAGGTGCCATGATTGGGCGAGTGTCCCGCCGCCTTTGGCATTCCCATCTTCAAGACAAGGATTTTGCATGACCTTCCCGTTCCCGGAAACGAAAACCGGCCTGCGCTTCGGCTTGGCCTCCCTGGCCCTGACGACCTGCCTGGCTGCGGTTCTGGCCGCCGGCCTGCCGGCCCGCGCCCAGGACAACCCCGTTCTGGCGAAGGTTAACGGCGTGGAAATCCGTCAGAGCGACGTCGCGCTGGCCGAAGAGGAACTTGGCCCCAGCCTCGCCCAGATGGACCCGGCGACCAAGAAGGACAACGTGCTGGCGTTCCTGATCGACCTCAAGATCGTCGCCAAGGCCGCCGAGGATAAAAAGGTCGAGAATTCCGAGGACTTCAAGCGGCGCATAGCGTTCGCGCGCAACCGTCTTTTGATGGACAGCCTGCTGGCCACCGAAGGCAAGGCGGCAACCACCGACGAGGCCATGAAGAAGGTCTATGAGGAGGCCTCCAAGCAGATCACCGGCGAAGCCGAAGTCCACGCCCGGCACATCCTGGTCGAGACCGAGGACGAGGCCAAGGCGATCGCCGAAGAGCTGAAAAAGGGCGCCGATTTCGCGGATCTCGCCAAGAAAAAGTCCAAGGACCCCGGCGCCTCCGACGGCGGCGACCTCGGCTTCTTCACCAAGGAGCAGATGGTGCCGGAATTCTCGGCGGTGGCGTTCGTGCTCGAGCCCGGCAAGATTTCCGATCCCGTCAAATCGCAGTTCGGCTGGCACATCATCAAGGTCGAGGAAAAGCGCAACCGCAAGGCGCCCGACTTCGAGCAGGTCAAGCCCCAGATCGAAACCTACGTGACGCGCAAGGCGCAGGCCGATTACGTGGCGAAGCTGCGCGAAGCCGCCAAGGTCGAGCGCATGGACAAGACGGCCGAGCCGGCGGCGAAGCCTGCCGAGGCTGCCAAGCCGGACGCCTCCAAGATGGCGCCGGCGAAAAAGTAAAATTCGCTGTCACTTCGGTGAAGCCAATAGTATCTAAAGTCGTCATGGCCGGGCTTGTCCCGGCCATCTACGTCTTTAGGCATCGCTGAGCGAGACAAGGGCGTGGATGGCCGGGACAAGCCCGGCCATGACGATCCATTTTTCTCTTCCCGGATGCGCCCCCATGTCATCAGCCGTTTCCCCCCTCGCACCAACCGAAGTCCCCGACATGCCCGTGATCGCGGGCGTGCGGCTTGCCACGGCCGCCGCCGGCATCCGCTACAAGGGACGCACCGACGTGCTGCTCGCGATCATGGACAAGGGAACGAATGCGGCCGGTGTCTTCACCCAATCGAAATGCCCGAGCGCCCCGGTGGAATGGTGCCGCGCCCAACTCAAAGGCGGAGCAGCGCGCGCGCTGGTGGTGAATTCCGGCAATGCCAATGCCTTCACCGGCAAGACCGGGCGGCAGGCCACGACCTTGACGGCGTCGATTGCCGCCAAGGCGGTCGGATGCAAACCAAATGAGGTGTTTCTCGCCTCCACCGGCGTGATCGGCGAGCCGCTTGACGCCACCAAATTCGACGGCGTGCTGGGCACGCTGGCCGACAGCGCTGCGCCTGCGGACTGGATGGGCGCGGCCCGGGCGATCATGACCACCGACACCTTCCCGAAGGTCGCGACCGCGACCGTGAAACTCGGCAAGGCGAAGGTCACCATCAACGGCATGGCCAAGGGCGCCGGCATGATCGCGCCCGACATGGCGACCATGCTGTCCTTCGTGTTTACCGACGCGCCGCTGTCGTCGGCCGTGCTGCAATCGCTGCTCAAGAGCGGCGTCCAGGATACCTTCAACGCCCTCACCATCGACAGCGACACCTCGACATCGGACACGCTGCTGGCGTTCGCCACCGGAACGGCCGCCGCCCACGGCGCCCCAAAAATCACGCGCGCCAGCGATCCGAGGCTGAAAGCCTTCACCAAGGCGTTCCGCGCGGTGCTCGCCGATCTTGCCGAGCAAGTCGCCCGCGACGGCGAAGGCGCGCGAAAACTGGTCGAGGTCATCGTCGAGGGCGCGACCACCAGCATTTCGGCGCGCCGGATCGCGATGTCGATTGCGAATTCGCCGCTGGTCAAGACCGCGATCGCCGGTGAGGACGCCAATTGGGGCCGCGTGGTGATGGCGGTCGGCAAGGCCGGCGAGCCCGCCAACCGCGACAAGCTGTCGATCTCGTTCAACGGCATCCGCGTCGCCAAAAGCGGCGCGCGCGATCCGTCCTACAACGAGGCGGAGGTTTCCGAGGCGATGAAGAGCCCGAAGATTCAGATCAAGGTCTCCCTCGGCCTCGGCAAGGGCCGCGACCGCGTGCTGACTTGCGACCTCACCAAGGAATACGTCGCCATCAACGGCGACTACCGGTCGTAGGCGCGTTTCGTCATTGCGAGGAGCAAAGCGACGAAGCAATCCACAGTCGCTATGCCGCGCCATGGATTGCTTCGCTTCGCTCGCAATGACGGGATTAACTAGTTGAGCGTGTCCTAGCCGCTGATCCGGGCGTCGGCGATGGCCTTCTTGAACAGCGCGTTCATCGCTTCCGCAATGCCCTGCGTCGGGCTGACCTCGAAATACAATCCGGTCGAGGCGCAGCTCTGCATGTTCTGCGCGATCTGGCTGTTCGGCGACGGCCCGTAGGGCCCGGTATTGAACGGCGCGATCCACGAGTTGTACCAGGCGTTGGTCGGCAGCGCGAGATAGGTGGTGTAGAGCACCGCGATCTTGATGCCGCGAGACTTGATCGCCGTGCAGAGCGCCGCGTTGAGCGGCGACTGGCAGCGTCCGCTGCTGGTGGTCGGCTTGATGCACGTTCCCGGATTGTACTCGTCGGCGACGCCGTCAGACACGAAGAACAGATACTTCAGCGGCGCCGAGGACGTGCCGGCGCCGGGCGCGCTGATCGCGCTGTTGATCGCGGGTATGATGCTGGTGAACTGGGTGTCCTGATCGTTGTTCTGGTTCTGACCGTTGACGGTCATCAAGTCGATGTTGCCGGCCGCGCTCTTGGCGCTCGACAGGCTGGACGACAGCGAAAACAGAGCTCTTAGCCCGGCCGAGCCCGCAGATGCGCCAAAATCGTAGATCGCCATCCGGAACTGGCTCGAATAGGTCTGGGTAGCGGCCGCGGTGTCCATCAACTGCTCGGTCGCGCTGCGCAGCACGTCGATCCGCGTAGTCACGCCGAGGGTTTTTGCAAGCTTGTAGTAGTTATTGTTGTTATTGAGATCGTGACAGGCAAACGCACACTTGTCCGACGTATTGTTGACCATCTTGCTTACATCGGCCGGCGTCGCGCCGACGCCCATCGATGGCGAATTGTCCATCAGCAGATAGAAATCGATATAGAGCGGCATGCTGGTGGTGGCGGTCGACGCGCCGGTCACGGTGACACTGGTCTTGCCTATCACGCCGAGGAACAACATCGGAACCGTGGCGGAGAACTGAACCGTCGAGGTGATGACGCTCCCGGCCTTGGTCATTGCCGGCGTCATGCTGTTGAGCGTGTAGCCGGTGACGCCGTTCATGTTGGCGTTGAAGATGTTGGTGGCATCGGTGACGCCGGCCGGGATCGGCCCATCCGAGGTCATCGATCCCGCGGCGATGAAGCCGGGCGCGCTCTTGGCGACCGAGCCCACGCTGGCCGCGTCGATCGCCGCCTGCAATTTGCTGCGCAACTGGGTGGCCCGCGAATAGTCGACCGCACATCCGACCGCCGATATGATGGGCAGCGCCGCGATCGCAAATATCACGGCGATATTGCCGGAGCGGTCGCGACGAAAGCGGTTGAGCAGAGAAGTAAAAGCGCGCATAGGATGCCTGTTCTGGGCCCGAACTGGACACACCCTGCCAACATCAGATTAAATTTGGGTTCCCGAGCCGCAAACAAATCGTTTGGCGACATGAGGTTGGCTCGTTAATGAAATCTTCCACGCCTGCCCAAAAATCTTGCAAACAGCCCCTCATGGCCGACATCAAACTAACCCTCGTGGTTGCCTGCGCGCTGGTCGACGCCGACAAACGGGTGCTGCTGGCGCAGCGTCCGGAAGGCAAAGCGCTCGCGGGCTTGTGGGAATTTCCCGGCGGCAAGGTCGAGCCCGGCGAACGCCCCGAACAGACGCTGATCCGCGAACTGCATGAGGAGATCGGCATCGATGTCAGCGAGCCATGCCTGGCGCCGCTGACCTTTGCGAGCCACGCCTACGAGACCTTCCATCTCTTGATGCCGCTCTACATCTGCCGGCGCTGGGAAGGCCAGGTGATCGCACGCGAAGGCCAGCAACTGGCCTGGGTGCGCGCGGGCAAACTGCGCGCCTACCCGATGCCGCCCGCGGACATTCCGCTGATCCCGCATCTGCTGGACTTGCTGTTGTGAGGTGAGCGAGCGAGCTCATACATAATTCTCTCGTCGTCCCGGCGAACGCCGGGACCCATACGCCGCGGCGGCCGTGGTAACCGAAGGTCTCTAATGCCAGCGCTCCAACCGATGGGCCGCGGCGTATGGGTCCCCCGATGCGCAATTGCGCATCTGAGCTCAAGGCCGGGACGACAGCGTATTTGTAGCTGCACCGCGCTCCAAACGCACCTTCGCATTCTCGCGACGCATTGCGCCCGAGCTTTGCCAGAAATTCCTTGCCCTCCAATCAGAGGGCGCAGGGAATGCCGGATGCGCGCTGCACCCGCGGTCTCATGTGCGATTGTGCATAAGAATGCTGCACATGAGCATACAGGGCAGCGGAGAGCATCCGACATTCCCTGCGCAATGGCTTTACGGCTTATAACGCGCTCTCCCCGGTG
>NZ_JAFCLX010000027.1:0-97975 GCF_018130205.1 Bradyrhizobium sp. AUGA SZCCT0222
GATCCGCCGGGTGCAAACACCCTAAGGTTGGTTCCCTTAATCCCTGAAACCCGCTTAGTCGCTTCGCGCCTTCGGACCACTCCCGCTTAACGCGAGGGACTTAAGCGAACCACCTAACGGGACGACCTCGGGATGCCCCCCTCCGTCGCAGGACGATAAGAGCCGAACAGTTCCGATCAGGCAACAAAAGACAGCCACGTTTGAGGCAAGTCCGCCGCTTTTGCAGGCGCTTGTTGCAAAATTACCACGACACAAAAACGTGAATTACGCAACTATCTCCTTGAAATAACTAGTTTTTCGAGAAGCGAACTCGACCAGCTGATTTCAAGCCTCCGGGGGGTGCCGAGCAAGCAACGGAGCGGTGGTCGCTGGATAACTCGCCCCCTTGGTGAGAGAATCGGGGCAACGAACAAAACGACAAGCCCCGCTGTTTGGGGCATCGACACTAAGCAACACGGCCTCGCCGCGATCACTAACGAGGTATTCCTGTACGCTGGGCCGCTTCCGTAATGAGCGATCGCTCCAATCGAAACCGTTGCGGTGAATCGATCGCTCCGCCTGCCAACCCAATCGACCGACGGCCGCGCGCGTTGCTTATGCGGCAAGCGGCAGGCCCGCGCGGTGCATTGCATACTTCCAAGCCGTCCAAGCGTGGGCTTGGTTGGCATCAGGGCGTTGCCAGAATGATACCCATCGCAATCAGGGTGCGTCGGCCGATGCGGTTCATGCGTGCGGGAGGTCGGCAGATGCTCGGCTTGAACATGTTGGTCCATGGTCGCCGGATCGATCGCAGTGCGGTAGGATCGGACATGGATCACAGGGGCATCGAGTTCAGCGTCGTCCAGAGCGCCAATCCTTTCGGATGGGTCTGGACCGTTCACCTCCCTGGTGATCGCGAGAAGACCGGCAGGTCGCGGTCCCGGCTCCTTGCGGTGGAGCGTGCTCATGCAATGATTGATGATGCGGTCGCGGACACAGGCGCGGCACAGGTGCGAGAAAGTTAGGAACGCCCGGCCTCTCCTGTGATTATACCATCGTGCCGGGCCGCCCCCGGCACAAATCCGAGTGCCCGAGACGGTCTCAGCTCGCCCCCGCGCTGGGGCCGTCTTCACCGGCTAACTCATCAAGCGATAGACGACGCTGATCGCGGCGTTACCGAGGCAAACCGCGAGCACGAGGCATACCAGCACTTCATCACTGTGGCGTATGGGTTCGACCCAGCCATCAGCGGCTTGCCGCCTTTTCGCGCCGCACACCCTTGAACTTCTTCGCCGCCTTGGTCTTCTTGGCGACTTTCTTCACGGCCATGAACTCGCCGCTCTTCTTGTTGCGCTTGGTCCAGGCCGTTGCGCCACCCAACGTGGTCTTTACCTGCGATCGTTTCTTCACCGCGCCCTTGCGGGCATTGTCGCCCACCGGTTTGTTGACTGCCATTTTTAGACTTCTCCTAATGGGTGCCGGATTTCTACCACTTCTCAAGGTCGAGCTCGGCGTCGGCGTTTCTCTGCTCCTTTTCCGGATTACCTTTCCAAGGTTTGTCGGTTTGAGCGTGCGAGCCTTGGTCGGTTCGTTGACGGGGGTCGTCTTTCGGGGTTTCTTTGCTCATGGGCTCCTCCACCTGAGGTAATTACTTGAGCCCGCATCCGTTCCGAGTGAGCCGGACCTGCTGGCGGAGATCGAGTACCGGGCCAAGTCTGCCGAGGGTAAGGTGCGGCACCCGTTCTTCAAGGGGCTGCGGGAGAACCTATAATGACGCCTCGAACAAAGCGATGTCCCCGACTCATGGCGGAGCGACGATCAGACGGTCAAGCTCCGTCTGATCCAGCAAATCGCAATTAAACAGCGCCTCCGGCACACGCTCGACAGCGGTCCAATGCTGGTTGAGCAATGCTGCCGTGTCCTGCCGTAGCCGACGAAGGATTACATCTGCGTTCTCAACGATGGCGACATCGACCTCAATTTGTCCCCGGTCGCCGGGTTGCAGTTCGGGGATCGGCTCCCCAGCCATCAGCAAAGCAACTCTAATGGCGCAGCTCTCGCTTACGGCAATGTCATGTGACGCGCCGTCTCTCATTCTTCGGCTTTGCAGGCGGGATTTCCGGTACAGAGCATCTCCTACCGGCCCGGCGAGGGCAATCCTCGCATCAATTTCCAGGCCTGCAATCTGCGATGCGGTATCTAACTTCGCATCGTGAGCAGCGGACCGGCTCAACACACTAGCAGGAGTATCTTGATCAGTCCGAAACATCATCACGCCGACGACTTCGACGCCCTGCAGGCGGGTAGCCACGGCGTGGCAAGCCTCATGCCAAGCGATCGCCGCTGCATCAACGACCCCTCCCTGACCGAGTCGTTAAGATCGCACCGGGACCGCAAAGCTCTCCCTTGTCGTTCATGCCGCACCTCGTTCAACTGAACGAGAAAACAGCCAGCATTATCTAGCTTGCGCTGTTCAAAAGGAGACTCTGAACCCCCAATATATTTTCCGTTATTACCCCTGCAGGTGCTTGGCGCAGGCTTCTACAACGATCGCGCGATGAACACCTCGCGTTGAAACTGATTTAAAGCTGCCCGTGAAAGTATCGTCACACCTTAGGGAATTGTAAGGCGTACCCGTTTGAAGTCGCCGCGATCTATTACCGCACGATGGACCTTGCACGCCCGCGCGACGCTCGCTGATGCGGGCGGCGCGGCGGTTGAAGGTTTGTTGCCGGGCGGATCAAACGGCTCTCAGCGAGCCCCGACGGCCGCTTTGCCGCACATGACGGACTCTAGGCGGACATCGCGCCATGTCCGAAGGTGCCACATGCAGACATAGGCAAACGGATGCGTCTCGGCCAAGTTTCCGTGACCGAGAACGGACTGGGGGCCACCACTCCACACGGAGTCGGCGTTGACTCAGGGAACCAATGCAATCTCGCTCGGCCGCCGCTGGCACAAGCGGGCAAAGCATCAGTTGCGCGCGCAACCACTATCCTGCGCCATCACCCTTGCCCATCGCGCTCCGTTAATAAGCACCACGCCGCACGGCGCGACGCGTATGGCGGTACACGCGACGGTCGACACGACGTGCAGTCACGCGGGCGCGCCGGTACGTGACGGCCTGCGCTTGATCAACGCTTAACTCCACGCCCTGGGGTGTCACCTGCGGCGAGACCGGAA
Organism: Bradyrhizobium sp. AUGA SZCCT0222; assembly: GCF_018130205.1. Taxonomy (NCBI): domain Bacteria; kingdom Pseudomonadati; phylum Pseudomonadota; class Alphaproteobacteria; order Hyphomicrobiales; family Nitrobacteraceae; genus Bradyrhizobium; species Bradyrhizobium sp. AUGA SZCCT0222. The sequence goes on from NZ_JAFCLX010000027.1 coordinate 3,163, forward strand.
TCGTCGCAAACACCAGGCCCGACGCCGCGAGCCCGAGCAGGGAAAAAACCCTTCGACGCGAAATCACTTCCGGCTTGATCTTTTCAGTCATCACAGTCTCCTGTTGGGCTTTGAACTCTAGCTGATAAGGCCGCTGCGACCTTGACCTAGACCGGACTTACCGTATTGCAGTGGTCGAGCCGACATCGGCGCAGCTCAACACGACCAACCTCGCTGCCTTGCGGCGCGGTTTGGAAGAACTTGGATACGCCGAGGGGCGCAATCTTGTCTTGGACTATCGGTCTGCAGACGGCAATGCCGCGCTCTACCCCAGCCTTGTTGCCAATGCGGGTAGCAGGTGTTCCGGTTGAGCTGGTTGAACGATATCTTCTGGCTCTCCGAAACACTCATCGAAGATCGGTGAAAATTGACTGCGGTTCTCGTGCAGCAGTCCAGGCGAAAGATCGCCGATTCCTCGCAATTGAAAACGGAGATCGGATCGAAACCGAGTGCCGCGGTCGGGGCGGCAGTGGTGATCGAACCGGTCTCCGCCGATAGTCTCCGCAAAACGGGAATATTGGCGGATATGGCCGGAGACTTTCGGCGATTTCTCTCTCAACTTCGGCAAACAGGGAGTCTGGAGACAAAGGCGAATGCGCGAAAAGTCGGGATTCCGGCCGATTCTCGCGTCTCTTCGGAAGCCTGGCCGAATCTCACAATGGGTGGCTGGCGACGCAGTGCTGATCGCACCCGTCTCCGGACAAATTCCCTGCAAACAGGGAATTTTACAGGGAATCTGGCGATTCTGGCGGCTCGGAGACCCAGCCACTGGCCAGAAAACGCTGTAGCGCAGCGCCTTTCGGGCCGATTCCCTGCGCAACTAACAGGGAATTTTATTTGGCGAACAGGTGTCTTCGGGAGCATAACAGGGAATCCGTAGGACGCCCGCGCGGCGACCGAACATTGCGGGCATGGCGGTTCAAGACTTAAGGGATCGCGGGGCTCGAACGGACTGGCTGCCGCTAAATCTGTATCTAGTGGGCCATCTGAACCGCCTTAGGTGAATAACGCTCATCCGCGCGCTGTTCCGCGCGGCTCACCGCTATGTCGGCTACCTCGCATCGATGCCGGGCGTATTTCCTTATTAGCGCGACCGCGGTGGTGCGCAACTCGTGCGACGAGCACGAGCTGGTCACGTTGCGCTGGAGCATGCCGCCACCGCCGCGCACAGCGGCCCGCTGGTCACCAACATCGGCAACACTACATCGCCGCACTCGCGCGCAGGCTGAGCCGGAGAACAGGAGTCTGGTCCCGGCCACTAGCTTTTAAGCCGGTGGCTGCAACTCCTTAGAAGCCACCCAATCGTCCATTTTGGCGTAGGACCGATATTGCCGGACTTTCTCAATCAGAACATCGCGCTCTGGGCTCGGTGGCATCGCGTCGGCTTGTCGCGAGCACTCTTCCGCCATGCGCGCATAATCAGCTGCTTTCATTTTGCCCCCCTGTTTGTTAGTATGAAAGTCTTGGCCAGAAATCCGGGCGGAACTTTGCCGAAAATAAAGCCACAGGTTGCGCTTTTTTGTCTCCAAGTGGATCGCGCCTCGCCGGGCGCCCACTGCCTTGGACCGTGTCCTAGCGCCGACTACTGTTGTCCACCGTAAGCCGTAGCGGCTTGCCGACCGCGCGACGCGCGGATCGGCTCGCATGTGAAGCCTGGAACAAGCGCATGCTTGGCCTTCAGGGAGCCGCACAACTTAGGCCTCAGTGGCGCCCTCAACGCTGTTTACCCCTCTCTTGAAGTCAAATGCCTTGGCTGCAACACGCATCAAGCGGTGCGGCGGACCATCGTGCGCCGACCGCTATCCGGCGGCGATCGCAAGGGGCTCGCGGAGCTGACCAATGCTGGTTTTAGCAATCTTTTTGCAACGAGCGACCGTCACCGACGGGTGACGATTACGCCGAGCAAGAATGCAATCGCCAGCAAATGAATGGGCGCCTCGCGCGTCAACGCGCTCACCCGGTCGATCCAGTTTGTTGGCCGCGGTGCGACCTCATTGGCGAGATCCTGCGACATGCTGTGGATTGCATCTGTCGCGTGCTCGATTCGGCGCTCGGCGCTTCCAGTGGAGGACGGAGGGTCTGCAGTCGTCATGGAGCTTAAACTCATCATTGCCCACGCGGGTTCCCTTACTCGCCCGACGCACTCATGAGGGAATGTGGTCATGACGAACTATCGCGAGGCCGGCATCTGCCAGCGCAGCAACGATGCACTTCGCCATGTGCTTGGCTTCCTCGGGATCAATCTGATCTGGGTGATCCGTGCGACATTCGCAGATGGCGGTGGCAATAATCGTGTTGACTTGGTGCTGATCGACCATGAGTTCCTCCGTTCTGATTTGACTAACCGAATACCAGCTAAATGAACGGTTCATCCGTTGTTCACTGCGATTGCCCTATTCCGCCGCGGGGCCAAAGCGAGGTGGACATGGCACAGGGCCAAGGCGGCTTCGACGCGATTGGAATAGTCGTTGATTGGATCGACGCCTGTAAAGGGCGACGCCTTTCGGCGCTGCTCGATCTTTACGAGGCAACGGCAACCGTTGAATGCTGCGAAGGTGGAACTTTCCGCGGGCGCGTCGAGGTTGAGCGGTATTGGACGACAAAGCTGGCCCGACCCGCCGCCGGCGCCTTTGAGATCGACGCCCTTTATCCCGAGGCCGACGGCATCTGCCTGGATTACCGGGGCTACAATGGAGAGCCCGTCCGGACACATTTCCGCTTCGGCGAGTCCGGCAAAATTCGCTCGACGGCGTGCGCACCGATCAAACTGGCAGCGTAAGTTCTACGGATCAGCCGCGACCACCCTGCTCCGCTGTCGGCGACGATCGCAAAGTCCAACGACCTTGATGCGCGGTGGCACTGGTCGGTGGAATTACCACTAACAGGGCCATCCGCCTCATCGCCTTCGCTGCGTCTTGATCATGTCCGAAGCACAGCGTTCGAGTTCATGGATTGGCATTGCCTTCGGCCAGGCGGACGACATGCGGTGCAAAGACGGCGAACGCCCTTGTGGCATTCATCGCGCGACGATGCGATCCGTGGGCCAGTTCCGGCACTCGATACCGCAGCCCACATGAGCGAATGGTCTTAGGCCCGGGCTTTAGGTCGGCAAGTTCGGCTTCCAGCTGATTCCGACATTTTTAATAAATTCGGAGCAGCCTCCCGTCAGCGGCAGGAGGTGTATCATGCGTAATCATGACTTCGTGTCTGACGGATTCCTCGCGCTAATCGTAACCGCCCTTGTGATGTTGTGCTCAGGTTGGCTCGTTCTCGCGTTCAGCTAGGCGGGTCAATCGCGCGTACGAGGGAAACTAGCTCCTATGCGGCTCCGACTGAAGCTGGCTGACGTGTTAAAAACCGGCCCCAGCGCGGGGACGCAACTGGAGCCGTGAAGACTTAACACGTCAAATATACCTCAAAGCTCGCAAGCGTCTGTACACTTGTGAACGCAGGAACCGAGTTGCGCGAATTGGGGCGCTCCCAGACGCGCGGAACCCGTTTCTTCGCTCCATTAGAAATGGGCAGTACGTTGTCTCGGGTGTTGACGGCCTCGCTATTGCCCGCCGATCGCCACACTGGCTCAACGTGAATCCCGCCTCACCTGCCATGCGCCGTGCGCAAGATGCCTTCAGTATGCGCACGAAATAAGCCGCCTGATCTCGATATTCGCTACAGCACTGGACCTTTTCGGCGCGACAGCCAAGCCCACTTGAGGTCGTTGCCGGTGGTTCCCGTCGCTCGAGTCCTTTGATGCCGTTGCACGCGCGGCCCCGCCGGCACTGGACGGCAGATTGGTATTCGGCTGGGAGAAAGATGGCGGTAAGAAAGCTACCGGTCCCTAACGGGGGTGGCGACCTGGTTTAAATAAACCTTCAGGCGCCGTCGCAGCCTCCGCCAATCGCCTTGGCCCTCGGACGCGGCGAGAATCTAGTTCGCATGACGAGAGCCCTGACCTTGTCGGCATTTTTGTCGCGTCAAACGCTACCGGCCCGGTCGATACTGATCGACGAGGCCGTCGATCCGGGGCGCCAGCCGTTATAGCGCTCGCCCACATAGGCCAGTACGACCAAAGTTGCCGCTCCTGCGCTAAGATGATCACGTCGGCTGTTAACCGTCGCTTCGCACGCCCCAACAATTAGCCCTCCACATGACTGAAGTGTTCAAATGAATAAGTTAGCTATCGTACTTGCCGTCGGTGCAGCAGCCCTGCTCGGTGGTTCCGCCGCAAATGCTGCGGACAATACGGCGAAGCCGAAAGCAGCAACCGTCCTAACGCAGCAGTCTACCGAAATCAGTTCTCAGCGTCGGCATTATCGTCACAACGGACAACGTGGCTTTCGTCCGTATTACGGTAACAGCTACGGCTATTACGCTCCTCGTCCCTACTATGGTGGCGGATACGGCGGCGGACCGTACTATGGCGGAGGTTATGGTTATGGTGGTCCGAGCGTTTCGTTTGGCTTCGGGGGCGGCCCGGGCTGGTACTAAGAACAGGAAGCCCGCAGCTATGCGGGCTTTTTCTTTGCAGCGAAAAAACTCGCTGCGTGGGCCCTCTCGAGCCGACGGAGAATACTAACCGGCCCTGGCAGAGTTATAGGCGAGAACCGTCCGACGACCAACTTCGACTTCTTCGGAGCACCTTCGTCTACGCGGCCTGGTCGGGCCCCGCGGCATCACCTCCAAGCTCTGCTACTGCAAAGCTCGTTTAACGGGCTGTCTCGGAAATAGCTACGTTGCGTGCGCGATGGGGACTTTGCCGTCTAACCAGTCCTGCTCGTCAGCAAGCGCCAGCCAACTGGCGGCCATTCGCTGATACCGCTTAAAGGTCGGATCGTCCGTTTGACGTCGAAGGCAGTTCTCGGCGTTCTCTCTGTGGATGTCTGATTGCTTCATTCTCCGTACATGAGGCGCCGTCCGGACGGTTCAAATCATCTCTACGTGATGCCTTGTGGAACTCTGGGTGGCACCAAACGTATGCTTGCTATGGAGTATGTTTACAAAGACAAGCTGCCGCCCACCAAAGATGAGCGTGTGGCAAAAAAAGAGAAAGCCCGCGGGGACGCGGAGCAGAACCTTGCTGCTCGCAAGAAAGTGGATGATGCCTTCCGCTCGAACTTCGAGAGGTTGAAGGCCGAGCGTCTCGCGCGGGAAAACAAACCATAGTCCGCGCCATCTCGGCTTACGAGCGCCTTAGAGAGCCGAAAGCTGCATAGTTCTTTCGTAAACGGTCGAGGGCTCATAAACGCAGCATCTGGTGGCGCTGGCCAACCAAAACTCGGCGGCGATCCACCATCGACCTGGTAGTCGAGTGAACGGTGCGAAGATCACCGAAATACCGCTCGGGCTGTTGCATCCACGCAACCTTCTTTCTAATCCGAAACGATAGTGTTTGGCTTCGGATCGGAGGTGGCACATGTTCGACGTGTACCTAAACCATAAACGTGATCTGCTAGTGGTGAGGCAGGGATCGTCGATACCTCTCGGTGACACGTCGGGAAGATGGCAAAAGAGAAAGAGGCGGGTCGCCAGCGTCAGCGACGAGATTAAGTCTACCGTTCAGAGGCAGGGCTATTACATGCGGAAGCGAAGTGAGTTGAAGACAAACTAGGTCAAGCCCGCGTATTGAAGCGTGGCTTTCATGTGCAATATCTGTTCGATCACCACCGACCAAGCATGGATCAGCGCGCTGGTTCGCATGAACCTTTGCGTCGGCAACCTTGCGCCGATGATGCACGGCGTTCCACGCCCCCTCTTGGAACAATGATGCGTCACCGGCATTACGTACCAATGCCGCACTATCATTTTGAATTAGCGAATGGACATCGAATTCCTGACCCGCGGGGCCTCAACTGTAAAGATAACGATGATGCGATCGCCAAGGCGCACCAAATTGCGAATGCGATGGCCGTAGAAGTCGGGGAAACTCCTCGTTGCCTTGTCGTGGTAGACGATGAAGGAAACGATCTATGTAAAGTGCCGATCGCCCCGGCGCCCTGAATTAGGTCAATTTAGTCGGCTTATTCGGAACTCCAGCTTGGCATGCATTACCTCGCCTATCTCGTCTCTGACCCAAATCGTGATCTCCGATACCGTCTGCCCAGTGTGCATCAAATCCCGCCCTAAGTTGCAAAGTGCCAAGCCGGCTTCCACACGAGCGGCATCGACGTCGGGAAAGCGCTCGCCTTCCTCATCAACCGACCGCGGTGCGTCCCCTATTTGAATGTCGAAATAATATAGACCCATGCAAGGCAAGACCTCGACCCAGGAATTCGTTCCGGCGCTTGCCTCCCGTTTGGAACGGCGTCTTGAATTAACGCCACGTCGTATCGCCCTGACGTTGTGAAGCTTGCGATGGTTGGAAGTAGGAACAGGCCTTGGACGGAGGAGGATGATCGCCGGCTGCTTGAATTACGTGACAGCGGCAGATCTTATCTTTCGATAGCGGTGGCCATGAGACGCTCGGCCTCTGCGATTAGAGGTCGTCTGTGTATTGTCCGGGCCCGGGAGAGATCCACCCCGAGCTCGCTGAGGACCGACGCGTAGCGCCATACCGCTCCGGCCGCTTACCCATTTGGGCGAAGGTCAAGAACCCGTGGCATGAGCCACCCGGATCGGGAACAAGTGGCAATGCCCTGCGATGATGGTTTGTCTGAAAGGACATTAGGACACGGACAACTTAACCGGCCCTAGCGCGCTTCCCCCTTAGCGCTGGGGCCGTTTCTTTTGCATCGCAAAGAAAGAGGCCGCGGGCCGTGATGAGCTTCACCCACGCGCAAACGGCCCCAGCGCTGATACGCAACGCTGCACCAAGGCCGCCAACCCAATGGGGGTTTTCTCCCGGTCGGAGGCTGAGGAGTCTTCCGGGAGCGCAGAGTCGATTCCTGCCGGGCCGGATCGTTCCTAGCGTCAAGAAAGCCCCGCCGGTTAGGGCGGGGCTAAGTCGAGATAAGCATCCAAAAACCCGCGCGAGCCGGCAACTAGATGCCAGCCATCACGCCATCCCCGCCAACTGTCAGTCCTTCGAACCGACTTGCTCCGCTAGGATGCGCATACGGATTTACGGCACGCATGAAGTTCAGCACTCTTGGACCATATGCCGATCCGGAAGCCGCTGCCCGCAGCTGCTGGAGACGATCGAGGCGATCCAGGACGGCCGCATCGACATCGAGAAAATCAACGGACCGTTCTGTTTACGCATGGCGGCAGCCCCGCTGAATACGGCGCGGGCCTCGCGCTTGCGATCAAGCGCGGCTGGTTTGGAAATAAGAATCCGGGACCTATGTGAAGTTCACGCCGCAAGGCACCGAGCTATTCGCCTGAACTGCCGGCTCACTTCTCCACAAACTCAATTTTGGCCGGTTTTTTGCGGCGATAGTAGCTGGTCCGCCCGCTATCCCATTTCACTCTTAACATCCGCTTCGACCATCGTGCGCATCTCGCCGGAATCTTCCCGCGCGACGCGCTGCCCTACCTGAAGGTCGGTCATGTTGATCATGGTCGAAGTAATTGGCCGCTTATCTAGGCGGCTGCAGGCCCCGGGATGATAGCCATTCCTGCATGTGAGCGGCTGCTTCAGCCTGCCGGGCTTTGCGGAGCAGCAGGTCCCGCTCGAAACTTGGGCGGGTGCCTTCAGCCTGCTTCCGCAAGCGCTGCGCCTCTTCGATGAGGCGCTGGTCCAGCGGGGTATCATGTAGGATACCGCGTCGTTGCATGGGCGCTGCTCCATTCCTGAGGAGGGCGGGAGCGCGACCGGCGTTCTCATCACCGATATAAGCCACTGACCGTGCGGTGATACCGACATAACTGCCCAGCCTTCTGTCCGGTTCCGGACAGAAGGCCGATTTAATGAAAGTTCGGGTACTGGCCGAAATAGGCCACTCGCAGTTGCGAACTAGGCCTCCAATGAAAAAGCCCGGCTCTAGGCCGGGCAATTTCATCAGGTGATGCGTTGAGCAATCAGTGAGCCGAGTACCATCCTAGATTGGCAATTTCTTAATGCTAATTTCCTAGCCAGATGTTTGTCTGTCCGCTGGCCGACTCTGCAATTCAAAATTTCGGGAACAGGTGGCAACGACCGGCGTTGAGGCCGCATGTCTGGAGTGAGACGACCCGGACATATCAATGGCCTCAGCGCGTTCCCCCGAAAGGCGCTGGGGCCGTTCCTTTAGGAACGATCCGGGTGACCGTGACTTGGGTTCGCGTGTGATCTTTCCCCGAGACGCATGAGGCTAACTAATCCCTAGCCAAGCGGTCCTAGCTCTCCCCAGTGCTGGGGCCGTTCCTGGCTTCAGGCCACTGCACAAAACGGGAATGGCGCAAACTGCGTATGACTAAAGTTAGCGGGGAATTTCGGGAACAAGTGGCAATGACTTTTGGAACTTCGCAACTTCCTTCCCAAGAGCGAGCGGAAAAGGGTGACGACGGGTCCACCAACTGAGGCGGCCTTTATTTACTCCACTGAGCAAAATTGAACGTGTCGGATTAACCAAAGCGGTCCAAGGTCGGGCATGACAGAAGTTGAAACGCTCACCGCCCCGAGTTCGCTCCCTGCTGCCTTGGGCAACCCGGCTGTAAATAGCGCTCCGCCCGCGATTCCCGCCGATCACGGCTCCCCGATTGATTGCGCTGGGCTACGTGGTGACCTCGCTGGACGACTCCGCATGACCAGGCCGGGGCGTTTCCGGATATATGCCGGGCAACTCGGAGTTGACCCCGCCTGGGCCTGTGGGGCGGGTTGCGTTCGGGATCCCCTTGACCGACACCGCTCCGGAACGAACCGCACGCTTCCGATTTTGGCGCGCAGACGAAAAACCCCGCCGGTTGGGGCGGGGCTAAGTCGGGGTATTATTGCTTCTTTAGCCCGCGTGAGGGCTGCGGACACCGTAACGACATAGCCGGCACAGTCGACTCGCTTTTCTTGCATGCTTGCCTACTTATCCCGCATACGGACCACCGGTTCGATAAACTGTCTCCCCCTTGCAACATGCAGGATGTTCCGCTTCTTGGAACGCTAAATGTAACTTCCGCGATCAATAGTCTTGCGGCAGCTTCGGCGCTATCGGGACTGGGAGTCTGCATTGCACTGACATTCAATTTTCCCGACAAGGCCACAGCGCGCGACGCCTGTGGCCTTTTTCTTTGGCCAGCAACCAGCACAAAATAACGGATTGCTAGACGTCAAACTGATCCAATGTGTTATTCAACAAACTCAGGATCTTTCGAAGATCGGTTAGCCTTTTTCCCCTTCTGTCGATGGAACGAGACGCCCAGCTGGTCTCCATTTACCCATTTAAGAGAGCAGCGCCGATAAGCGAGACCGGTGGAGGAAAGCAGGAGGAAAAACTCCTTAAGCTGTAGCCCTTCAATCGAGGCATTCACCGTCAACTTTGCGTCCCCGTCGGATATATCATTGATGACGCAGTCCCGGCGCCAGGTGCCGTCAATGGCCATCATGTGCGCGCTCAGGCCGTGTTCGAACTTCACCCGACGTTCGCTTTCCTTTGGTGTTACCATCCCACTCTCCGGTCAGGCCTTTGCCATTTTTTCCCGATTTTTACGGAAAGGAATTAAGGTCGTCTAAGCGCCTAGTACACTTTCTGGGCATGAGCTAAGTATACTTTTGTACATAAGCGGCGGAACCAATCCGAGACCACCGCGTGTTGTCTATCGGCGGCGGGAAAACTGATGGAAACTGTTCTGGTCCTCGTCATCGAAGATGATCCCGCCGTTCAAGTGATCCTTGACGAAGCACTTTGTGAAGGGGGCTACGAACCTGCGTTGGCAGCATCCGGCGAAGAAGCCGTGACCTTGTTGAAGGGCAGGAAACTCCCGTGTCGCGTCTTGGTAACGAACATCAATCTGCTTGGTAGGATCGACGGTTGGCAGGTCGCCAAACAGGCTGGACCCGAATTTCCCCGTCGTCTACATGACCGGTGCTGCCGCGACCAATGGCCGGTCCATGGCGTTCCGAACAGCCTCCTTCTCACCAAACCATTTGCGCCAGCGCAGCTCGCAATATCCAATCTGCTGAATGCAGCACCCCTGGCGCCGAAAAGACTGAGCCCGCCTGATTGGATCGATCGACGATCGACGGAATTACCGAACTAGTTGCCGAACTGCAGGCCAAAAAAGCCCGCGCCTGCGCCGGAACGAATCACGGCAGTTCGGCTTGAATCCCGGTTCTGTTGCGTGGAGTGCTTTGATGCGTAAGTCCAATTGGACGCCGTCGATCGTGCCCAATGGCAACGACGAGACGGTCTACCTGGTGGCGGATGATTTCGGCAAAATCGGCCGTGCCTGGCGCGAGACCGACTGTGAGACCACCAACCTCGAGACGGTCATCCAGGACCTGCTCACGGGGCAGTACAGCAACCCAATTCGCGTTATCGCCTTCAACACCGCCGAGCGCTGGTCCGACGACGTTTCCGAGGACGTCGTCCACGAGCTGCGCCGGCGCTGCGATTTGCAGGGGCGCGATATCCCGTTTTTCCTGCAGGGCTTTACCGACGGCTTCGAACGCCATCGCGACGTGCAGCTGCCGCTGCCAATACGCCTGGTGTGACCCGTGGCGTTTCAGCGCAGGAAACCGGCCCCGATCGGCGTCAAGACGCCCTTCCTCGGTTTCATCGAGCCTGCGCTTGCAACCTCGATCGGCAGCGTCCCCAATGGCGAACGCTGGATTCACGAAATCAAGTTCGACGGCTACCGCGTTCAGGTCCACCTCGCTAACGAAGCGATCAAGGTCTACACCCGGCGCGGCAATGACTGGACCAACCGATTCAGGAAGGTTGCAGACGACGCTTGGCACATCAGCGCTGGATCCGCGATCATCGACGGCGAGGTCGTGGTGCCGGCCGCCGACGGCACCACGGATTTTTCCGTTCTGCAGAACGAACTGAAGGGCAAATCGACCCGCATCGTGCTGGTCGCCTTCGACCTGCTCTATCTCAACGGATACGATCTGCGAAAGCTGCCGTTGGTGGAGCGCAAGGCGCATCTCAAAAAGCTGATCGCCGGAACCGAAATCCAGTTCAGCGAGAGCTTCGAGACCGATGGACGAGATATTTACAAGCACGCCTGCAAGGTCGGATTGGAGGGCGTCGTCTCGAAGGTGCGCGACGGCGCCTATTCGTCCGGCCGGGGCAACAACTGGGTGAAGAAAACCTGCGCGCAGCGCGAGACGTTGACGATCGCCGGCTTCGCCCTAGACGGCAACGACTGGGACGGCATCTATCTTGGTCGGCGCAAGGGCAACGATTTGATCTATGCCGGCAAAGTCGACCACGGATTCGACAAAACGTCTGCTGCCGAACTGCGACGCCGCCTGACGCCGCTGATCCGCAAAACTCAACCCTATGCCAAGCGCATCGCCCATATGGGAATTTGGGTCGAGCCGCACCTACTCGCCGAGATCGAGTACAGGGCGAAGTCCGCCGAGGGTAAGGTGCGGCACCCGTTCTTCAAAGGTTTGCGCGAAGATTTATGATTGCGCCTTGTTGCGCTTGGTGGTGGCGCTGTCGAGCTTCGTCTTAGCTGGGTGCGTTCCTTTATCGCGCCGTTGCGCATTGTCGCCGTTCGCGTCGGCCGACGTGGGCCTGTTCGGCTGACTTCGCCAGCACCACGTCGCCGCTCTGCTTGGCCGGTAGTTCGGAACCCAGCTCGCTCGCAGCTGTTATTCAGCTACCGACCTTGGACGTCCTCGGACTCCGGTTCGGGTTCCTGACAAGGACGGTCGATGACGGCACATCTAGCGGCTGCGTTGATAACAAAACTCACCGTCTCCAACTTTCTCGATGAGGAAGACATCGAGGCGCTCCGACGGCTGCCCATACACCAACGCGAGTTCAAGTCGAGGGAAGCCATCGTGTCCGACGGTCAGCGTCCCCACGAGTGCTGTTTGATCGGGGACGGTTTTGCCTTTCGCTCGAAAACGACCGTCGAAGGCCAGCGGCAGGTTCTTTCCCTTCATATTCCTGGCGAGGTTCCGGATCTCCAAAGCCTTCATCTGAAGGTCATGGATCACGATCTTACGACGCTAACGCCCTGCACTCTCGGGTTTATTCCTCATACCGCGGTGAATGCCCTGAACAAGGAGCGCCCCAACGTTGCTGCCGCCCTCTGGCGAGAAACGCTGATCGATGCTGCGATATTCAGAGAGTGGCTCCTGAGTCTGGGCCGCAGATCTGCGGATGCGCGAATGGCGCATCTGCTTCTCGAGCTTCATCGAAGGCTTGACGCTGTCGGTCGTGCGCGGGAGTGGGAATTTGAGCTGCCGGTTACCCAAGCCGATCTAGGCGATTGCCTTGGTCTTTCGACCGTGCACATCAACCGGGTTCTGCAACATCTCAGAAAAGAGGGGTTGATCGAGGTTCAAAGAACGAACTTTCGCCTTCTAGATCCCCAGAAACTGGAGGCATTGGCTCAATTTGACCCGACTTACCTGCACCTGCATCCAGAGATTTAAGATTCCACCTTATGGGCGGAAACATCGATCCTGAAAATCGGTTTTTCTTCCCGTCTGACTTCAAGCGACCATTCTCCGCCTTCAGACGAGAGTGATGATTCGATGTCCCTCACGGTGAGAATGGCTTCCCGCCATGCCACCGCGTCACTCGCCAGATCCTGCGAGTGCAGAAACGTCTGGCCGTTCGTAATTTGAAAGGAATAGCGCGTCATGCCAATCCGAACAGACGGGGGGCTGCGTTGTTCCTATCGCAACAAAATCCCGGACGTTAACCCTTGTTATAGAGTTTCGAGACGCAAAGACTAAGCTTCAATCACCACCGCGAGGCCTTAGGCATCTATCGGTGATGAGCGCGCCAATTGTGCTCCCGCCTCCCTCCAACGGAAGAAGACCAGCGCGATGCCGCAGCAACGCCGACGTTTCAAGCACACTCAGACTTTTGAAGAACGACTAGCCGAGGAAGCTGAACGCTTCAGGAAAGCCGCAGAGAACGCTCCGCCGGGTTTGGCCCGGGAACTTCTTCTCAAGCGGGCTCGGCAGGCTGACGCGGCTTCTCACATGAGTGATTGGCTAAAGTCGCCTGGACTACAGCGACCCACCTGATGCCATGGCTCGGGAGGTATTGCGCCTACGTCGTGAGCGACGCCGGCCATATCCGCAATCGCTTTTTGCAACAATGATGAGGAAGCCAAACGGCGAACTGAGCTGCTGGTTGATGGCCACATCCTCGAGCCATCGCAAGACGCGCGTCGGATCGCGACTTCGACCCCAAAGTAGCGCATTGCTGGTGCGCGGGTAAGGCAAGTCAGTACAGAAGTGTACACAGCCGGCCAACGGACCACCAGCGACGCTAGTCGGCCCTTCCGATCCGCACTTAGCAACCATTGAGTTGCAAGACTGTTGGGCAATTGCAGCGCGCCCGCTGTGAGGAGACAGCGAGATGCTATTTTACCCCTTCTATTCGGCCCTCATGTTAGCGGCGAAGCTCAGAACGTCATCGACATGCGCCTATGGAAGATCGCCACCGGCGGCGTGCACGCTGGGAAAGAGACGCAACTGATGGTCTCCGAAAAGATCGATGCCGCAGTGGAAGCTAGCGCGATGCTGATGGGTGGCGAGACCACGGGCGAGGTCATCGACTTCTATCGCAAGCAAGTGGCAGCTAATGCGACGCGGCTTACCTAATGCCGAGGCGCACCAGTACCGCGTGTGGGATGAGCGGGTACAAGGATCATCTTCGTTCCTAAAGAAGCGCGCGGACAATAGGAACGATGAGTGGCGAGTCTAGTTGGACGGTCACGAACAATGGAGACGGTAATGACCACCACAGCAAAGGACGTATACGTCGTCGGCCTGCGCAATGCGCACGCGATGGAAGTACAGGCGAGAGAACTGATGGAGCGTCAATCGGAACGACTGACCGACTATCCTGAGGTAAGGGCGCGGTGAAGGAACATCTGGCAGAAACCAACAACCAGCTCAGTCGTCTTGAGCAATGCCTGGAAGCGTGCGGTGAAAGCAATTCCACCCTCAAGGACACTGCGCAATCCGTGATGGCCAACATGATGGCAATGACCCATGCAATGGCTGGAGACGAAATTCTCAAGAACACCTTTGCCAACAACGCTTTTGAGCATTTCGAGATCGCCGCATATAAATCGCTCCTGACCCTATGCGACAGCGCTGGTCAAGGCAGCTCCCGGTCGCTGCTGGAGCAGAACCTCAAGGAAGAGGAGCGAATGGCGGCCTGGATCGATGCCAACGTTGCAAAGGTGACCCAACAGTATCTCGCGATCGAACAGAAGGCGGCATAATCATGTACCATCACGTCAAGAAACTGATGTTCACCGTGCGCGTCGACGAGCCGGACGTTCGATTCGGCAACATGCTACTGGAGCAGTTTGGCGGTGCCAACGGCGAGCTGGCTGCTGCCATGCAATACTCCATCCAGGGATTGAATTGCGAAGACCCTGACCGCAAGGATCTCCTGATGGATATCGGGACCGAGGAGCTCAGTCACCTCGAAATCGTCGGTTGTCTGGCACGCATGCACCTCAAGCCCTCGAAGTTCGACCGGCAGGCGGCAGAGACCGACCCGCTGATTGCGATCGCCGGAGGTGGCGGCGTTAATCTGTTCAACTCGCAAGGCAATCCGTGGACCGCGGACTACCTCAAGATCACCGGCGAACTCGACGTCGACCTGCGCAGCAACATCGCGGCGGAAGCCAGGGCCAAGATCGTCTATGAGCGGCTCATCAATTTTTGCGACGACGCCGGCACCAAGGACGCGCTTCAGTTTCTCATGACCCGGGAGATCACCCACATGAAGGCTTTTGCCGCAGCCTTGGAAAGCATGAAGAAGCCGGCGTTCAGCATCGGCAGGCTCGCCCCGACGCCAGGGCTGGTGAACCAGTTCTTCAACGATTCCACGGGGGCCGGCGATGAAGGCGAGATCGATACGCGTGGTCCATGGAACCAGGGCGGCGAATGGGAATTCGTGGAGTCGCCCGCCTTCTCGCAGTCCGAGTCCGGCATCAATGGCACGCAACCGATCAAGACAGAGAGTTCGCCTCCCCTCGCGCCTGAGGGCATGGCTGAACTTCTGGTCGACGAACTGCGGGACATCCTGCACGCGGAGAAGCAGTTGACCAAGGCACTGCCCAAAATGGCAAAGGCGGCGCGGTTTGATCGCCTGAGAGAGCTTTTCGAACAGCATCTGATAGAAACCGAGGAGCAGGTCGAGCGGCTCAACGAATGTTTCTCGCTGCTCGGCGAGACCGCCCGGGCCAAGACGTGCAAGGGCATGATGGGTCTGGTGGAGGAAGGCCAGGAAGTCATGGAGCAAGGTGCGGACAAAGAAGACGCGCTTGCCGATCTCGCGCTCATCGGATCGGCGCAGCGGGTCGAGCACTACGAGATTTCCGGATACACGACCGCCAAAAACCTGGCACAGCAACTGCGCCACAGCGCCGTGGTGGAATTGTTGTCAAAGTCACTGGCAGAGGAAGAAAACTCCGATCAACTGCTGAATCAGGTGGCCCGGAGCTTGATGTCGGTTGCCCAGATGCCGGCGGCCGTCGAGCGTATCGAAGTCGAATAAGGACTGCCGGCCGGCGCGCCATGCAAGCGCGCCGGCCGCCTTTCGTGCGTGGTAACCGAGTTCGAGGAGCGAAACAGGTGCAAGCCGTCACAGCACGCAAATGAGAAATCATCGTCCTCCCCTGAACGACGATCGTAGCCCACTGCTGGATTTGATGACCTGCACTATTTGCATGCAGACGATGAAGATCGAGAAGGCCGACCCGGACGAAAACGGCAACGATCTCATTCACTACCGGTGCGCTATTTGCCAGGCAGTTGAAACGGTGCGGCTCGTTCGCCGCCAACCTCCGATCAGCCAGCCGAAAAGATCGCTGTGAAGCGCATGGTTGACGAGTCGGGCTCTAATTTCGGCGAGGCCCGCTGAGAGCTGTGAATCGAGGCCGGTCGTTTCGTCCTGTTGATGGCTCACTGGTAACTGCGAGCCGCCAAAGCAACAGCAACTTTCATCGTTCGATATGAACCGCCTCAGGGTCCTTGCCGATAGCGGCAGTACTCATCGCCGTTGTCGTATTCGATGCAGATCTTCACGCGCCTCCGAGGGCGATCATCGTCGTAGCTTGGATAGTCCCGGTGTCGGTCCGCACGGTCCCAACCTCGATTGTCGCGGTCGTTTCGATCGCTGTATCGACGCCGATCCATGTCGAGCTCGCGATATTCTTCGCGGTCACTGCGTCGCACTTCCGGACCCATTTCACGGTCATCGCGGCTCATACGGTCGCCGTCACCCCGGCGCGTCCGCCAGTCCCGACCCATTTCCCGCTCCTCGATCTTGGGTTGGGCCCGGTCGGTGCGTTGATCTCGCGGTTGCTGGGCATTCTGGTCGGATGGGGCGGGTTGAGTAGGCACGCTTTGCGGCGACGAAATCGGCGGCTTCCCTTCGCCCTGGGCAAAGGAGGGCAGGCTCGATGAGGCCAATAAGAGGCTGGCGAGGACAACAACGCGCATGTATTTTCCTCCGGTGAAGTGGCCACCAGTAACGATTTCCTGATGGATTGGTTCACCTCAAAGGTAGCTATTCGGGACGCGCTGACTGCAGCCTATAGAGGATGTTAGGCAGGCGTCGCTTATTGATACTGTTGATGTTAAACGTCGCGACCCACGGCGACGGCCTGCGCGACCCGAATATAGTCAAGCAGCGGCGCGCCGGCGTCCTGATGGTCGACGAGCTTGACCACATTTGGCTCCAGGTCCGGCGGAACAGAAACGACGGGCCTGGCAAAGCCGCGGGTTTGAGCACCGGCTGGTTCGGTGTGTGCCCATGCGTGCCTGCCCGCTAGTTCCTCCATTAACTGTTCCGGTGTGAGCAATTTTGACCACTACGTCGGCTGCCGGACATGCCAGATTATCCCGATCACCGCTCCGCCTTCGGCTTCCATCGGTGACTGAGAGTGTTGCGCTCCCGCCTGACCAAAAGGGATGCATCACATGCCCCAACCTCATACCCGTCCTGAACCGTCGCTGATCCCATTTGAGCGGCCCCGCTGCCCCCAATGTTCCAAACGAATGATGCTGACCATGATCAGCCCAGCGTCTGACCGCGATGACAGCCGGACCTTTGAGTGCGCCAATTGCAATCACACGATGACGCGCACCGTCGCGCGAGATCCGATGTCGGATAAGTCGGGCTGGCAATCCAGCACCCTCAAAGCCCCGGAGTGAGGCTGTGCGGCGCCGCCTTGTCAGCCCCAGCACGACACTTGAAGAACGCCTGATTAATTTGGCACGACGGGTCCGGTCAGATGTGGAGACGCTTGCGCCATGCAGCGAGCGGGACGAATTAGTCCAGAAGCTTCGCCAGATTGAAACGGCACTTGATATGAGCGAGTTCCTGCTGTCCTCTGGCTCCAATCGCTAGTTTGGCCGCCTCAGTTTGGCGGCCTTTTTCATTTCGCGAGCCGCAGAAATGCGGCCCTATCAGGGGCCGGGAGGCTGCGCTGGGGGCCGCCCATTCCAACCGCAACGCTGAAAAAAAACGCCAACGGCGAGTAAAGTTAACGCAACTTGGTTGGATCGTTCCCCGAACTACTTTGGAGTACTTCCGCGCTCCAGAGCTTACGCCCTCATTGGAACCTGAGCCGAGATAGAAGTTCAAACGTCATTCTAAGTGGTTTTTTGTCACGGAGTGCATTGTGAGTGACACGCAAGAATTTAGCAGGCTGGTGGTCGGCGCTCGCTTCAAGATGAGTGAACTCGGAGCCACTCGATGCCGCTCGCTGGCCGGCAAGACTGGGATCGTGGTCGAGGTTTTCCGAAGCAATACAGGCGTCACCGTTCTGTTCGATGGTGCCAACAGACCAACTTGCCTGCACCGTGATTTTATCACCCCGATCTCGCGATGACGCATTGGCCGGACTTTACCCGCTTATGAGAGAAGGTGTTGTGGCGGTGGCGCGGGCGCCTTCCATCCCCCCGCGCGTCACGGCCTCGGCGTCCCGGTCCGGAGATTGCTGTGAAAATGTCCAAAATTTTCCGGGCTTTGTGCCGGGTAAGACTACGGGCCCTGACTTTTCATTATCCACTTAGTCGTTGGTCCCTTTTAACTTTTTAGGTGGCCCTTTTTGGTCCACGCCAGCGCCGCGTTCTTGCCGCGGTCTGTTCGTCCCCCGAAGGGGGTAGTCCGGAACAGAAACGGCAATTGCAAAGAGGGAACGCCTTACCGCGCGCCAAGGGATTTAGACCGTAGTTTTAAAATTCGAAGCCGCAGGCGGCCTCTAAGCTGCGCCCGCATTTACTTCCTTGCGACGGCCGATCACACTTCAATTACCCCGGGTGCTGACCCGAGTCTTCAGAACAACCTCGCCGTCGGGAATGCCAAGGGCATCGAATACAGTGGACTGTATGGGCACCCGCGCTTCAATTGTGTTGCCCCGCGCCGCCGCAAGATGGCGCCGAACGGCCTCTGCGGCATGGTGCCTGTCCGCAACGCGGGCGTAGTAGGTTTTGGAAGACTCAAAGTCATCCGACGGGCTCTCCTTCACATTGACAGCCCAGCCACTCGACATCAAACTACTTCCTCACGATCCGCGCAGCGCGCCGATGGTCGTTAGATCAAACCTCAATTACGGGATGATGTTCCAGGCACTGCCGAGCTTCCTACTCCGCCGCGGCGACCACCTTCTCGACGGCACGCACCGGCGATAAGCATCGCAGATTTGAACAGCGCTGATAGGATGGCGACCAGCCAAACTTGGCTTTAATGCATCTTCACCCGGAGACGCATGGGGCTATCTGATCCTAAGCCTCCAGCTTCGAGGTAGCGTGGAAGGATTACCTGCCGCGATGCACTGGACAATCTGGCATATCCGGAAACCGATATACTGGTCAAAACACCTCAACGGGTGGGCATTAATCCGCGTCGCACTGTAATTCGATGGAACGTTGAACTGCTCAGCATGTTGGCTCTTCAATCATGACCGTTTTGGTCAATAATAATCTTTGGAGTGCTGAAATGACCAAACGTAAAGCGCCAACGGCGTCAAAGCCCGCCCGCAGTTCGAAAGTAACCGCGAAGGCCCAACGGGCCAATTCGGCTGTTATTAGAAGCTCTAAACCCAGCCGCGTGCGCTCGGTTGCAGCCGACCCGATTAGATTGTCCCCCAAGGGTCATGCCCCGAAACAAACGGCTGCCATTCTTGAGAGTCCGGCGATGGCACTGCAGGACTCCGTCAAACAGATCATGAGCGAAACGGAATTAAAGAAAGGTTTTGATTTTTCTTCAGCCACGGCAACAGCGCGGGCGTATCAAGTAAAGCTGTTGGAAATGGCACAAGCCAACATGCAATTTGCGCTTGAATTCGGACCGAGGCTTGCGTCGATCAGGTCGCCCTTTCAGTTAATCCGCGTAATTGAAGAGCTCACAAAAGAGCGGATCGCAATGTTCCGCAAGTTCTCGAATGAAATGGTTGAACTAAGTATTAAGCGATGAAGTCCCAAAGGCCACTTATCCGAGCAGCGACACTTCCATCTTTACGGACATATAAGTAGAGGACGGTGGATGTTCGATTAATGATGTGGCAGTCAATCGCGTAATCGCGTTGCGAATGATGCTTTGAACTCACGTCATCAATGGAAACGTGAGCGAGGTTGCCCTCCCCCTATCGCTGCTTTCGTGATCCACTGCGCCGCCGATCTGACGTGCAAGCGAGGCACCTCACCATTGCCGATACCCTACCAGGCGCACCCTTATCCTACCGCCCTCCGGGCCGAATGCATGCTTGATACTGTACATCGCAGTCTCATTTAAAATGAGGATCAATGCAGATTGGCCGCCGGCTTTAGCTGGCCGCAATGCTTCACATGAGGGTAGTCGTCTTAATATCAATTGCCGAAAGGCCGCTCGTCGCTGGTCGTCAAGGAAGCGAATGCCCGAGGAAAAAACGCAATATTTCCCTCGTTGCGTCCGGTCCCCGCGGATCGGTGTACGAGCCCGCAGGACTACCGCCCGACCAAGCGTGGGCAGCGCCATGGATATTCCAATACTCCAGGATTTCGCGTCCGCCCGCGTCGGTGTGGGTCGTGCGGGTGTACTCATGCCCTCCAGGTATCTGCCCGCGATGCACCGTTTTTTGCGTGCTCGTTGTACCTATGGCCTGTTCAAGAACTTGACCGCCATTGTTTGGATGCACGGTGGTGTCGCGGTCACCGTGAAAAATAACTGCCGGTACAGACGGCCCGTTGCCGGAAATGCCCCTGCGACCGGATCCGCCGCCTTGCCGCATCGCGGCAAATGCGGAGGGCATGTCAGTAGCGGCCCCGCAGGCGAGGCCGGAATGGATCCCTACCGCCGCATACAGATCGCTGTACGTTGCTCCCATGATAGCTGCAGCGGCCCCTCCGGCCGACAGTCCGGCGACATAGACGCGTTTTGGATCGACCGAATAATCGCGCATGACCTGGCGGGTAATGCCCGCGATAAGCGAGGGCTCACCGCCGCCGCGTTGCTGGTCGCCTGCGCGAAACCAGTTCCAGCACTTCGATTGGTTGGCGTCGCTGCGCTGGGCCGGATAGACCACGAAACAGGTTTGTTCTTCTGCGATGAAGTTCATTCTCGTACCGGCAGCGAAATCATCCGGCGACTGGGTGCAGCCGTGAAGCATCACGACCAAGGGAATCGGCTGCCCCTGATAGCCACTAGGGACGAAGAGCTTGTAAGCTCGGCTTCCCGCCGGATTGCTGTAAGCGGCTTCGATGAAATTCGTCCCGTCCGGCGCGATTTCCGATGTCGACGGCGGGGTGCGCTTCACGCCTCGCATTCCGAGCCAGGAGCCATCCTTTGCTCGATCGAGTAACGGCCGAAGCCCGCGCGGTGGAGCGGAAGGGGCCCGCGCCAAGTGCGCGCTATCGGTCTCTTCGACGTCATTGACCTTCGCATCGATGGTAAGCGGCTCGCGGCCTGTAAGAGGGATGCGCCCCACCGTGCGCCATATCGCGTCCGGCGTGCGTTTGCCGCCGAACATACGCTGAAGTAGCGCCGTGGCCTCCGCGAGTTGGCCCGCATGCGTCAGCCGTGTGGCTTCGCGAATCGTGTCCTGATCCAGCATCGAATTTACCCTATTCTGTCGGCGAGAGCGGCCTTGACCGCCGGACTGGCGTGCAAAGCTCCGAGCACGGAGACTGAGCCAATGGTGGCGCGGGCGAGATCGGCAGTGACGTCTTGGGCGATGCTGGCAAGGCCCAGAACATTGATGTGCACCATCTCGCCGGCCCGCCGCGCCGCTTCGAGATCCGCTCGGCTGTAATTCCTCAGACCGAGCTCCAGGCTTTTTCGGGCCGCGGACTGTTTGACTACGTCTGCGTGCCGTTCGAGTTGGTTACGGATCGCTGTTCGGATAAAATCAGTGCGGTTCGAATAGAAACCTTCCTGCACCATCAAATCCACGTGCCCAAGATCGACATACCCGAGATTGATCGTGATTTTTTCGGTCTCGGCAGGCTTTGGTCGCAGTTCGTGGACATTAGGGGGCATTTCTCACCATCCATATACCATCTCTATGGATGGTATATGGATGGTGAGAGCCGGTATTCAAGGGCGCGCCGGCTGAATGATTGTGCGCCGTCGCCCCCGACCATCGGCAATGGTTTGGGCATTGCGGTGACGGCCGCATTTGTGGCTCGCAGTCCGCTGTCTGACTCAAGATTGGTCTGCTCTGCGAGCCATAAGCGGTTGTGTCCGGAAGATCCGCTTTTCCAGACGGACTCGCCTTCCGTCGATATGCCCGGAACTATGGATGGGCTGGGACTCGCTCACGTGCGCGCGCGGCATATAAAGCTTTATCGTCGTCCCTTCGCCGACGACGCCTGGCACATTAGCGCCGGATCCGCGATCATCGACGGCGAAATCGTCGTTCCGGCCGCCGACGGCACCACGGATTTTTCGGTCCTGCAAAACGAAGTGAAGGGCAAGTCGACGCGCATCGTGATGGTTGCCTTCGACTTGCTCTATCTCAATGGCTACGACCTGCGAAAATTGCCGCTGATCGAGCGTAAAGCGCCGCCGGGCTATCCATTTCGATCCCCGCGGCGTGGCAAATATCGATCGCATGATTCAACCGGGTTTTGCCCTTGATTTCGGATGTTTCGAGCTTTCCTTTGAATCTGATTTGATCACACTCAATTCTCCGTTTGCCTCCAGACAAGCCTCTCGAACCTCGGCGAGTTCAGAAACTCCTTGTTGTCGCAACTGACCCCTTAGCTCTTCTTCGGTGATAAACTCCTGGCGCATATTACGGCGATTCATCTTGCCATTTTTTATAAGCGGAAGCGGCGGGGGAGATAAAAGCCGCTCAAATATTTTGAAGCGGTAGCTGATCCAATTAAGGAACAGGTTCCAGAATACGATAGTGAGGACCAGAACTACACCCTCTGTAATAGACTTATATTCTTTGGCAAATCCGTTTTGTCCAGCGTCGGCTATCACGACAATAACAAGTATGTCGGCAATCCCAATTGTTGAGGTCTGACGCACCATCACAAACCGTAAGATAATGAAAAGCGACAGGTACATCACCGTGCCCCTCAACATCATCTCCGCAACGGAATGGGTCGGAATTATCAGCTCCGCCCATTCGATTAACAGTAATTTGTCCAAGTTTTCCTCGCATTAGAGCCTGTTGCCAGCCTTCGTCCCCATGGACCGCAAAATCAAATCTCAAGAGATCGACCCTGTCCGGTCGACCGCACGCGTTGCTATCGAAGCTCGTTCAAAGGGTTGCTTAACATCAACTGATCCAAATCTTTCGAGCGTTGTACGGTGATTGACGACGATCAGAGGAAATCGAAGCAGCAGAGCGGCCGCCTGCTTCCAGTACCAGGAGTCGGCGGTCATCCTCATCGGTCCAAGGTGGTTCTTGTTCGCGTCATCGCATCAACCGACGCGGTTTGTGAGATGCCCCAGCCTTGCTAGTTGGCGTCGCGGTTCTCTTTCACATAAAGGTCTTTTGTCGCCTGATCGGTCATTCGCTTTTCCGCGCTGGTGCGGCTGCGGGTGCGCAAGATTCCATAAGCGATGGCAATGCCCAAAACAACAGCACCGCCAAGCCATAGCGCGACCGGAAGATGCGATCCTGTCTCAACCGGTAGTCCTTGGGCCGCGGCACCTTCCGGTAAGCAAAGCAACAAAAGCGACCCGATGATGCCTGTGGCTGTGCCGGATAGGTAGGTAGCCGCTACGCCGCGAGGCAAAATCCCCATCTGCAAATCCTCCGTTTAGGGAGTCTAAATCCCCGACGACGTCGAACGTTCCTGTACGCGTCTTAAGCGCTGGCACCTCCAAACGTTGTCTTCAGCACTAGGCGGTGAATTTGCAACCAACAGTCTGGAGCAGCGTTAGACCACGCACCGCCGGGTGACAACCGGACGCAACGGGGATGTTGGACGCGGAGCATTTTTCCGGTTTCTGCCCGCGACATCAACGCATCGGTACGCGCTGACAACTAACTCGTTTCCGGCGAGTGCACTTATTCAATCGCCTTCATGTTGCCCGCGGGGAACAAACCTCTCGATTCAGAACTTGGTGTCTTTTGGAGGCACCATGGCCGTTAACAAACCCAAAGGCGACAACGCTCGTAAAGGCGCAGTCAAGAAGCGCACTCAGTTAAAAAATCCACTTACAAAGACATCGACCAAGCGCAACAAGAAGGGCGGGCAGTTCATGGCCGTCAAGAAGACCGCCATGAAATTCAAAGGCGTCCGACGTGAAAAGTAGATGAGCCGCTTCTTCCTCGCGATAATCGCGATCAGTGCTCTGATTTTACTGGCGCTCTATCTGCATGTGGTTGCCCTGTAGGCTGTTCAACCGCCACCCGGATGCACCGGCATGGCATTCCGGCACCGCACTGGCAACCTTGAAAGGAACCAAGCCACATGTGGGTGGTTCTCGCACACCAATCTGATTCCTTCGCAAACCGGACAATCAACCCCTCTTAGCTTATCCCATCGTTGCCGCAAGTCCGTTGGTTGAGCTAACCAAGATAACGGGGATCGGATGTGTCAGGTCTTTCACGGCACGCACCTGGGCTGGTGTCGGGTAGCGTACTTTCGATGGCTGACTGTCGCATGTGCAGTTTGTGCCACGAAGAATTTTCTGTTCCTTTTCACGGCTAAAATCTTGCCAAAAACTCCCGGCAAATCAATGCGGCCATTCCGAGGGGGATTCCCATGGTCTGGTGGCCCGGCGTATGTCGTCCGGCAACGTCGTGCGTCGGGCCCTCCAAAAGCTCGGCCCCTGGAGCGCGCAATCCAGGGCCGCCTTGCGAGGCTTCTGTAACGTTTCTGCAAGCTCGCGTTGGGAATCGCCGCGTCGCTCAGTTAGCGAATAAAAGAAACGGCCCCAGTCTCGGGATGAGACATTGGGCCGCTTTGTTCGGCCCGGCGGCCTTGGGGGCTGATCGCCGGGCGAGCGCGTACCAAGTTGCCAAAAACTGAATCGTTCCCTGGGCCGTTTCAAGGACTCGCGCGACATCAAAGTCAGCGAAAGTTTTCAGACAAATTCCGCAGGACGCAAAGGCGACATCGTGGTGAAGGCCGACCCGATTCGCAGTGCGACGCAATTCAGGAACAGGATCGGTCTCGCGGCGAAGTGGGCACGGGGACCGGACAACAAACGCTTCTTGGATAACACATGTGACGCCAATCCAGCCTAATCCTGCATTCCCATTACAGTCACGAACCGGAACAACTGGATGATCTGAGGATTCATCCCTGACGAGGGAGATTTTCCGGTGCTGATGACTCACACGCCAAGGCCACCGAGCCGCACACTTCAGGGATGGGCTATCGAAGTCCTGCAGGAAGTCGGCGCCATTCGAGAGTGCGGAGAGCACGGATGGATGCAGGACGGCGCCGATCCGGATGCCCGCGAGCGCGCGCTCGAAATCGCCCGCAAAAGTCCGCCGCCAGGAGTATCACCGCAGGTGGCTGCTGGAGCCGTCGCACAAGTTCTCGATTCGATAGGAGATACGTGCCCCGAGTGCCTGCCAGAATGATGCCGGTCGCCCGCCGCTACGTCGATTGTTTGAAGCAATCTTGGGTGCCTAACCACGCGCGCGCTGCAGCGCAGCTTCCAATCGCTCCCTCTCCTTATCCCAGCGGACGTTTTCGGTTCGCGATCTCTTCTCGAGAGCGGCCGCCTCGGCCTGGATGGCCGCAACTTTCTCCTCATGCTCCCGCTCGGCCGCGTCCAGCGCCGCTTGCGCCTTATCAACGGCCCCTCGCCGGCGTTCGCGCTCCTTCTGTTTGGCAGCCTCTTCCCTCGCCCGTTCACGCTCGCGTCGCTTCTGTTCCATTTCGAAGGCAACTAAGCCCTTGCGCTCCGTCGCCTTGTCGACCGTACGCGGGGAAGGCTTCTTCACTTTGTGGCTTTTCGACTTGCGGACAGTCTTCGGTCTTTCGCCGTCACCCAAATTGGTGGGTAGTTCAGCATGCTCGCCAAAGGGTCCGTCGGAGCCGACAGGCCGCCTGAGAACGACGCCCGGCTTCGCCATGGTCGCCGAGAGTACGTCCGGATCGTCAGTTTCCTTCGCCGCGCCCTGGTGGAAGAGATTGCTGTCGGCGCCCCACGCTTCCAGAGCCGCTTTCATCGACGGCGCGGCAATTGCCAGATCGAAAAAGCCCAGCGAAGTCTGATAGGTTTTCAGTTTTCTCGCCATAAACCAATGCTTCCCCGCACCTTCCACTGGCCACTGCCATGGTCAGCCTTATCGTTATCTCGCAAGTAGCGAATTTGCGAAACAAGCGAACAGCGAGGCCGGACCATGATGGATCTCGGCCGCCCCGGCCCGCCGCAGCGAACCCTCCGTGAACCCGCCGCACAGCACGCCGATGGTTGAGATCTTCGCCTTCCCCGCAGCGATCACGTCGTAGGGCGTGTCGCCGATCGCGACGGCCTCAACGCCTTGGATCCCGAGCTTCTCTAGAACTACCTCGAAGATGTCCGGCGCAGGTTTCGATTCCTCGACGTCGTCAGACGACGTCGTCACCTCCACCAGTTCGGTAATGCCAGCGATTTCAAGATATTTCTCGACTTCATCCTTCTTAGCGGAAGAGGCGACGGCAATCCGAAGTCCAGCGTAGCGCACGCGTCGTAGCAAGTCCGGGACCGCCGAAAAGGGACGTACAAGCGGCAGATACTCGGTCTTGAAACGATTGCCGCGCCACTCTTCCAATTCTTTGCCGTGGTCCCGTTGTTCATCAGCGGACAGGAAGACGGGAATGAGCTTGTCCCCTCCCTTGCCTATTTGGCTCCGAGCTTGCTCGAAACTCACATCATGGCCGAACCTAAGCATGGCTTCCTGCCATGCGAGCGCGTGGAGATCGACCGAGTCCAGAAGCGTGCCGTCCAGGTCGAAGATAGCGGCTTTCGACAACTTGCAATCCTCCATAGTCGAAGCGAGCGAGTTCGCTTCCTGTGGCACGGCAAGTTACCCGCTCAGTATCCGTTATTATGAACCGCACTTTGGCCGCCAAGTCCTCTATGCTGAACGGCTTCGGCAAAGATGTGTACCGGCATTGTGGACGATGGCGTTCCGCGTGTAGCCAGTGGTGAACAGTACCTTGACGATGGCTTCATGGCCAAAAGCCGGGTCTAGGCTGACTTACGCTGCGGTTTCGCCGACGGCTTCTTCGCCGCAGCTTCCTTCGCCGACTTCTTGCCGGCGATCGGCATGAGCATTTCCTTCTGACCGCTTGCGACCTTGCGTGGCTTTTTGGCCGGCTTGGAGTCCTTTGAAGCCTGTGCGCCGCCAATACTCTTGCGTAGCGCGTCCATCAGGTCGACGACGTTCTCCCCACGGGGACGCTCTTTCGCAGTGATGGGTTTGCCGGCGCGCTTCTGGTTGATGAGGTCAATGAGGGCCGTTTCATACTGGTCTTCGAACTTGTCTGGCTCGAAGTGACCCGCCTTCTGATTGACGATGTGCTTGGCGAGATCAAGCATGTCCTTGGTAACTTTGACGTCCTGAATATCGTCGAAATACTCTTTCTCCGACCGGACTTCGTAGGGATAGCGCAGCAACGTTCCCATCAAGCCCTTGTCCAGCGGATCGAGGGCGATGATGTGCTCCCGATTGGTTAGCACCACGCGACCTATCGCGACCTTGTTCATCTCGCGGATGGTTTCGCGAATGACGGCGAAGGCGTCGTGGCCGACTTTACCGTCGGGTACCAAGTAGTAGGGACGGATCAGATATCGCGGATCGATCTCGCTGCGGTCGACGAACTCGTCGATCTCGATGGTTCGCGTCGATTCCAGCGCGACATTCTCGAGCTCCTCCTTGGTCACCTCGATGTACGTATCGGTATCGACCTTGTAGCCCTTGATGATGTCTTCGTTTTCAACTTCCTCACCCGTGTCTGCGTCCACCTTCGCGTACTTGATCCGGTGGCCCGTCTTTCGGTTGAGCTGGTTGAAGGAGACCTTTTCGGATTCCGACGTGGCGGGATAGAGCGCTACCGGACAGGTGACGAGGGAAAGACGCAGGAAGCCTTTCCAGTTAGCGCGGGGGGCCATGGCTGGGAACTCCAAATACTGTTGCTGGGTTCAAGACGAACGGGCAGCCTTGGTTCCGACAGGGTGGCTTCCCAAGAAGATGATTTTTTCTCAGACCCCAGCACAAGCGGACTCGACTTTCGTTCTCTTTATGTTCTAGTTCAGGGATGATCGACCGACCTGCGAGCTGGCGCATGCCTACCCCGAAACAGCTGGAAAAACTGGCCGCAGAGGCGGTCCGGAAAGCAGCGAGCCACGGTGCGGCTCCTGACCCTGCGACCCCTGCCGAATATTGGGATGTGATCCTCAACGATCCTCGAGCAGGGACAAATGGGCTTCGATTGGCGCAACGACATCTCTCGGAAATCCAGCGCCACGTCCTGCGCGTCTTCTGCCGACGTTGCGACCGGACTGTGGAAATCCAGACCGCCGATGCGGTCCGATTTTATGGCGGCAACGCGGTCTGGAAGCATGTCGCGCAGCGGCTGCTGGACAACATCTGCCAACAGCGCACCGGCCGGCTTGAAGAAGACGGCTGCTGGCCGGCGTTCGATGCGACTTAGCCTTTCACCCAATTTAGTCTGCACTTGGATCTCCGAATGGCGCCGAAACACCACCCCACGCCGCTTTCGGGGAGTCACCGAAAGGCTTTGATAAAGGAGCTCGGCAAGGCGCGCGCGATGACGGGTATCCTGGCTGCGCAGTCATTGGAAATGCGTTCCAAGGGCGCTGCGCTGATTCAACAGGCCGACAGGTTGCTCTGCGAAAGCTGGAACGAAAGGATGTGGAGCGATGGCGAGCCGATCGATCCGTCACCCACCATCGACCAAGCTATCAATGGCGGCTTTCCCTGGCTGGAAATCCGGTGCTCAAGGTGCAACACGCCGAACGATGTCGACCTGGCAGCTCTTAGACACCCGCCGACCACTTTCGTGCACGATCTCGCAAGTCGGCTGCGCTGCCGCAGGTGCACCAAGATCGGGCGCCGCCCCTCGGCGACCTTGCTCCAACTTAGCTGGCAGCCGCGCCATCCCAGAACCGAAGCTTAAACGAACAATCTCTATTCGGCGCACTACTGAGCCGAGCCATCTGGCCGCTGATGATGGCGAAGATCTTTGGTCCAAGATCCGTACCGAAGAAGTTTGAAGCATTTCCGAAGGAAATGGCACTCCGGCCATCTCAGATAAGGGCTTCTGCCGCGGAGTCGGCGCTAATGATCCCGGACGCGTTCATGCTGCGCAATCAGTATGCTGACCTGAAAATGCCAGTTGTCATCATTGCTGGCGAGCAAGACAAGCTCATCGATATCGACACTCAGTCAGCCCGCCTGCACTCCGGCGTTCCCCAGAGCAAGTTTCAGAAAGTCGCGGCGAACGGCAACATGATCCAACAGACTGCCACCGATCAGGTGATGTCAGCGATCAAGGAAGTCGCGGGCCAATCGACTGAACTTGCCGCCTGAATAGCTGGACCTAAGGCCGGGCTTGCGGCGCGCAAGAGCGTCAATCTTTAGACGGCTTTGGTTGAGTTTCGCTGACCGGATCAGATGCCGGAAAGGTATCCTCCAGACCCTTTTCAAGCTTTCTCTGCTCCTTGTCGGCTTGCACGGCGTGCTTTGGATCGTCTGCGTGCTTGTCGCGAGGCGCCGGGTTGAATTCCTTGGACATAATGCCCTCCTCTTTACGCACTCAGATCGAGTGCCAGCGTTCGCTCGACAACCCGCGAAACCAGCTTTCGTTGCTGATACTAGGAACGGAACCTGATTGGGGCAGTTGACCGGCCGGAGTTTCATAATGTCCGATGCTGTCGACTATCTGCACGCATACGCCGTAAGAGCCATCTGTAAGGCGCGACGGATGCCGATTGGCAAGTCAAAGCGCCTTCAACGAGCAGTCGGGCGAATTTATCTGCTTTTGACCAAGGAAGCGGCTGTCGCCCCGAACGTCGATCATCTCGACGATTTTCGAACGGCGCGCCAAGTGGAAAAGTCGATCGCCACGGAAACCGGCTCGGCGATGCCGGCGATCCAGAAGTGGCCGCCTACCTGACACCTACACCGACTGCCGAGACGTTGGCGTTAGGAAGCAAATACTCCAAGGAAAGCCCTCGAAACCTTTCGTTGCGCTTTGTTGGCAATGGCCGGCCTCTTAAAACGCCAATGCGTCGTAAGCTCGCTCTTGTGGGAATCGCAAATCGGGACACATTGTTCGCTCTCGCCCACGCGGTAAAGCTGACTGGGTTCGATAATTTACGCCCGCTTTCAGACGCGGTAGCCGGAACCATGTTTCTCGTGACTGGTTGGCGTGACGGTTGACGCAATGAAAGCATACTGAATGCGCTATCTAACCAGTCGGTCACTCGTTTGTTGGATTCTTCCCTTTCTTGTTGTTTCCAGCGAGTGCATCGCTGCGCCAGAGTGCGACTCCCTCGAAACCCGGAAGGCCGTGCTCCAATTTGTCTTGGGCGACGGCAACAATCCACTGGTTACTTATGCGGCCAAGAATTCAACGGCCGGTAAGGCGTCGGCTGACGCGACCTCGCAACATTCAAAAAGCGAAAAGCCTCTGTATCAGCTCGGTCAGAGGATAGTTACGACCTCAACGAGCAAGGACAAGCTGACGGTGAAATGCAGTGGCGGGATTTCGGCCGCCGTCGGCGATATTAAAGCGACGAAAGAAGTGACTTTCACCGTCCAGCAGTCGTCCGACGGCCAGACTTCCGTCTCCGTTGATCCGTTTCAGTTTTGACTCCTGCTAAAGCCTCATTTCAGATTGGGGGCACGGGTTAGTGGCGCACTGGCTCCAACCGGCGGTCTTCATGGCGTAAAGGCCCACGGCGAGACGTCGCTGAGCTCTGTCCATTGACCATGAGGCAGACATCGGGCTTCGACAAGCGACAATTTTACCTCGGCCCGTCCGTCGGCTTCCACTCGTCGGCGCGCAGAAGAAGTCTAACTCCGGCGCTCTAAAAGTATGCTACTTAAGGCTGGCGGAATTTTTCGCGTGCAACACGCCTCGCATTGAAGTAGCTCAAACGATAAACTCACCTTCCTCCTCTCCGTCCCAGTACGTGATACGAGAAGCCTTCACTTTAATGAGTACGATGTTGGGAGTATCAACGCCATTCCCGAACCACCGGTCCAAGTCGCTGGTCCAATGAGCTTTAAATATTGCTTTGTCTCGGATTAGCTCGGCCTGCCCTTCGACCGCTACATAGATAGCATCGGAAAAAATGCCCCCGTGGCTGGTAAAGCCAAGTGCCACCTTAGGGTTCTTTTGTATGTCAGCAACCGTCCGTGCTTGCTCAAATGTAAAATAGTAGGAGGTGCCGTCATACTTTACGTCACCATTGTTGCTCATCGGTCGATTGGCGATTTGGCCGTTTTCCGTGTGAGTCGATAAGATCGCAACGTCAATCCCCGCCATTCGTTGCGAAATATCTTCCAAAGATAACGATTCTTGGTTCATGTCTGGTCCTCGTCGCTTTCAAAAGCTTGTTTCGACAAACCCTGCGCCCGTCGGCCGTCAAGTCAGCGGCACTTTTAATAACTCCTGGATGCGCCAAAGTTTCAGGGGAAAGCCAGGAGCTCTAAGCCCGCGGTGGCAGCGTGCCGAAAGCCGGGCCGCCCTGAGCGACGATACGTTTTCTTGCTCGTCTGGATAAAGAAAAGCGCGAAGACCTGCACTAAACGAACCTAACGCCGACAGCACAAGGATACCGCCCCAAAAGTAATCGCCGTAGCGCTCAAGAAACGTCCGCTCTGTTCCGTCGATGTACGCGGCTACGCCAGGATGCGCGGGAATAGCCGTATCCTTTTCTGTATTAGGTTTTTCGATCGTCGCTGTATCAGGTATCTCGCGCAATATCATTTGACGATGAGCGAATAGCTCACGGGAAAAGGCCGCAGCAGATTGCTCCGAGAGGGCTTTGCCAGCGACGACAAGATCGCTAACCGCGACCACACTTACTGCTTCTGGCGGCAATGCTGGGTTAGATCCGAAAGCAGACTTTGGTATCTCTACAGCCTCAATCGTCGGCTTTCCAGGGCAAGAAAATTTGGCGCTTCCCGAAGCCTTGAGAACGATCGAAACATTTCCGCAGCCGCCTTGCTCTTGATTGCACCCATGGTCGCAAAGAAATTAAAACTTTTGTCACCTGCCATGGCATCCATGGTGCCAAGTGGAACGATTTCAACCTTGCTGGGTGCAACGCCCTCTGAGGATAGAACAACATTGAGCAACGCAAGGTCTGCAGATGTCCCGTTTAGTACAGCGATTCTGGAGCCGACGAGGTTCTTCCACTCTGTGGCTCGAGAAGACTTTTGACCAGGTATGTGTGTCGTCCAAAGAAAAAGTGCGCTTTTTCGTAACACAGCAATAGAAAGCAGATCGGCGGACATTATATCGCTTCGGACGGCCGCTAAGTCTGCGTCGCCTCTCCTCAAGAGCGTTGCCTCCTGACCTTGGTCCACCACGCTTACTGAGAGACGTACTGAGCTTTGTTCACGTGTAAGAACGCGAGTTATAGCTTCGACGATCCTGGCATCTCGCTGGCGAAGGCCACAGCGATACGAAGTGTCATGGGTCTCAAGGTCGCAAACAGGATGCCACTGGCGATCATTGCAACGAAAAAGCTTGCCGCGGCCAAAGCGTAAAGAACTCTGCGTCGATGTTCATTTCTCCGCCGTCTAGACTTCCGCGACGCTGCCTTTATGGCCATGAAATTGCGCCTTTCGAAGGATACTAGACATTGCTTAGAGAGCAGGACGTCGCGTAACGACTTCTGCGATCGCTTTGGCTTCGATGGCAGCTCGACTAACGACGATCCTCTCAGACCACAGACTCTTAGTATTCACAGTTGAGCCTGTTTCAGTCCTGCCGACCGGCCATACCGATTGCTGCAAAGCATCACCGATTCTGCCATGCCAACCTTAGCCGCTCCCACTTTGTTTCCATCCAGGTCAGAGATCTAACGAGAGGTTTTTGCAAGAATGGGACATCCTGCGCAATGAAAAGGAGACCGAGGGGCAGCATCCAGATACCCAACACAGGTAAGAAGCTAAAGACACCGCCAAGAATCAGCAATAAAGCGACAGTTAGACGAGCCGCGAATGAGGACGGCTTTCGCAACCACTGAATGAACCGAGAGATCCTGGCCGGCACTCGCCGATTGATCATCTCGAAATACCTATTCATCTCTTTATAAGAGGCAGTCATTTCATCTCGCATTAGCTATCGCCCGCGCAACTATTGGGAACAACGCTAGAGCTCCAGAGTTCCGCGGGTGCAAGACGTTGTTCGAAAGCGGCCTGCCGGAAGCTGGCGACAAACGATCTATTCCCTCGCTCAGCCCATCCGAAAGGGACATTAGTCAGGCCGCGTGCGCAGGTATGTCAGGCTCCGGACAATTCCGGAGCCTTTTTAACGACCCTGAATCCTATCCACCGTACAACTGGACTCGATCAATGGCGCGTAAAAGCAATACGAAATGGTCCGAGGAGGACGACCGGCGGCTTCCCGAGTTGCGAGCGGCGGGGGAGTCAGTCCTCTCGATTGGGCTCATGCTTAGGCGGTCGTCGTCAGCCATAGAGGGCCGCTTGGGGGTTCTAAAAGCAAAGGCGCGGGGCATAAAGTCGGAGCAGTTGATGGCAAACGGCGCGGCCGCCGGCGATTAGTCTTGCCTTGCTTAAAGAGGCGCGCTGTCAAGTTTCGAATGTGAATCGTCTTGCTGAATTTGGAACGTTTGGAGCTTGAGCCGGTTGCGCTCAGACGACATGGACCAGGGTTGTGCATGCCGTTTCCGCAAAGGAGAACGACCATGCGCGCGTTGTGTTGGCACGGCAAAGGCGACGTCCGCGTCGACACGGTGCCCGATCCCAAGATTCAGCACCCGCGAGATGCGGTGATCAAGATTACCGCCTGCGCAATTTGCGGCTCCGACCTCCATCTCCTTGATGGCTATCAGCCCACTATGGAAAGCGGGGATATCCTCGGCCATGAGAACATGGGCGAGGTGATTGAACTCGGCTCCGAAGTCAAAAATCTAAGAATCGGCGATCGCGTCGTCGTCCCTTTCACCATCAGCTGCGGCCAATGCTGGTTCTGCCAGAAAGGTCTGTTTTCGTGCTGCGACCGGACTAACCCCAATGCCGAAATGGCCGCGAAAGCCATGGGCCAATCGCCCGCTGGGCTGTTCGGCTTCAGCCATATGCTGGGCGGATACGCCGGTGGTCAGGCCGAGTATCTCCGCGTTCCGATGGCTGATGTGGGCCCGCTTAAGGTACCGGACAACGTGACTGACGAGCAGGCGCTGTTCCTGTCAGATATCTTCCCGACCGGCTATATGGCCGCCGTGAACGCGCAGATTGAGCCGGGCGACACCGTGGCAATCTGGGGCTGCGGTCCTGTAGGGCAATTCGCGATCCGCTCCGCGCTGCTGCTTGGAGCCGGACGAGTGATCGCAATCGACGAAGTCTCCGAGCGGCTGGCCATGGCTGAAGCTGGCGGTGCCGAGATTATCGATTTCTCGAAAACCGATGTCTACGATGAGCTCATGAAACGGACCAACAAGCGTGGTCCGGATAGCTGCATCGATGCGGTCGGGTGCGAGGCATCCGGTCACGGCGCGACCGACGCCGTGCTCGACAAAGTGAAGGCTGCAGCATTCTTGGCGACGGATAGGGTTCACGTTCTCCGCGAAGCAATCATGTGTTGCCGGAAGGCAGGTACGGTCTCAATACCCGGCGTTTACGTAGGCATGGGCGACAAAATACCGCTCGGCGCAGCCATGAATAAGGGGCTCACGATCAAGACCGGCCAAACCCACGTGCAGGCCTATACGAAGCCGCTTCTGAAGCTCATTGAAGCTGGCGATATCGACCCGAGCTTCGTCGTAACGCATCCTGCGAGCCTCGAAGACGCGCCGGAAATGTATAAGAAGTTCCGGGACAAGAAGGAGGGTGTGATCAAGGTCGTGTTGCGGCCCGGACGATAGTTCCAGCTGGCGAACTGAACGATTTGAGGTTTGGCGAAATCACATGTTCTTCTTCTTTTCAAACCGGGTGGGCTGCTTCGGCTCGCTCATCCTCTCGGCCGTCGTTACGGTGGTCCTTCTCCTCATCTTCGGAGTTCTTCGCTTCTGACCCGATGTTGCTTGTGCATGAACGCTTCTATCCGGCCTTCCATGAATTGCCGACTTAGGTCAGCCCTCGAACCTTCTTTCGCCCCAGTTTCCCCCGTCAGAGGGCGACGTCCGACGTTCCCGCGGGCCTCCAGAGTTGCGCGAAAAGTAGCGTTAGCCAAAAGTCGCTCTGAGCAGATCGGTGACCACCCAAGCCAAAAACGTCGCTATTGCGGCCAAAATCATTGTTGGATGGCGAGTACTGGCAATCTGGCGCCTGACGTTATCCCAAAAATTGCTCAAGGTCCCTCCGCCAAAGTCAACTGTCCGGCCCGATCTGGAGCTCAAGCAACGCTAACCGCTGCAAAGCGAGTGGATCGCATTCGCCATCCCGGACGAGTCGAAGGATTGTTTCCGCCAAGCGATGGATGATGTGTGAACTGACCGGCTCCGGAAGTGCGTTGATGGCATCCTGGAGCGCGATATCCATCATCTGGATCGCTTCCGGAGAAAATGACGCATCCGCAAAGTCCTTCATGTTTCTGCACGGCAAGGGGTTGAAGCATGCCGGTAACGGGAAAAAATGGCAATCGTTCCAAAATCATCGTTGGGACCGTGTGGGGGTCGCAAGACGAGGGGCTTCAAGGTTTCTGGACAGGGACGCGGACATGCGACCAGCGCGATAGGGTAGTCGGGGACAGCGACGAGCAGTTCCGATGCCGACGGGACGAAGTGGGGGCAGTTGTCTCCTACAAGCGCCCTTAGCCGAACCGGTCTTCCGTGCCTCGTCGACCATTTCAGCGCGCTTTTTTTAAATGCCGTCTGTGGAACCTGCACCGTGCCGAAGGGTTTTCCCAGCCTCTTGGACGGGTTGGACCACTGTCCTCGCTTGTGCTGAAGGGACAAAATGGACGCCGCCGTCAACAACCGAGAAAAGCTGAAAAATGGTACTGCGGGCGACTTTGTTCGTGTTTTTGGCGCCCGTGTGCACAATCTAAAGAACGTCTCGCTTGAAATTCCTCGCAACGCTCTTGTGGTATTCACAGGCGTCTCAGGATCCGGCAAGTCATCTTTGGCGTTTGGTACGCTCTATGCGGAAGCGCAACGCCGCTATCTTGAATCAGTTTCACCCTACGCGCGCCGGCTGTTTCACCAGATGGCGGTGCCCGAGATCGATGAGATCGAGGGTCTGCCCCCGGCGGTGGCGCTGCAGCAGCAACGCGGATCGCCCACCACGAGGTCGTCGGTGGGAAGCGTCACGACATTGTCGAACCTGCTGCGAATGCTGTATTCGCGCGCTGGTGACTACCCGGCTAACCAGCCGTTGCTGTACGCGGAGGCGTTCTCGCCGAACACGCCAGAGGGAGCCTGTCCGAATTGCCATGGCATCGGCCGCGTCCACGAGGTCAGTGAGCGCTCGCTGGTGCCTGATGACAGGCTGACCATTCGGGAACGGGCCGTCGCCGCGTGGCCGACTGCCTGGCAAGGGCAGAACCTGCGGGACATTCTGGTCACCCTCGGCTACGATGTCGATAGGCCATGGCGAGAGCTTCCGAAGAAGGACCGCAATTGGATCCTCTTTACTGACGAACGACCGACAGTGCCGGTCTACGCCGGATATACTCCCGCCGAGACAAAGCGAGCGCTCAAGCGCAAGGAGGAGCCCAGTTATCTGGGGACCTTCACCGGCGCCCGCAAGTATGTGCTGCAGACCTTCGCCACGACGCAAAGTGCGATGATGAAACGTCGTGTGACGCAGTTTCTGTCCAGTACCGACTGCCCAGTCTGCAACGGCAAGCGATTAAGGCCGGAGGCGCTATCGGTTACCTTTGCCGGAATGGATATCGCCGAAATCTCACGGCTGCCGCTGAAGCGACTTGGCGAACTTCTTCAACCCTATCTGAATGGCAGAAGCAGTGTTTCCGACACTCATCCTGAGAAGGCTCTCGTCGTCCAACGTATTACGGAAGATTTTCTCGGGCGTTTGGACGTGCTGCTCGATCTCGGGCTCGGTTATTTGACCCCTGAGCGCAGCACGCCGACGCTGTCTCCCGGCGAACTACAGCGACTTCGTCTGGCGACACAGGTTCGATCCAACCTGTTTGGAGTGGTCTACGTATTGGACGAACCGTCGGCTGGACTTCACCCGGCTGACACCGAGGCATTGCTTCGCGCGCTGGAGCGTTTGAAAGCTGCGGGAAATTCGCTTTTCGTCGTCGAGCACGAACTCGACATCATCCGACACGCGGACTGGATTGTCGACGTCGGCCCGGGTGCCGGAGAGCAGGGCGGCGAGATACTATATTGCGGTCCATTATCAGGCCTCGCCGAAGTGCGAGAATCTCAGACGCGGCGCTACTTGTTTGCGGAAGGTCAAACGGCCACGAGGTCGCCTCGGCATCCTCAAAAATGGGTCAAGCTTCGGGGAGTTACCCGCAACAACCTCGACCGTCTCGACGTCGACATTCCGCTGGCAGTATTTACGAGCGTCACCGGAATTTCGGGGTCCGGGAAGTCGAGCCTGATCAGTCAGTTTCTGGTGGAGGCCGTTGGCGACAAACTGGGTCAGCGAAAGGAGCCTAGCGAAGATGATGACGCGCTTGATGCGGGCGTAGAAACGTTTGGTGGCGACATTGTCGAAGGTCTCGACGGCATAAAGCGGCTGGTTGTGGTCGATCAGAAGCCGATTGGCCGAACGCCGCGCTCGAACCTTGCGACTTATACAGGTCTCTTCGATCATGTCCGCAAGCTGTTCGCAGCCACGAAGCAGGCTCGCGCCAGGCGCTATGATGCTGGTCGTTTCTCATTCAATGTTGCGAAGGGACGCTGCCAAACCTGCCAGGGGGAGGGATTTGTAAGCGTTGAACTGCTCTTTCTTCCGAGCGTGTACGCACCTTGCCCGACCTGCAAGGGGGCGCGCTACAACGCGAGGACGCTGGAGATCAAGATTCGAGACAAGTCGATTGCTGATGTGCTCGCCATGACGGTAAATTCAGCATTTGAGTTTTTCACCGACGACGCATCTCTCTGTCGGTCCTTGGGCGTTCTTCAAGAGGTCGGGCTGGGATACATTCGGATCGGTCAATCAGCCACGGAACTATCAGGCGGCGAGGCACAGCGCATTAAACTCGCCACCGAATTGCAACGTTCGCAACGTGGCGAGACACTCTACGTGCTTGACGAACCCACCACGGGCTTGCACCCGTCGGACGTGGCGAAACTGGTGGTTCAACTTGACGGTCTCGTCGAGTCTGGAAACACCGTAGTCGTTGTCGAGCATGATATGGGGGTAGCGGCAGCCAGCGACTGGATCATCGACATTGGGCCGGGAGCGGGCGACGAGGGCGGCCGGATCGTTGCATCAGGGCCGCCAGAACGGGTTGCGTCCACGCCTCAAAGTCGGACAGCTAAATATCTCGCCCAAGTTCGGTAAACGACCGTTGCCCGTGACGGCAAGTGGCAAAGGGCTGGTCATCGCAGAACGTCCGCCACGCCGGTGCCAAGGGCGAGTATCACAGCAGCAGATGCCAAATGCTGAGTCCTTCCTCCAGTTTCATGATGCATCGATGAAAGTGCAATGTTCAGATTTGGTTCCGTTGAGGGTCAGCGAGGAGCAACGAGGGCACCGACGATTACCACTTCGTCCCGGTGACTATTGCAGGCACCCAACATCTGTGGAGACGCATCGAGACAACGTCTCATGTTGTTGGCTATTGGAACCTTCCAATAGGATTTCCATTAAGTGGCTACGCGGCGCACTCCCGTGCCGGGTTGATTCGCGCATCGGTAGATTGAGGTGTTGGTCCCAGCTGGCTTGGCATTTTCAAACTTCTTGATCGGCGCACTTGTCGTCGCCGCCCTCTATTTCACGCGTGAAATCCTCGTTCCGATCGCAGTCGCCATCCTCTTGAGTTTTGTCTTGTCGCCCCTTGTGAGGGCATTCCAGCGCATGAAAGTGCCGCGGTCGATAGCGGTGCTCAGTGCGGTCAGCCTGGCGCTGGCCATCGCCCTCAGTCTTGCGGCGATGGTGATGATCGAGGTCAACCAACTCGCGAGCGACCTGCCGCGCTATCAATCTACGTTGGGCGAAAAAATCCTTAACCTGCGGGACAGGATTGGCAGCGTAGGCGTGCTCAAGAACGCCTCCAGCCTGTTGAAGAACCTGGACAGGGAGCTGAAGTCGCCTGGAAGTGGCGATGCTGAAACGGCGAAGCCATCGTTGTCGGACGGCCCGGCAAAAACGCCTATCCCGGTCGAAGTCCATCAGCCAGACCCGGGCGCGTCGGAGGCACTGATCGCCATGCTGCGACCACTCGCAGCTCCCTTCACCACCACCGGAATCGTGGTGATCTTCCTCATCTTCTTCCTTTTTCAGCGGGAGGATCTGCGCGACCGGTTCATCCGGTTGCTCGGCAGCGAGGATTTGGAGCGCACCACGGCGGCGCTCGATGACGCAGGGCAACGGTTAGGCAGGCTGTTCGTGACCCAACTCATTCTGAATGCGACTTTCGGCGTCGTGATCGGACTGGGCCTGGCCGTCATCGGCGTCCCGAGCTCGCCGCTATGGGGACTTCTGGCTAAGATCCTTCGGTTCGTGCCCTACATCGGCGCGATCCTCGCTGCCGGCTTGCCAATTGCCTTGGCCGCCGCGGTCGGGAGCGACTGGACCATGACCTTGTGGACGATCGCCTTGTTCGCAGTGGTGGAACCGCTGACCGGCCATGTTGTAGAGCCGCTGGTCTGTGGGCGAAGTGCCGGCCTGTCCCCGGTCGCCGTGGTCGTGGCCGCATCGTTCTGGACCTGGCTCTGGGGACCCTTGGGGCTTCTGCTCTCCACTCCGCTGACGCTGTGTCTGGTCGTGTTTGCCAGGCACGTCGACCGTCTCCAGTTTATCGACGTCATGCTGGGAGACCAGCCGGCGTTGACTCCGCAGCAGACCGCATACCAGCGCATGCTGACGGGCGATCCGATTGACGCGATCGAACAGGCACGGTCGTTCCTGAAGAAGGGGACCGCTTTGGCCTATTACGAAGAAATCCTGCTGGGCGCCCTGAGATTGGCTGAGGCCGATGCCGCCCAGGGCCGGCTTGACGACGTCAGGCTCGAGAATATCCACGAGACGGTTTCCGAAATCATCGAGGATATCGCCGCGCACGAGACCGCTGAGGGGAGCGCGAGTGCGGAAGCGCCCGCCAGGAAGGGGAAGATCGTCAACATCGACGCGCGCAAGCTGGGCAAGCCGGTTTTCTGCATACCCGGACTGGGTCGGCTCGACGATTGCGCCGCGCTGATTGTCGCAGATGCGTTGAAACGTGAAGGATTCAACGCCCGTGTTTCCGGTGCCGATACCGAGATTGACGCCGGCAACGCAGAGACGATCTGCGTCTGTTTTCTGGAGGAGGTATCGGAGGCGAGGTCGTCGTTCACGGTTCGCAAGTTCTCCCGACGGGCAGCTTCGGCCAGGATCATCGTTTGCCGGTTGGGAAATTTCGAAGCGGACAAGGAGCAGCGGAGTGATGATGTAGCGCCGCAGTCGCTCGCGACCGTGATCGCCGCCGTAGCCAAGAGTGCCAGCGTCAAAACGCGTCGGGAACAATAGGCAATGTCCGAGAGTTCAGGTTTGGCACAGCAAGGAATCAAGGTCATGCAACAGACGGCCAATCGATCGCTCCGAGAGCTACAGCGCGAGACCGAACAGACGCGCGAAGGTCTGACCCAAACGGTAGATCAGCTCAAAGCGAGCGTAACCGACACCGCGAGCGAAATTCGCCAGCGCATCAGTCCGGAAAACATAAAGGCGGAGGTCACGAGCTACGTCCGCTCCAAAGGCGAAAGCATGTTGGAGGACATAACGGCGGCCGCGCGCCGCAACCCGATGCAGGCGGTGGCCGTGGGCGCAAGCCTCGCCTATCCGCTTTTCAGGTTCGCAAGGGCTATTCCCTTGCCCGTGCTGATGGTCG
This sequence comes from Bradyrhizobium sp. AUGA SZCCT0222, assembly GCF_018130205.1. Taxonomy (NCBI): domain Bacteria; kingdom Pseudomonadati; phylum Pseudomonadota; class Alphaproteobacteria; order Hyphomicrobiales; family Nitrobacteraceae; genus Bradyrhizobium; species Bradyrhizobium sp. AUGA SZCCT0222. The sequence continues at coordinate 43,829 of NZ_JAFCLX010000027.1, forward strand.
GTGCGGGAATCTTTTTCGCCGGCACAAAGAGCGGCCAATCGATCACCCAAAAAGCCTCCGACATGGCCTCCGATCTCTCGGACGAACTCGGCCGGCGTGGCCAGGATATGTCGGCACAGGTTGGAGAGGCTGTCAGCTCGGCAACGGGTGCGGTTTCGGATGCCGCCGGACGCGTTAGCGACGTGCTGTCCGCGGGCGCGGACCAGGTTCGCCGCACCGCAACGTCCTCGACGCCGGAGCTCAGTCTGGCAGACCGGCTAAGGGACTCGGCCGCCTCGGCAGGCGACGCGATCAATACGAGTGTCTCCGATATGAAAGACAGTGCGTCTGAAGTGGCTGGTTCCGCGATGGATTCGTCGCGTGATATCGCCGCTGGTGCAGCCGCCGCCACGCGAAGCGCCGCCTCGTCGGCGGCGAATGCGGGGCTGGAAGCGGCCCGGGATGTTCGGGACAGGGCAGCGGATTATTCCAATCGCGCCGGAAAGACCATGTTGGATACGATCCAGCAGAATCCACTTCTGGTCGCCGGCGTGGGCCTGTTGGTCGGAGGTCTGATTGCGAGTGCGCTTCCCAAGAGTGAGTTGGAGGAAGATCTCGTCGGAGACGCAGCCGCGGCCGCCAGAAGGCGGGCGAGCGAGGCGGCTTCCAAAGGCTTCGACGCTGCCAAGGGCTTAGCGGGCGAAATTTTTGAAAACGTGGCGCGGCAGGCCGGCGCGGAAGGCCTGACCCCGGACAAGCTGGACGAGTCGGCAAGCGAGATCCTGCAACGCGTCAGGCGCGTGGCGGAAAGCGCTGTCACGACCGCGTTCGATCCGGACAAGACACCCCATTCACATACCGGCGGAGGAAACTGACATGGCTGACCTCATTGGAACTGCACATCAAGGCACGTCGTCTTCCGGCCAGGACTCCGCAAGAGCGAAGTTTGACGACGCGGTTGCGTCAACGAAAAGTTTGAGCGAGCAGGCCATGTCGGCTGGCCGAGACCTCACCGACAAGGCGAAGGATCTTGCTGAAAGCTCGACCGACGCCATCAAGGGCCAAGCCTCCGATCTCGTCGATGCGGCCAAGGATGTTGCATCTCAGGCTACTGACAAGCTCAAGGACGCGGTCAACAGTCAAAAATCGTCCGGCGCGGAATACGTCGGCAACCTGGCGGATACAATGCGGCGCGCGGCACGGGAGTTCGATACGGATCTACCGCTCGCGGGCACCTACATCCGGAAGGCGGCCTCCCAGATCGAGGGAGTTTCTGATCACATCCGCAACGGCAACCTGAACGACGTGGTCCGGAAAGCGCAATCCTTTGCGCGCCGTCAACCCACGGCCTTCCTTGGGTTGGCGGTCCTGGCGGGTTTTGGAGCCGTTCGGTTCCTCAAGAGCTCCTCCAGTGACGACGGCCCGAGTTCGCAAGCCCTGAGAACGGACAGCCGCTCCTCCGCAGCAGACAACCGAGGGTACCGCGATGACTTCTCGAACTGATCGTTCGATCCCGGATCTGTTCAGCGATGCGGTCGGTCAGCTTGCAAAGCTGATCGGAAACGAATTTGCGCTGGCTCGCGCCGAACTGTCCGAAAAGGCCGGGCAGGCCGGGAGAGCTGCCGCAATGATGGGTGCTGGGGCAGTCATCATGATTCCAGCGCTTGTCCTGCTGTTGTTTGCCGCGGCGGCTGCCCTCATACAAGGCGGTTTTTCGGAGCCCATCGCATATCTCGTCGCCGGTGGCGGCGCAGCGGCCTTATCGATCGCCCTCATCGTGGTGGGCCTTAACCGCCTGTCGGGCGATGCGCTTTCGCCCACTGTGCTGATTGAAGAAGTCGAGCGAGACAAAGCGGCAGCGAGGGAGATGGTTCGATGACCGACATTACTGAAAAAGGCTCGGACTTTATCAAGGACCTCGGCAACGCAGCGCGCCGTAATCCAATCTCTGCGGCCCTCATCGGAATGGGACTGGTCTGGCTGTTCGCCGGCAAATCCGGAGGTGCACCTGGCGATATTCTTCAGAAGACCGGCCTCGATCGCCTGCCGGACGCGGCAAGGAATGCGATGAGCGCCACACAAGACCGCGTTGTATCTGCTGCCGACACGCTCCGTGAGACCGGCAGCGACGGTATTGAAACCGCGACCCGCATGGCCTCGGAGTACGCAAAGGCCCTGCCGGATTCTGCCGATGTTCTTGGCACGGTGCGGGGCAATCTGACCGATCTGTTCAAGGCACAGCCCCTGGCATTGGGCGCCATTGGATTGGCCATCGGCGCCGGCATCGCCGCGGCCTTGCCGAACACCGAGATCGAAAAATCATACCTTGGCGAAACCAGCGACACCCTGAAAAGCAAGGCTGCCGAAATCGCCGGCCAGCAGATCGACAAGGCGGCCACGGTTGCAGCCACCGTCGTCGAAACCGCGTCGGACGAAGCGCGCAGGCAGGGCCTCACGATCGATGACGCAAAGGCGGCGATGGACGCCCTTTCAGGCAAGGTCAGCCGCATGGTCGATGCGGCGGGAAAGAGCGCGTCGCAAAGCGCAACATGAACTGCAAGTGCGATCGTTAGTAAACGAGGAGAGAAAAATGAACGGTATAATTTATCTGGTTGGATTGGTCGTCGTCATCCTGGCCGTATTGTCGTTCTTCGGGCTGCGCTGACATGGTGAAACAGATTGAACCCGGCGCGACTCCCATGGGAGTCCCCCCGGGGTATTTGAACTGGACACCGGCGATCCTGGGTGCGCTGGTGGCAACCGCTCTGTCGTCGATCCTGTTGGCGTTCGGCGCGACCATCGGGTTGGGGATTTCGTCGACGGCGCCAACGTGGCGGGACGCGTCCGCCGCACTTTGGATCTTGTCGGGACTCTATCTCATTATCCAGGCCGCACTGAGTTTCGGCGTGGGAGGTTACATTGCGGGGCGAACGAGTGTCGCGCCGGCGGCTTTGGATGCTGACGAAATTGAACATCGCGACGGCTTGCATGGCCTCGCTGCCTGGGCGCTTGCCGTCGTTCTCGGGGTGGCGCTTGCGGCGTTGCTTGGAAGCGCGTCCCTGACACGGTCCAACAGCAACATGCCCTCGGCACGAACCAGCGCTGCAGAGCCGCTGTTGAGCTATGAGATCGACCGGTTGTTCAGGCCATTGCGCCGCGCCGCGAACGTGGACCTTTCGCAGGAGCGGGCGGAGGCCGGACGAATCCTCCTAACATCGTCGAGCCACTCGGGAATGAGCAGTGAGGACCGGTCCTATCTGGCGCAACTCATTGCGGCGAATACCGGCCTTGCCGGGCCGGAAGCCGAAAAACGGGTCGATGGCGTGATCGCAAATTCTCGGGCCGCGATAGCCAAATCTCGCCGGAGCTCGGTGATCCTCGCGTTCTCCGTCGCCGCGGCTCTGTTGTTGGGTGCTGTCATCGCATGGGCAGCGGCCGGTATAGGCGGACGCCACCGTGACGGTGCGCCGATGCCGCATTGGATGGGCGCTCGCGGGTCTGGAGTTGCGTATCGACGCGAAGCCGTGTGAACGGGCGGGGTGAGGTGGATCGGATGAGAACCCCCAACCTCGCCCCCGATGCCGTATTGATCCCATGTCCAAAATGCAAGGCGTGGCCGATGGCGTTGAACATCGTCAAGCCGTCCTGGTCGTCTCGGCCGATAATTCAGTTTATGTGTCCGAAATGCCATTTTACTTCCGAGTTAGAAAGGCGCGGATACGCGAGATCGGGCTCCGACTAATCCTTGCGCCGCCCATTCTCATATCGCGCGGCGGCAAGGCACGAGACGAGGCACTCGAGAGCAAAGCCATGTCCGAGGTGTACAAGATTAAGGCTGCCGCCCCAAGCACACCGCCGAAGTGACGCACTTGCACAAAATGGAAGGTTCCAATTATGTTGCGGATTTAACGCGCTTAGGAAAAATCGGCAATCCCGTCCCGTTTCTTGATCGTAACCAGATGGACCAGAAATCATCCTGCCCTTAGCTTTCACCACTATTCTCGGTCTCGGTTGCGGGGCGTAGCGTGAATTTTCAGATCACAGTCTTGAAGGTCTTAGCAGGACACCCTGAAGGGCGCGCCTCGCTTGCGGACCTTAAGAAATACGTTGCGGTTCTCACTTGTAGCGGCGCAGATTGGTCACAAAGGATGAAGAAGCTGGCCGCACGCGCGCCTGGATTGGATATTTTCTCCAGCGGCTACGTGCTACGAGACCCCAGCGGGTGGCAGATATCGGAGAAAGGCCGTGATTTTCTAATCATGATTGAAACGCCATCGGCCGAACCGCTTATCGCGCCGGTCGCGTTTACGCCACCGGTGGATTCCGAAGCGACGGACCTTCCGGCGAATGTTGTTCAATTGGTAGGTCATAAGATCCAACGCCGGCGCCGGCGCGCCGCTGCTTGAAATTGGGCAATTAGGTCGCCGCGTTCGGGTCGATCTATGCGAAAAGTGCTCGCGGACGAGTCCGCGACCGGCTCTGTCGAGTGCCTTTTCAATCCCGGTGTGTCGTTTCCCAATCTTTGCAGCCATCACCGGCTCTTCGAAAGCTGCGCCGCTTTCAAGTAGCGCAGGTTCGAGTGGCTGTTCGGCGCCGGTATCGCAGCGGCATCCTGGCCTCACGCGCCGGCGTCATTTACCGTGCAATCTTGCCTACCGCGTCCAAGCGGCGCATCGGTATGGGGTTGTTCGGCCCACCAATTGTTCGGCGCACCGTTGTGTCAGTTCGCTCGGGATGCCGCCCCGCAAAGGGACGCGGCGGCCTTCGATCCGGTCCCGGTTCAACTTCGACGCTGATCCGCGAGTTCCTTATAGGTAGCGAATTATCCAGCGCAACCGACCATGGGCAGATGCGTGTCAACGTGCGGACTGGACGTGCTGAAGCATCTGAGCGTTTCTCGCAGGCTCGGTTCTAGCCGATCGCCCATCGGCGACGACTTTGGCACCTCCGACCCAAGCAAGAATATATGCGCGGTAAAATTACGACTAAAACGCCCGCCGCGCCGTTGCCCGAGCTGCGCTGTAGTTCGCAGACGCAACCGATCAGACCATGGCCAACGTTAACGTCACCGCCGTCAGGCGTTTCGCCAGTGCGAACATCCTGCCAAGCAAAATTTGGTATCCGCCCATAACGGCAAACAGCGCCCAACTAGCCCGATCGATACAATCGCATTTTCGGTGGAAAGGACGAGCGGTACCGCACAAGATACTCTGCCAACCGAAAAGTCGATGCTGCGGCAGACGTTGCCGGAGTTAAGCCGCCGTTATTGCAGATAGTTCGTCGTGCTTTGTCTTCAGGCTGTCGACGTTCAAGCCCGTGGCCTCAATTGCCAATTTGACGGCCTCGCCGAGGTTGCTCGCGATCAGATCAGCTTTTGCTGCCTCGCGGAGCCGCTCCAACTCTGCCTGATCAATGTCCTTAAGCCAGCAGCACAGAATTATGGCTGCTTTCGGCAATTTTCGACGAAGACGTCGAACGGCATAGCGCATATGAGCGGGTCCAGTTCCATCCAAATAGACCAGGTATACTATCGAGACACCGTCTGTCTGGAGCCGAAAGATATTGGAGGTTGTCAGCGCTTCGGGTCCCTCGGCGCGAGCCGTCAGCCCGTGTGCCGTAGAGAGCTGCGCCAGCATAATGGCGGCGGCTTCATCAATTAGACTACGCCCACCCATGCATAAAATCGGACATTCGCTCTGCCATTCGCCTGGAAGATCCTCCTTGCTGACGATTGGCAGGTTTGCGTATGGCGCGTCTTCAGCCACGCTCTCTACCGCCGAGGTCGCTTCTGCGTCCGAAGTTGAGCGGACTTTTGGCGCCGGACGATCGTCCTGATCAGAAAGGTTGTTGGCAAACTCGATTGCCGCATCTCTAATTTTTGTCAAACGTTCCTGATCGAGAGCGCCGCGTTCCGCGTCAGCTTGAGCCAATTGTAAGCCCTTCAACGCTACTTCATCGTAATAGGAACTAAGGGATCTCTCCTTCAAGAACTCTTCCGCCTTATCGGAAGCTTCGGTTGGATCTCCCGCAAGCATCCGCTGATAGAAAATCTCAGGTGGGGAAAGCGCGGGCCGGTCACCAAACATTACGTCAAGAAATGCTAAGCGTTCCACATGCCGGCCGAGCACCACTAGGCAGACAGTTAAGGGAGTCGCCAACACCAGTCCAATTGGACCCCAAAGCGCGGTCCAAAACGTTGCAGACGCGACAACGGCTACTGGGGAGAGCCCGGTGCTGTGACCATAGACCATTGGCTCGATCACGTGCCCAACAATCGGCTCCACTATAAGAAAGAGGCCAAGAGTCCAGAGCAGCATCGACCACGTCGGATCCACGGCAACGGCAAGAGCCAGTGGAAAGGCCGCGGCGATAGCTGCGCCGATGTAGGGCACGAATCGCAAAACCGCCGCTAAGATTCCCCAGAGGATGGCACTTGGAACACCTATGAACCAAAGGCCAGCGCCAATGACTACGCCGAACGCTCCGTTCAACAGGAGCTGGATTAAGAAGAGCCGACTGAGGCGCCTGGCGGCGTCGTCGAGTGCTGCTGTTGTGCGTTGCAGGTCATGCGACCCTGCGAGCCGAATGAGCCGATTACGGAGGTCCTCCCGTTGAAGCAAGATGAAAATCACAAAAATGATAATGATACCCGTCGTAGCGAGTGGGTGCAGGAGTGGCGAGATTAACGCCTGCAAACTCTCCAGAGCGCCTGGATCCGGCTGCCGTACCTCTACGGGCACTGGAGTAAGTGGCGCTTTGGGGTTGACCATCGTATTCGCACCGAGTGCGGACCCGGCGTCTTTCGGCTTATCGAGTTCTTTGCTCAAGTCCTTCAACATCCCGGAGGCGCGTTCGAGGGTGCCCCGGCCAGCCGTGGTATCCCGAAATAGTTGGATCTTATCACTTATCGTAGATTGATAACGCGGCAACTCACTTGCGAGTTGCGTTAATTGCGATGCGAGGAGGCTGCCTATTGCAAAGAGCAACGCAAAGGCGAGGACGACGACGCTTACGACCGCGATTGCGCGGGGAACGCGGGTTCGTTGAAGCAATCCCACGAGGGGAGCCAGGACAAAACTAAGCAGAATTGCCAGCGCAATCGGGATGACGATGTCGCGTCCAAAATAGAGCGTCATCACGATGATTACAGCCAGAACCGCGGTCGCTACCGCACTTTGCAGCGCAATCAATTCCTCTGAGGTACGCGCTTTGAATGGCTGATTGGCCATTTTGACCTCTGTTTAACCCGGGACGACTGGACCGAGTTTCGGTGCATTTTGTATCCTGCTGAACTTTTCCGATGAGGCGGCCAGAACAATGTCTTCGATGACGGATGCTACTGCGCCGGTTGTCGTTTGACGGACCGTACCCCTGTTGCAGGGACTCCAATGAATACTGTGCGCCATGCGGGCCAATTGCCGGCCTTGATTCAAAAAAGTTGAGAAAGTGCTCTCTCTGCGGTGGGCTATGGTCATCGGGGCGCTCGCAGTGCATGCACGATATCCTGAAAGACCAGGGAGATGTTGCAGCGCAGGTTGAACGAGCAAAACTGTCCTTCGTTCCTGTGCCTGGAGGGGCAATCGCGCGTTAGAAGAGATGAAAGAGGTGCGGCGTCCTAGGTCGGGGAAACGTTCTCGAACCGCCGCGTTTGTTCCTGCTAGGCTACCGCATGATCCCATCGTGGCGGTCAGAATCAGTTACGCTGCTGCTACGCACTCTGGAGGGCGTACGTCATGGACACCGAGAAGAAATCGAGCGAACAGACTACGGAAGAGCCCAAGAGGGATATCGGCGAGATCGTTGGCGAATTGGTGGTCAGCGGAGCCACCGTGTTGGCGCACACAGCGGCCGAGGCCGTGGTCAAACGTGTGAGGAAAGCGACGGCGAAAACCGCCCCGGTAAAAGCCATAACAAAGGTCGTGAAGAAGGCAAAAAAGTCGTCTAGCGCATCAAAGGTCGCTAAGAGCAAGAATAGGTCCAAAGCGAAATCAGGTGCGAAGAGAGCCGGCAAGAAGGCTAGTAAGAAGGCTGGTAAGAAATCAGCCACTAAGAAAACGAAGAAGACGTCGAAAAAGTCAAAACGCTGAAGGAGAATGCTGTGGCTAAGAAAGCTAAGAAATCCGTTACCAAGCAGGTAGTCAAGGCCGCGAAGTCGATGGCTAAAAAGGCAAAGAAAGCTGTCAAGAAAATGATGCCTAAGAAGACAAAAAAGGCGAAGAAGAAGAAGTCCAAGCGCTGATGATCCGATGGATTGATTTGGAAAGTAACCGGGCGGCGTTTGGACAGGAGCAATCCTACGCCGCCCGGCCTTGGAGGATTGTCTCCATGGCTAATCGAGGCCGCTTTTTTCGGAGTTGGCTTGTTTTTCAAGGTGGCTTTCGGGTCATCTGACACTCTCTGCTCAAAGCGCGGACGTAAAATTTGCGCCTAATCGGCAGGCGCCTGCATGGTTGGGCTGCAATTGCCACGCTCTGCCATCGACTTTTAACTCCGGCGCAGCCAAGGCTGAGGCATGGCAAAACGGCACCGATCTCTCGCTCTTTTCATCGTTTTGGTTGTCGGTATCGGCTGGGCGGTCGGCGCTACCAACTTGCCGGGTGCATGGTATGCCGGGCTGCATAAGCCACTTTTCAATCCGCCAAATTGGATCTTCGCCCCGACCTGGACGGTCCTCTATGTGATGATCGCGGTGGCGGGGTGGCGAACCTATCTGCAAGACGATGCGACCGCTCTGCCAATGCAGCTCTGGCTAGCGCAAATGATCTTGAATTTTCTTTGGTCGCCAATCTTCTTCACGCTTCACCATATGACGTTCGCCCTTGCAATTATCCTGACCCTATTGGCCGTCATTGTGAGTTTTATCTGGGTGCAATGGCATGAGAATCGAGTGGCCGCTGCCTTGTTTATTCCCTATGCGGGTTGGGTCGCCTTCGCTTCCCTTCTCAACTATTCCCTTTACCGGCTCAACTGACGTCGCCTGGCCCGGAACTCGTGAGATTCCGAAAACTATGCCGGCAGAGTAATAATGGGCCGGTTGGACGTGAATATGAACGGCTGTTCAATAACTTACGCCAATTTAATGTCGCACATCGGAACGTAAGATATGCGCATCAATTAGCACTCCACATGTAACTGGAGTGTTCAAATGAATAAGTTAGCTATCATATTTGCCGTCGGTGCAGCAGCGCTGCTCGGCGGTTCTGCCGCAAATGCTGCGGACAATACGGCGAAGGCGAAAGCGTCAACCGTCGTAACGCAGCAGTCTACCGATATCAGTTCTCAGCGTCGGCATTATCGCCACTACGGACATCGTGGCTATCGTCCGTATTACGGCAACAGCTACGGCTATTACGCCCCCCGTCCCTACTATAGTGGCGGATACGGCGGCGGACCGTACTATGGCAGAGGCTATGGTTATGGTGGCCCGAGCGTTTCGTTTGGCTTCGGCGGTGGGCCGGGCTGGTATTAACAACAAGAAGCCCGCAGTGATGCGGGCTTTTTCTTTGCCGCGAAAGATAATCACCGGCCCTGGCAGAGTTATAGGCGTGAATGTTCGACCTGCTGATGCATCCACGCGACCATGTTTTGATGCTCTTATTCATGCAGTGTATCACGGACATTGGCAGCGTTATCCACACTAAGTCTTCGACCGCCGTCCCGTATCCTTATTGAGTGGGCCTTTTCGTTCCTTCCGCAGGTCCTTCGGGCAGCGGGTTCTGGTCCCGGTAGCGGCTCGGGCCGCACGTCTGCGCCCCGCTGTGCCTTCTGGCTCGGCGTGGCGTTCTCTCTAAACTGATTGGGTTGAGGACTGCCGCATTGGTAACTGGGTCGTACGCTCCGACGCGCTTGTCGGTAAAATCGCGCATAAGTATCTCCTTTAGCGCTTAACGGAGTGAAAGGGACTGGGTTCTGTCCTTACCGCGCGACGAAAAGCATAGAGGCGACGATCGAAATACCAATGAACAAAGTAGAGCCGATGAGCCACCAGGCATGCCCCAGCCCTGTAGTGCGTTGTCTTTCCTTTGTCGGGCGAATCTCGTGAGCGGCGGCCAATCGGACCTGCGCTGCGGTGTTAGGAGTTCCACCGGCTTCATCGTCGGTTCCGAGGGGAGCGGCAGCGGGGTCCGTTGCGTCGACCTTGCCGCTGCCCTGGTCGATTGCAATGCGCAATTGCTCAGTAGTCTCTATCGGCTTTTTTGGGTCGACCTTGTGACCAGTTTGAGGGGAAGCAGTGGACGCTCGCTTATCCTGCATGGTGTCTGTCATGCACGACAACTAAGACATCGTCTAAAAGTTGCTCCAAGCCGTCCACGCCTCAACTGCGGCAAGAGCGGTAGTCGAGGTGCGTCGTATCCGTCGTAACAGGGCGCACGCACGGGGATAGCCGACCACGAATAAGGATAGCCCCGTCCCGCTTGCAGTCTCGCGCCCGGTACGCAGGAACGTTTTCCCTAGTGCGAATGTTGGATGTACAGGGTTTTGGAGAAGATATGCAAAAAGCGCGCAATCCTAGTCCGGATCTTGGACTGGGTACGACAGTGCTAGCGGGAATGGGTGGAACCGTTTTACTAGCGGTGCTTTTTCTACTTTTTTCTTCAAGCGGGTCCCACAACGCCGACAAATTCGATCCGAAGAAGATGGTGAGCTACTCGATGCGTCCCACCACCCCTCCTATAGCGTTGCCTAATAGATGATGCCTGTTAATTCTGTTCATCCCCATAGCCGTTGCGATTGCCCCTCCGGCAGCCCGCGAGTGATCTAGTTGAGGCTCACGAGACTTTTCGTTTTTACCGTCCATTATCGGCACTGGTGTTCGAGAGCGGCCGACATCCCGGGCAAAGAGCGAGCTCCGTTTACGTTAAGAAAATCGACAGTCAGCGTGAACATCACGGCTGGTCCAAGACCGACGACTGGTAACCGAATCGTTAAGCAACTTCGGCGCCCTCCCTTCGTTACATCCGCTCACAAAGGAGAGTGATCATGGATAAGGACCGCATTGAAGGTGCCGCAAAGCAGGCAAAGGGCACGATCAAAGAAACTGTCGGTAAGGTGACGGGCGACAGTAAGACCGAAGCCGAAGGAACTGCAGACAAGGCTGAGGGCAAGGTGCAGAATACCGTCGGTGGCATCAAGGATAAGGCTCGCGAAGTGCTCAACAAGTAAATTATCGACCCTGGGTCGTTGGAGGCCGGACGTATGGGGGTTAATCCCGTACGCCGGCTTTTTTGCAACGCTAAGCACCCGGCCACTTTCAAAACCCCTTCTTCTTGCTCTTGTCGAATCTGTCGAACTTCCAAGTCCAGTACGGGCGGTCTGGATAGCGCTTCCTCCTGGGCAGCTTTACGATCGGTAGTCGCTGCTCGCTACCGTCGGCAAAGGTCTTGACGATGAAGCGCTCCTCACCCTCCTGAACGATCTCGATACTGAGGGGAGTTTTCGCCATACCCATCAAGTGCAACGATCGCATGATCGTTCCTAGATCATACTCAGAGTAACGGGGCCGTCCAGGATCGCCTGCCGATTTGACCGGATGAACACGCTTGCCAAAGCCTGCCAGACTCTAAAACGAGATATCAGACGGAACGAAATTCAAAACGGTTCGCACCAATCTAAATTGAGTGGTCCCTCAACTTCGCGGGACCAGTAATCTATGCTGAGGCGCATCAGGAGCCGCCCAACGCAGCCAAAATTTGCAGTGGCCGCTTTGTCAGAGCGGTAGTTCCATAACCACTCATTACGCGAATCCCGCCTACCTGTCGGATCACAGACGGTGGTACTCAGCATCAGCGACGCCAGCTCAGCAAAGTGTCGGCACTGACGCAGCCATCCGTCCCAAGGTTCGCGGTCGTGACCGGCCATCTCGGCCATGCGGATGTCCGTCAAGTAACTTGCGGCTGATATCTGTGAATATCTGGTCGAACTGCATTGCACGACGTCAGTTCTGGCGGTAACCGTGGGGCCTTGCAGGGATATTCACTCTTACGGATGAGGAAGGGAATGCCTTGCAACAATGCCCCAAACTCCTGTTCTTTGCTCCGCCGTCGATCCGACCGCGCGTGGGCCTATATCTTTAGTCTGTCCCGAGCAGCTATCTCCCAATCCTAATAACCCCCGCAACCACACAAGAGCGCAAATTCGCGCGATTGCAAAAAGCATTGAGACCTTCGGGTTCAACGCTCCGATACTGGCCGACAAGGACGGATGCATCCTGGCTGGGCACGGTCGCGTTGAAGCAGCAAAGCTGCTCGGTCTAACCAAAGTACCAATCATTTTCTTGCATCATTTGTCCGACGCGGAAGCCAGGGCATATATGCTTGCGGACAATAAGCTGACCGACAGATCGAGCTGGAACGAAGCAACGCTGGCCGTACAGTTGAAGGAACTTACCGACCTCGCGCTCACGTTTGACATTGAGGCGACTGGGTTTGAACTTCCCGAGATCGACTTTCGTATTCAATCACTTGAGCCAATCGACACAGTTGACGGAAGCGATGATTTTAAACTCGCAAGCGGACGGCCAACGTGCTCGCTGGGCGAGATTTGGCAACTCGGAGAACACCGTATACTTTGCGGAAACGCCCTAGATGACCTTTCCGGGCTCTTCGGAACCGAAAAGGCGACAGCTGCGTTTACCGACCCGCCCTACAATGTGAGGATTGATGGCCATGTGAGTGGCAAGGGTGCGGTACAACATCGGGAATTCCCAATGGCGACTGGGGAGATGTCGAAGGCCGAGTTCGCCTCATTTCTAGCGTCAGCCGTCTCCAGCATTTGCCGGCACACCATACCTGGCGCCCTAATCTATACGTGCATGGATTGGCGACACATGTCGGAGATCCTAGCGGCGGGTCAGTCGTCGGGTTGCGAACTGCTTAACGTCTGCGTCTGGGTCAAAAGCAACGGCGGTATGGGGTCGCTCTACAGATCGCGTCACGAACTTTGCTTCGTTTACCGTAACGGTGCAGAACCGCACTTGAATAATGTCCAGCTTGGGCGATTTGGACGCAATCGCACGAACGTTTGGAACTACCCTGGCGGCAATGCTTTCGCGAGAAGAGGATCTCTACGCAATCTCGAACACCATCCGACGGTGAAGCCCATTTTGATGGTCGCCGACGCAATCCAGGACTCGAGCAACCGCAACGACCTTGTCTTCGATCCGTTTCTGGGAAGCGGCACCACACTTCTGGCAGCCGAACGCATCAACCGCCGCTGTTTCGCAGTAGAACTCGATCCGCTTTACGTAGATACGACCATTAACCGATGGCAGCGGATGACCGGAAGGAAAGCCCACAACCAGTTGGGTGAGTCTTTCGCGGTCATCAAATCCAGGCGGAGCAACGTCAATGACTGACGGAGCGGACGAGTACTCGGTGGGCTACGCCAGGCCTCCTGGAGCGACGCGTTGGAAGAAAGGCCAAAGCGGAAATCCGAACAAAAAGCCGAAAGCACACGACGCTCCCGAAGGTTTAGCCAAAATCATCGACCGACTGCTAAATGACCCAGTCAAGGTCGTGATCAACGGTGTTCCTCGGAAGATGTCTGCGCTCGAAGCGATAATTCAACATTTGACGCAGAAATGGCTATCGGGCAATGAACGCGCCCTGCACGTCTTGCTCGAGTATCGGGATCACTTCCAGCATCGCCAAGCCTCAAGGCCAACAAAGGTCGTCGTTCTTGAAGACGGCTCGAATGCAGCAACACCGCTTCACCAAACCAGAGAATAGCATGGCGAACTACAACGTTGGATACGGAAAGCCACCTACCCATTCGCGATTTAAGCAGGGCGTTTCTGGCAACCCAAAGGGACGGCCTAAACGCGAACCGATAGATTCTGCCGGCACAATTACCGGTGTCCTCAATGCTCCGATAGATTACCGCGAAGATGGCAAGATCAAGCAAGTGTCCCGCCAAGAGCTAGGCACAAAACTACTAGTTCAGCGCGCGATGACCGACGTATCGGCGGCGGCGGCGTTGCTGAAGGCCCGTATCAAGGCTGGCAGAGGCGGTGACGACGCCGAAGCCCTGATCGTAGAGGTTTCAGGTTGGTGGTCTGAACACGAGGGTCAGGACTTAAAGAGCCGACAGGGTAATCTCGCCCAGAACGACTTGGAACCGCTCGGACATGCTAAAGAGGAGGGATAAACCAAATACCGTCCAAATTTCGATCGACCCGCTCCACGCTGGTCAATCGAAAGCCCTTGCCACTTTTCGAGGCCATCGCTTCAAGGCACTCCGGTGTGGTCGCCGTTTCGGCAAGACTGAACTGGCCAAGGGATGGATCAAGCATGGCCTGATCCTCGGGCAGGAATGTGCCTGGCTTTCACCGCAGCACAAGACGTGGTCGGAGGTCTACTCCGAGCTCATGTCCGACATGGCCCCGATCATCGCGACCACATCGAAGAGCTCCGGCGTGATGAAATTCATCACTGACGGTCGTTTAGACTTTTGGACCTTAGAGAACCGAATTGCAGGCCGCGGGCGTCGTTACCATAGGGTAGTTATCGACGAAGCGGCTTTTGGAAAAAATGGGGACAACAAGACCGACGGGTCCACGATGGAGATCTGGGAGAAATCCATCAAACCGACCCTTTACGATTTCGGCGGCGAGGTTCTCATTTGCTCCAACTCAGCCGGCAAGAATCCTGACAATTTCTTCTATAACATCTGTACGGATCCTCAGTACGGGTTCAAGGAAGTCCACCACTCGACCATGGATAACCCGCTGCTACCAAAGCGGATGCAGAACGAGACCGTGGAAGACTGGCTGACCCGTAGAGAGGCGTACCAGGATGACCTCAAGAAGAATAACGATCCCTTGGTATATGCGCAGGAGTATCTCGCAGAATTTGTCGATTGGTCCGGCGTTGCCTTCTTCAGCCGCGATAAGCTCCTTGCGAATGGGCAACCAGTACCCTACCCCGCTCATTGCGATGGAGTGTTTGCAGTTATCGATACGGCCTCCAAGACAGGGACCGAAAACGACGCAACCGCCGTAACTTACTTCGCCACCGATCAACACTCGGATCGACCACCGATCACGATTCTGGATTGGGACGTCGCTCAGATTGAAGGCGCGATCTTGGAGCATTGGCTACCTTCGGTATTCAAACGACTCGAAGAACTGGCACGCAAATGCGGCGCGAGAAGTGGTGCGCTTGGTGCGTGGATTGAGGACAAGAATTCTGGGACGATCCTGCTTCAACAAGCGCAGCGGCGGGATATGGCCGCTCACGCAATAGAGTCCAAATTAACGTCCTTAGGAAAGGACGAACGCGCAATGTCAGTTTCTGGCTACGTGTATCGGGGACAGGTCAAATACTCGGAGTATGCTTTCAACAAAGTGACCGAGTACAAGCGCAAAGTGCGTAACCACTTACTCGATCAAGTGGAAAGCTTCCGGATCGGGGGCAAGGATAGCGATCGCGAAGACGATTTGCTGGACACTTTTTGCTATGGAATTGCGATCTCGCTCGGGAACAGCGAAGGCTTTTGATTTTTCCTGCTACCTCATCTGACGGCCATTTTCGACGACCACACAGGGGACATCACTATCGGTCCCAAGAGGTCCTCTTATTGAGCACAGGTCGACACGGCCGGTAACGATTGCCGGGCAACCAACTTGGTCTGCGCCGGGAGTAGCCTTACACTGCAGTAAGACCCTTCTGAAATCACGTGCCGCATCGTCGGTGACAAGCGGGACTTTTATGGCATTGCGCGCCTGCCCCGGATTGGACCTCGCCTGGATTGCGTCCAGCTGACTTGGAAAGAGCCACTCCAAATTGCCATCGGGCAAATATGAACCTCTCATGGAAACCCGGGCTTGGGTCGCAGCCAGGCTCTTGGCATCCAGCGCAAATGTCTCGAAGGAAATCGCCTTGTATCCTCGGGCAGCATCGGATTTCCGATCGATGACTTCTTGGGCCTTTCGCGCGGCTGCTACCAAGACATTCTGACGGCATTGCTGCCGTTTGAGTTCAATCTGCTCAAGCAGGCGCGGCTGACGATCCTGTTCCAGCTTTCGTTGATGCATGTCATTGAGTAGCAGAATTGGGTTCAATACTGAAGTTGGAGCAACCGGAGTAAGTTTGGAAGCCTCCGCATTCTCCCTTTCGGCTTGCCGGTCACAACTTAGAAATGCCTCGGCTTGAGCTGCGTCTTGCTGTGTTGATCTGCTGTCGTTGCAAAGCCCTATCGATGGGGCGAGTAGAGCAGCAATTGTCAAAAGGCCCGGCACGCCGAGCCGGACGGATGTTACCGCTCTGACTGCTACGATACGGCACTGGCTGAAGCGATTGGCAGTCGGCTTTCGCACTCCTGTCGGATCATCGAGATGCTGTCTCGAGTTACGTTGATTGCTCATTATTGCCGCTACCCTCCCGCCCGAAGTCACGCGAAGATAGCTCACTCACGCCAGAATATCCAATTTTGGGATAATCCTATTCCGGGATCAGATTGCCTACCGCCGAATCTTTGGCCTGGCGGTGCATGCAAAAGTCCCTCAAATCGGCGGAATACACCCGTTTAGTTGCGCTACTTGTCGCAGTGCGGAAAGACGCCGGCGTTCGCCAGCACACTTTGGCCAAGAAGCTCGGACGACCCCAGTCCTTCATAGCCAAGTATGAAGGTGGCGAGCGCCGTATCGATGTTGTTGAGTTCGTCGCCATTGCTCGCGCCTTGGGCGCCGATCCGGTCAGGCTCTTTCGCGACTTTACCGCTGAAAAGCCCGCCAAAACTGAACGAAAAGCCGGCTAGTCCCCTCGTTATATCCGACCGTGGAGTTGCGTCGAATTCGCTCGACTTCAGCGGCCACCAGAGCGTCACTGTTCCCATAATTGGAGAACGAGATGGCCAAGCCTGTTTTCAACGATGCTGTTATCGCTTGCCTTGATGAGATGCATTCGCGGCTATCCGAGGCCGCCCGGATAGCGAAAGCCGCCCAGGCCTGCGCACAGGCCGGTAGCGCCTCCGAGGCAGTGACGATTTCGATGGATATCGAGCAATTGATCTATGAGGCGGGGCGCCTTCACGATGCCGCTTCGCTCCTGAACAGGCTTTCGCAGGACTGAGAGTACTTCGGCCGCTCTTGCCCGGCTTCTGAGCCGGGCTTGTGTCAGTGGCAGCACAAGATGCTGTCGTTGAAACGATGGAGAGCCAAATGGCCACCCGTAACGCAAAGCCGAAATCAAAAGCCTTAAAGTCTCAGACCGGCCGATCAGCTCCCAAGGCGGGCAGCACCACCAAGACGGCGGCCTCGAAAGCGAAGGAGGCATCAACCGGCTCTTCCAAACAGGGAGCCGTGCTTGGCCTTCTGCGCCAGCCCAAGGGCACGACAATTGATGCGATCATGAAGGCAACGGGTTGGCAGCAGCACTCCGTGCGCGGCTTCTTTGCCGGAGTGGTAAAGAAGAAGCTGAAGCTGAACCTCACGTCGGAGAAGGTGGACGGCGCCCGCACATACCGGATCGGCAAGGCGGGTTAGGCCTCGTGAGAACTGAGAATGGACTGAACAAGGCTGATCCAACCGTTGAGGCGGAGCTAGATCGGCTGCCGGCCATGCCGATCGCAGACCTGCGGAAGTGCTACCGCGAGCTATTCCGGACCGAGCCGCCAAAGGCGTTCGGTCCGGACCTGCTCCGCCGCAGTATTGCTCACACGATTCAGGAGAAGGCCTACGGCGGCCTTCCCCCGACCGTTCGGCGACTGCTTGCCCAAATGGTGAAAACCGCTTCGGCCAAGCCCGCTGGCCGTCTGGAGTTGCCTCAGCGGATCAGGCCGGGGTCCGAACTGGTGCGGACCTGGAACCGCAAGACGTACCGGGTCACAGTGACGGCCAGCGGCTTTGTCCATGGCGGCAAGACCTACGCCAGCCTTTCAGAAATCGCGTTCGTTATCACCGGCACAAAATGGAACGGTCCGCGGTTCTTCGGGCTCCGCTCGGCTCGTAAGGAGATCCCCGATGGCCAATGACGCCAAGGTACTCCGCTGCGCCATTTACACCCGCAAATCCACTGAGCACGGGCTCGAGCAGGAGTTCAACTCGTTGGACGCCCAGCGCGAGGCCTGCGAGGCCTACATCAAGAGCCAGGCGTTTCAGGGATGGAAGGCTCTGCCCCAGCAGTACAATGACCCTGCATTCTCTGGCGGCAACCTCGACCGCCCTGCCCTGAAAAGACTTCTTGCCGACATCGAAGCCGGCAAGGTCGATGTGATCGTGGTCTACAAAATCGACCGCCTCACCCGTTCCCTGGCCGACTTTGCAAAGCTGGTCGATGCCTTTGACACTAAATCGGTTTCGTTCGTAGCTGTCACCCAGCAGTTTAATACGACCACCTCCATGGGACGGCTGACATTGAACGTGCTGCTGTCTTTTGCCCAGTTCGAGCGAGAGCTGGCTGCAGAGAGGGTCCGGGACAAGGTGGCTGCCAGCCGGCGCAAGGGGAAATGGACCGGCGGCACGGTACCGCTAGGATATGCCACCAAAGACAAAAAGCTCGTCATCGACGAATCGGAAGCGGAGACCGTTCGGACGATCTTCAGGCTCTATCTGGAGCTGGGATCGTTCAGCAAGCTGGTTACCGAACTCGATCGCCGAAAGATTGTTACCAAACGCCGCAGCACCAAGGTCGCGAAATATCGAGGCGGGATACCGTTCACCTATGGACCTCTCGCCTACTTCCTGAAGAATAGAATCTACATCGGGGAAACACATCACGGAGGCAAATGGTTTAAAGGAGAGCATGACGCAATTCTGGACCAGCCGACTTTCGACCGTGTGCAGGAATTGCTGAAATCCAATACCGTGAAGCGCAAGGTCAAGTTTTCTGCGAGCGGTGCGCTACTGCAAGGTAAGCTGTTCGACGACAAGGGCAATCGGATGGGCCCGAGCTTTTCCAGCAAGAACGGTGTCCGCTATCGGTTCTATGTCAGCACCGCGCTGCGCGGCCGAAGTCACACCGCCGGCTCTGTCACGCGAATCTCAGCGCCTGAGATCGAAGGTTTGGTCGAGACTGCGCTCAGCGAAAAGCTACAGCTGCCAGCAGACAAGATGCTTGATCAGGTCAAAACAATCACCTTGTCCGACAATCGGATCCGGTTGGCGCTCAATCCGACGAGAGGCAAACAGCGCTTGATCGATATTCCCTGGACTCCAAAGCCGAAGGGCTCGGCGGAAGTGAATACTCCACCAACTGCCAAGGTCGATGAAAAACTCATCAAGTCGATCGTCCGGTCCCATGTATGGCTTGCCGATCTGTCAAGCGGACGTCAGACATCCATCGAAGCGGTCGCTGCAGAAGCCAACCTCCACCCCAAGATTATCCGGCAGGAACTGCGGCTGGCATTTCTGCCGCCCGATCTGATAAAGGCAGCTTTGGAGGGCGAAGCCACCATCGAGCTGAAGCAGATCCCAAAAACTCTGCCCTTGTCCTGGCAGGAGCAGCATCGATCGATCGGCTGAATTTCCGGTATCGAATGTTATGGAATACTTTGCCTCAGACGAGTTCTGACGCGAACGCTGCGACCGCATCTGCGGTCTCCATGGAATACGTTCTATAAAAACCACCGTATTGATGGGCGGCTCGCTGTAATACTCGACGTTGAGCATACATCGCCGTCGTTTCGTGACCCGCCAGGCACAACGAATTTCAGCGACACTGATTATTTCCATTTGCCGCTCGACTCTCACATCGATGGCTACGCGGTCGGATTCTGGTCGCGCCCCCATTACTGGTTCGGTCTGAGGGTCGGACCCACGCCCGTCAAAAAAGGTCGCCAGTGGATCACACGCGATGATGTGAACGATGATCCCCTTTTGAACGCAATTTTTGGTGGACCGACCGGGACCGGTGAGATCAGGCCCAGCAGTTTTTCTGGTGGGATCAGATATCCGGATATCGTCGTGGTTGTTGCTGACCAACTTGCTGCGAAGCGCCTTGCGGATACCAGGGGCGCTTCCAACATGCCGATTGACGGAAGAGCCCTGGATACATTCCCGACGATACTGGAAACCAGCAAAAGTCCTTGGTTCATTGCGTGGGTAAGCCCGTCCATCGTGCAAACCGAAGGACCGTTCAAGCTGAACGTATAAGGCGGAAAGCCACTCGGAGAGATGAACTGCAAGATGTGTGCGGTATTACCACACAATCTTGGCAAGGGGGCCCGCTGACGCGCCCCCGTTGCATCCCCCGGCAATTGACGCTGACGGCATCGAGCCTTTCGCGTCATCGACCGTATCGCCGCTCAACCTCTCGCAGGGCTTGGAGCCTTCCCGCTCCACCTGCACCAAACCATGGAGGACCGTTATGGCCGGTCCAGCGCCACTCGGGGCGAGCCTCCATGCTCCCCGAACCCCATGGTCACCGTCTTGCCGATGAAGGACGCGCGGGAGATTTCGCTTTCCCAGCACCCATCGACCAAAGGACGTTTCGTCGCCCTTGGGACCACGCGCAGGACTTGAAGCAATCCCGCTCCGCCTGCACCGAACCAGGGAGAACCGCGGAGCTGTCGATCGATAAGCTTGATTTCATGGTGTCGTACACGCATTATAATCAACATGTGGCGGCAACTACGGAAACCGGCGTTCTGACGTCATAGCGTCAGACTATTGCAACGATTGCGATCTTCCCGCCCCCCAACTTATCAATTCGAGAAATATGTATTTCGAGGCTGAGCCATCACAGATTACGCGCCTAGACAGCACTGCCCTAGTGCAGTTGATGAAGCTGCTCTTGTTGGCAGAGTCACAAACCAATGACATCGCGCTGCGGGCCACGACTGTCGCGTTACAGATTACGCACGCGGACGGTGGTGAAGATGGTCGAGTGGAGTGGTCCGGTGGGGTTACCTCAACGGACTACTTCCCAAGTACCTTTTGTATTTTTCAAGCGAAGGCTCAGAATCTCACCGATGCTTCAATCAAGCGCGAACTTCTGAAGAAGTCTAAAGTCAGGAGCGGAAGGGGCAAAACTGAACTCAACCAAGCAATTTTGGATGTGCTCGCAAATAAGGGCGCATACATCATATTCAGCTCGGCTGCGTTCACAGGCCCTAAAATAAAAAAACTTAAAGATGCGGCAAAGGCCAGCATTCGAGCCGGAAAGAAGCACCCGAGCCACTTAGCGGCTATAGAAGTGTATGACGCAAACAAGATCGCGACCTGGGTCAATTCGCATCCTGCTGTAGCCCTCTGGCTCGCTGAGCGTGAGCGGAAGCGCCATCTCGCTGGATTCCAGACCCATGAAGGTTGGGCAAAATCAGCGGATATCACCACGGGACCATGGATACCCGGTGATAGCCCGAGATTTATCGGCGTCAATGTCCAGCCTGCCGACAATTCAAAACAGACATCCAACCGTGAATGGACTTTTGACGAAGTTTCCAAAGAAGTGTCGGAGCGCCTAGCAAATTCCGGACAACTCGTTCGGATTTTTGGACCGTCTGGGT
Source organism: Bradyrhizobium sp. AUGA SZCCT0222 (assembly GCF_018130205.1). NCBI lineage: Bacteria > Pseudomonadati > Pseudomonadota > Alphaproteobacteria > Hyphomicrobiales > Nitrobacteraceae > Bradyrhizobium > Bradyrhizobium sp. AUGA SZCCT0222. Next base: position 65,252 of record NZ_JAFCLX010000027.1, read on the forward strand.
TCGGCAAATCGCGCTTCGCATATGAAATACTTAAACAGGACGACACGCTGCGCGGCCGTTTGAATCGCGCCTCTACAATTTATGCGGACGCTTCCATCGTCGGCGACGAGGTTGGCAAACTAGCTTTGGAGATTGCTGACAGCGGCGCATCTGCCGTCCTCGTTATCGATGAATGTCCAGACGACATGCATCTCAAACTGGCCAATATTGCGCAACGCAATGGTTCCAAATTGCGTATCGTATCCATGGATGTCGAGACCAAGGTGCTGCAATCGAAAAATACGCTTCCCATCAGGTTAGCACCCGCTTCTGACAAGCTAATTGAAGAAATCGCAAAAGGCGTTTCGCCAAAACTATCCCCGGCTGATACAAGTTTCATCCACGATGTCGCTGCTGGCTTTCCACAAATGGCGGTCCTAGCAGCACAACAGAACGCCGACGGACGAGCAACCTTTGACTCTGTGGATCAGTTGCTCAATCGAATTCTATGGGGCCGCAGGCCTCAAAATGCAGACGCGCAAAGAGCTTTGGAAGTACTCAGCATCTTTGATTGGATTGGTTTGTCCGGCGAACACGAGGCTGAAGGCCGGATGATCGCCCACGAGTTGGCGGGATTGAGCTTCGACTCGTTTGTCGAACATGTCCGATCTTTCAAATCGCGAGGCATCGTTGTCGAACGCGGTAGCTTTGCCCAAGTACAGCCGGTGCCACTAGCAGCCCGGCTTGCGGGGGCCCGTTGGGGGCTTATGCCAGACGGAAAGATGCTTACATTTTTCCGAACGACAAATCCTCGCTTGCAAGAAAGTATCCTACGACGCATCCGCTGGCTTGACGGCACATCGCAAGCGCGCACGTTCGCACGAACCCTCTTGTCGCCTGAAACGTTTGGCAACCTTGGAGCGCTCAACAGCAAGTTCGGGAGCGAACTCCTTGATCGTTTGGTGCATGTCGATCCAGACTTTGCGGAAACTACGATAGTGAGAGTTTTTGGCGGGTTGTCGATCGCTCAACTTAAACAATTTCAACAAGGTCGCAGAAATTTGGTCTGGGCGTTGGAGCGCTTAGTATTCCGTCGGCAGAGCTTTGTGAATGCCGCAACCCTTTTGCGACGCCTAGGCGCAGCAGAAACTGAGACTGGAATTGGCAACAACGCGTCTGGCGAATTTGAGCAGCTTTACCAACTGTACCTTAGCGGAACCGAAGCCGAACCAAGCTTGCGCTTGCAGGTTCTCGACGAGGGATTGGCGTCCTCGGATCCCGACGAGCAGGCTATAGCGTTCCGAGCACTCACTAGGATGCTGGATACCGGGAGTTTCACCCGCAGCGGCGGAGCCGGGGAAATTGGAAGTCAGACTAGGCTTGTGGATTGGCAGCCCAAAATGAACGGCGACATTTGGGAGTTTTATCGGGCCGCCATACAGCGCTTGCTCCCCATAGCTATCAGCGACGACAAACGCGCCGACGCTGCGATGCGCGCGCTTGCCTCGCACCTCCGTGGTCTTTTTCGAGCCCTACCGTTTGAAGAAATTGAAGCATTGGTGCGTACGGTTACCAAGGCTAAAGGCACGTGGATCGGAGGAATTCAAGGGCTGAATTCTTGGCTTTACTACGATAGTAACAACGGCACCCCTGCGAAGTTGAGAAAGGACGTTCGTAAACTTTTTGATGAACTCATGCCTACCGATCCGGTCGATCTCGCATTGCTTTACGCTGAAGGATGGAGCGCCGATTTCCACGATCCTGACGTCCCATTCGACCTTAACACCAATGATTTTGAGTATGCTGCAAGGCAGCTTGTCGAACAGGCAAAAACGATCGCGCGGAGCCCAAAGCTCGTTGATCGTGCGCTAAAGATTTTTGTACACAATGATGCCAAGTCCCCATTTCCACTCGGCAGGACGCTTGCGGAGTTTGTCCGCGACCCCGTGGCACTTTTCCGCAAAGCTGCAAAGCTAGTCGAAAGAGGAGAAAAGCGTCCGAACTTCGCATTCTTTTCGGGTATCATTTTTGGTGCAGATCAGCGGAATCCCGATCTCGCGCGCCGATGTGTTCGCATAGCTTTGAATTCCGGAAAACTACGCGAAAACGCAATATCAATGATCGGGTCGGGCAAACTCCAAGCTACCGACTTAGACCTTGTAGTCTCACTGCTGAAATCTGGCGATGTAAAACCAAGAGAATGCGCTGTTCTGTCTTACGGTCGAGGACTCGATCACCTTTCTGCGAAAGACATTATGCCGCTTATGAGCGAGCTTACGCGGCATGGATCGGGAGGTCTTTGGACCGTGCTTGACATGCTCGGCATGTATCTCCACGGCGGCAAGGCTATGGATAAGCTAATCGTCGATAAACTAAAATCGATCCTGACATCACCGCAACTGTTTAGTGCTGCAACTGACGCGTCGAGAAACGGGCATTGGTTCGAAACAAAAGTTTCGCAATTGTCTAACCGCGGCTTGATAACGGCAGATTTTGCAAGCCGATTGACCAAGCAAATGTTGAGCATCTGCCGGACTAAGGACCATGACGTTTTCCATCACCTGGACGGCCCCGTCCAGAACGCTATCAAAGTTCTATTGCCGGACTTTCCGAAAGAAGTGTGGACAGAGGTAGCAAAACTTCTTCTTACGAAGGATTGGTTGGTGCGTCACCGCATCGAGCGATTGTTGCAGATAAGCGGCGAAGAGCACATGGGCGGCGGACTTCTTGCAACAATGCCGGATGGGTTCTATTTGTCATGGGTTCGTTCCGCTCCGAAAGGTCGAGCCGCAATTCCCATGCATTGGCTTCCTGTGACCACAAAAACTCCTGATGGGAAGCTGAGCTGGACACCAGAAATTGAAGCCTATGTGAGGGAATTTGGCGCATATCCAGGCGTAATGGGTCAATTAGCTACGCGTTTGCATCCCAATTCATGGTGGGGATCGCTCGCACCGCTGCTCGAACCCTTAATACCGCTCGTGAACGAATGGACCACACATCCGCTTGAGCAAGTTCGCCAATGGGCACGGGAATACGTGGTTCATCTTCACCGAGAAATCGCTAACGCTAACCAAAGAAGCGAAGAGGACGTAGTGCGCTTTGGCTAGCTGTTCTAACTACACGCCCAGAAGTTCTTACCAACATGTAGCGAGGAAATAGGGCTATGCGCTACCTCGTCTGGCAAGTTAATTGAGGTACGGATGCTGTCACAGCTTGCTTGCTCCAATCAAGAACGAGACCGCATGTTTACGATGCGCCGCCCCGCGCGCCTTGGTGTAGTCAATTACAGACTTTGCCGCTGGTGGTCCCGCAGTGGACAGGAAGGCGATCAGCGCACCGGCAAATCCCATCCATGTCATGGAAGCCAATGAGATCGTCGGAACTTTCCAATCAGCGATAACGCTCTTCATCAAATCAGCAAACAATGCATCTCGGACACTGGCCATCTCCGCTTTGTACGAGACTAGGCGAGGTTGCAGCTCCGCAATCAAAAGTTTGGAAATCCGCTCTTGAAGCTCGTTGATCGGCAGATCATCGAGTTTGGCGGCCATGCCGTTTAACTCAGCGGTCCAGGCCTCATAAACATCCGCCGCTTTTCTCCGATACTCGAGAACATCGTTAGCCTCAATTTTTGCGAGAACGTCTTCGGGTATCACAGCCTTCGCGAACTCAAGTCCGATCAACCACGCGCCCGGTGCCTGCTTGCCGAGATAAACTGGATCGCCCGTTCTAAGCGACAGCAACTTCAGTAGATGCTGATCGTCGGCGACAGGACTCGCCCCGGCCTCCTGTGCAACGGTCAGCGCACTCGTGACCTGAATTGATGCTTCAACAATGATCGATTTGAGCGTAGCTCTGCGATCCTCGAGCGTTTCGACCTTAAACATGCGTCGCGGATCGCCCTCCTCGAGGAGGGTCAAGGGCATAGCTGGCGGGTCGGCCAACAGGCCGCGAAGAACGTCTTCACCACTTAAGCCATCACCATAATTCGCTTTGGGCTGGATGAATTTCGCAGCGAAGTTGCTGTCACGAAGTCCCGCCATAACCGCTGAGACGAAGACTGGGTTCTCAAGATCGGCAGCCGCGTAAGGTTGATACACATCGCCCGCTGGCCCCGAAGTGGGCGCATACACCGAGATCGGCACAATATCCGAAGCTCGAATCAAATCCCGCAGAGGAGATGCATGGCCTATGGTCCCCCAATTCCCAAATGTAACGGAAGGACGATCCATAAAGCAAAGCTCACTTCCGACGAGGAGCAACCTCTTCAGAGTGTCGTAAGAGCAGGCAGTGCCACCGCTATACAAAAGCTTCATAATAATAAGCTGTCGCCTTCCTCTTCCAATCTTGTTCAGTATGTCCACGGCATCGAAGTGATTACGCCTTTGACGGAGATACTTCGTCACTCCAGCTGTAGAGTCCGGATAGGATAATAACTGGTTTGACTGAAGCTTCGGAAATATCGTCGAGACGCTTCCACTTGTGGACCTCTTCGAGTGATAACAGTCCAATTTCGAAAGCATTGGTGATAATTCCGTCGCCAATGCGGTCGTGAAACCCAGAAAGACGCGTGACCGGGAACTGGCCAAAGTAGAGAATCTTAGAAACTAGCAATCCCACGGTGAGGTCGACCGGGATTTGCGTCCCGTATCCGTTCTCCATCTTCAGCTTACGAGCCAATATCGGAATGCGTGCATGTTCGCCGGGCTCGGTTGGATAATTGCCCGCGTCCCATTCAGCTGAAGCAATCGCAAGCATCGTGCCGAGTTCTTCGCCGGAGTCGGCATCCGTAATCATGGTCGTGGTCATAAAGTCATTGGGTAGCTTGAATGGTAGCGGCGCACTGGTTGCGACACCGAAAGACATCCTTGCTTCACGAAAATCGCACACTGCTGGCACTTTTAGACGCGCTTGCCACTTATGCGGCTCCGTATCCACGGGGCTATAGAGATCAATCTGTAATTGTTGTGCGCGCGTTTTTGCATTTTTAGTGAAACCAGCAGGGCAAACGATCACGCCTCTCATCGCCGACACGTCCTCGAACAGTCCAGCACACTCCTCTACATCCTTAATATCGACTGGGTGCTTATAGTCCTTGCAGTCCAGAACAATGCGCACGTTATACTGACCAATCTTGTCTTCGACTAAAACGTCGATCTGACGTTGCGCGCCAGATTTTCCCTTGAGACGAACATTGTGTGTCACCTGCGAGCGAGGAGCGAGGTCTTGCTGGATTCTTGCGACCAGCTTCTCAAGCTTTTTGTAGTCCGCGTCATCCTTCGGAAATTGTGCTTCTTTTTCAGTCATGTGTTCCAACCAACAGTTGCCGTTCGAAACTCAAGTGATCGTACCCTTGACGGCCAACTCGCAGAGTTTCTTTTTGATGAGATGTCCGAGCGCGTCTGTATCCGGAAGAGCCAGCAACTCACCGGTTGACAGGACAACGAGCTTACGGCGCTCCTTCAGCGCGGTTGCGACAATACTATGCGCCGCCGTCAGGTCGTCAGCATCGCCGGTTATGCCATGGGGGGATATGAGAATCCCAAAATCCAGACCCCGGTTGCGCAACTTCGTATCAAACCAATTCACCTCAATACTGCTGACAGCATTCGACCAGTTTTTTGACTCGATCAGGATGACGTTGGGAAGAAAGTGCAGGCCTGCTGCGTCCTGTTCATTCCACAACGCAACGTCTATCTCTTCCGTGTTGAACGGATTCATATCGTTGCGGTGGGTGATTGCGACGCCAGGCACGAGGCCAAACAGGTAGCAAATCATGTCTTCGAGGGCCTTGCCCCTTACGGCGGTTGTTCCCGCCCCGATTCCTGTCGCTATAAAACCTTGCAGAGTTGCGGTCTGGATCGCCGGCATCAGCGCTCCCCACCGTGAACACGGCGATTGCGCAGATCGCGGACGACTTCCGCGAAAGAACGGGTCCGCAATTGCTCAACGAGATCGACAATCGAATAAACAAGGATCGTAGGCGGTAATCCTTTTGGACTCGCTGAGAGGTATTCCGGACCTTCGCCGTACAAGAGCAGTCCCCAGGCTCCGCCTCGCGATGTAATCGCTTCAAATAGTTGATTGGCGGCGCGCCGCAGGTCGTCCGTTCCGCGAAAGCGGCTTTTTACCTCGATCAAAAGCGGATTCCCGACGAACGGTTGAAGTTCGTCCGACCAGACCGCAATGTCGGCCCCTAAATCGGGATTGGTGGCCTCCGATACAATGTCCGCGCCGGATCCTCGCAGCGCCTGAACAACCACCCGTTCGACGCCGCGATAGTCATTCGATGCTATCGCCGCACGTAAATCCCTGATGATCGAATCGGCATGTGAACCCAACGCGGGCCGGGACGGCGGAGTTATCGGCTGCTGGGTGTTCGGTCGTTCGGGGGACGCTAGAATCTGGTCCAGAGTGAAGTTAATTGCGTCGCGATTTTTCGGCCCTCCGCGGATCACTAGAAACCGTTTCAGGTGCGACGGGACCGCCGCGAGCTTGGGTGGCGCAATAAGTACAATCTGACGTCCAAGCGCAGCAGCCTGTCCAAGTTCGAACAGAACCCATTGGGATCGGCGCTCCGACGTGAGAACACCGATGACGAGGTCCGCCTCGATGAGTTTCCGGGAAATCGACTCGGACCAGTTTGCACCCGGGTATAAATCGTCAGGGACTGCGGCCTGGATCCCGCGCTGCACAAGAGCGCTCCGAAGATACGTCAGGTCCGTTCCAGCTGGACTGGATATGTAACAACTTCTGATCCGCCCCAAGTCACCACCGTATTGTTGTTCTGAAGCGTCAATCTAGCGAATTGCGCGACCGAAGCATAGAAAACGTGCGTTCCCGATAACTTGCAACTGTCGGGCGCGTCGGCTACGCAGATTGAGCTCTCTTCGCTGGGTCGCTCACGGAGCCAAGCCGTTACCGCGAATACGCGGAACGTTTGTCTCGGCCGTACGGCAACGATCCCTCGCGCAAAGTAAGCGGGGCGCGTCGCGCCCCGCCCTTTACGCCACGTTCTAAGAAGCGCTCTTCCAGAATGGTTCGACAAATATGTCTATCGGGGAAGCGCTGCAAATCGGGCAATGCCACATATTCTCTGCCATCTGCGTTCCCGAGGCGACGCAATCGCAGTGCAGGCAATGCCACTCGTTGCTAACGCCTTTCGATAGAGGATGCTCTGCCTGACCTTCCGCATCCGGCTTGGTCGATCGCCGGGGCCAATCGGCGGAGATACGCGCACGCACGCGCTCCGCGCCGTTTTGAGCGATCGCCAATGCCTTGGCCCTAAAGCCTGAGTCAAAGATCGGGTTGGCGTCGCTGAAATCATAAACTTCCAGCATGGGGCGCGCAGAAGGCGCATGGCCAACAACGATGGCCCAGTGACTGATCTGCGCCATGATGACCTCAAAATTCATGTGCAGCGAATACGGGTGGCCGTCCAGCTCCCCACGCTCTTTGACACCTTCGCTAATGCCGAGCATTGGAATGTCCATCACGGGATCCGTTGCTTCGTCGATGCTGGCCAGTGCGTCGATCGCGTCGTCCTCGGGTCGCCATCCTCTCCCCCATGCGGTCGTCAGGGCATTCCAGTGTGGTTGCCCGAGCGTGCTGGCTACGAGATCAAGCGCCACATGATGCGCGACGCGCCTCATGCGGGCCAATCGCTTGGCGAATGTTTTTAGAGATTGCAGGTCAAAATCGTTTGTCATGGTCCATTCCTCAGATTACGGACCGGACTGTGTGCCCACTGCCAATCAAGCCCGCCCAAATGGACGAATCATGAGGTTGATTTGAGAAAGCACCGCGTAGCTTCGCGTGATGGGCACACCGGCCTGTGCTTGAGGCCACGATAAGAGTAGAAAAGTTCGTTCAGACCGTCAAGCAGGTCCTTTGCACTACAATTGGACCTGCCGTGGTTAAACACCGCCGGAGAGCTAGGCATCAGCCAAATAGCGCTCAATCTGCACAGGCGTATCGTCGATGGTAAACTCAAACACCGTTTCGCGCACTTCCACGTCAACGCCACCATAGTGCATTTGCCGGTGGTGGTTAGCGCAAACGACCATAATGTTGGACGCCGCAAGCGAACCAACTTGCAGCTCTGAAACCGGCATGACGTGATGCGCTTCGGCGTAGTGCTCGCCGCTCTTCTTTAGGAAACCCAGCGGCTTTTGGCCTAGCGCTTCGCAAACTTGGCACTTGAAGCCAAGCGCCTTTTTCACCAGGCTGCCGACGCTGCCACGTTCGATGTATTTGCTTACGCGCTCCTTCACCTCGGGGCTTGCGTTCACGTACTTCTTTTGAAGTGCGGCCAAGGCGGCGGCGGAGCTACCCGTCTCCGGAGTGCTTGCTACGACTTCTTCAACGTCCTCACCAAGCAGCGCGACAACCGCGTGAAAGTCTTCGGCGCTGATAGGGAAGGATGCGGCCTGGAAACCATCGAGCAGCAGAGCCGAAATCTCGGCTTGCTCAGCGCGAATCTTTGCGATGGTCAGCGGGCGATTCAGATAGGTACGCAGGTAGCGTAAGCGCACCGTCGGCCATCCGGGTTCGCGCCCGGCGTCGTCATTCCAAAATTCATCATTGGCACCGGTGCCACTAAACGCGGCGCTCTCGACTTCACAAAGCGCGTAAATCCCAGCTTCGAGAGGTGGATTTCCAGCTCGTTCTTCTATGGTACGACGGTCGACGCCCACACGGACGATGCCGAGTTGGCCTGGCGCGAAGCGATCGCGGTCGGAAGGCCTCACACCCCAGGTGTCATGTTCGATATTGCGATCGAGGAAGTGGTCAATTGCCCATTTTTTCGGATTGCACACAAACACCCAATATGGCGCTGGCGCTGGTTGCGGCGAGGTTTGATCGACCACGCCAGCGCGAATTGCATTTACGGCGGCAGCAAGCTTTGCCGGATCCGCATGGAATTCATTCCAGACAACCTCTTCAAGTTTATTGCCTCGGACGAGGCCGACTTTTCCATCGACGGTGTATTCAGGATCAAATCGCCGGAAATTCATCATCTTCATGTAGACGCCGTTGACGTTCCGGAACGTTTGCGCATCTGACCCACTCCGCGCACCGGCCAACTGGCTGAGGAAGGCCGAAAGCTCCGCGACTTCAGAACTTGTCTTGGACGGCGGCGATATCCGATGGCGTAAGTAAAGATCCAAGGCGAGGATAAGCTCGTCGCGGCTCCAGCTGGGATTTCGTTTGACGGCGACAACGCCGTCTTCCCCATCGCTAGCATCGGCGGGCTTGTTCGGATCGGCATCCGCGAGACCTAACGCCCACGCTCGAACTTTCGCTTCGTGGTCACTAAACGCGCGCTTCCAGGAGATATGCGCTTGGCCTGGGAGCCGCTCGGTCTCGTTCAATACGAGTTCGAAGTCTTCATCGCGCCACACTCGGGCGCGCGCGGCGGCTTGCATTATTTCGATAGGGAACGCCCAATCCCGGTCTTGCTGCGACCATGCTAACTCGAATGGCTCATCAGCCAACAGTCCGAGCGGTGGCAGGTTCAAGGAGTAGCATGCGAAATCAATACGGGACTGAATATTGCCAAAGACGCGGCCAGAGCGATGCATATCCGTGAGCCCGATCGCCGCTGCAGCTTCTGCGTTCGTAAATTCTCCTAAGTGCCCATCATTGGAGCCAGCACTGTCCTGAAGCCATCGGAGAAGTTGTCCGGTTCGCTCCTGAGTCAGACTTGCGCCAGGTGCGGGTGGCTTGTCGGTATTGTTCGGCAATCCCAATGCTCGGCGCGAGTACCATTGCGCGCGCAATGAGAATTCTTCGGGATGATCGACGATGATCTGTTCATAGGAAAGTTCGACGAGATCGGCATCTTCCAGCGCCGTAAAGCCCTGGGTCGGTCTCGATTTCATGACTGATACTTCAGCAGCCCCGATCAATCCACGATTCTTGAGTTGGCTGAATGTCCGTGTAGCTGGATTTCCAAGTCGCTTTTGGATGCCGGCATATTCGCTGGCGGCACGCACTATCTTTTCCTCGGCAGGGGAAAGGTCAGTTAGGTCGAATCCCGTCCGTTCTGCTACCAGCGCACGACCAAGTTCAGTCGATTTCGCACGGATAGCTGCCCGGACTTCATCGGAAGAGGCCTTAAGCCTTTCCACGTTTGCTTCGAGCCGCGATAAGTCGTCCAACGACCGCACGCTGCGTAGGGCTCTTTCAATCCGCTCGTCCAAGTCGCGCCCCCTTTTAATTCACTTAGTTTCGTGAGATCCCCATCATATGCAACCATGAAGAGCTCATTCTTGGTGCGTTGCAGAGACTTCTGCCTCGTGGTCAAATCGACAGCAATTCGCTCCATTCCGTAGTATAGCGCGGGGACATGAAATCTCGTCGCAACTTCCAAGCCTGTTGCTTACCGGCAGCGGCATAAGTCAATGTACCGCGTCCGTAGTCCCGATTCAGAGAGTCGAGCGCCCGCATCAGCGCATTAGAGCGCGGCGTATCGGCCAAAGTCCAGAGATCGCCCTGGACTTTGGAAGCCGGTACAAGATCCAGCAACATCACGCCCGCTTTTTTGTAACGATACCCGTCTTTCCAGAGCAGACGCAACGCACGGGCAGCGGCGATTGCCAGCGTCCCGGAGTCAGCGCTTGCCACGGGCAAACGCACGGCACGGGTGGCATGATACTGAGCGTCGCTCGGCTTGAAGCTGTTGGTTTCAACGAATACCGCAATATGCGCGGTGGCCAGAGACTGGCGGCGCATTTTTTCCGCAGCGCGCGCTGTGTAGGAAGCTACCGCCTCGCACAATTCCTGAAAGCTCGTGACCGCTCGCCCGAACGAGCGGGACGCGATGATGCTTTTTCGATCCGGAACATGCTCTTCGAGTGCAATGCACGGAATGCCTCGCAGCTCCAGCACCATGCGCTGCATGACCACACTGAAGCATTCACGGATAAACGCCGGGTCGCTATCTTCTAATTCAAGCGGGCTTGATATGCCCAGCGCTTCGAGCCGTTCCGCGAACGGCGGGCAACGCCCCATAGATCAGTAAGCGCCATGCGGCTCAAAGTTTTTTCGACGGCGGCGTCATCAAGCATGACGAAGACGCCGTTGCGATCCGTGTCTTTCTTGGCAAAGCGGTTCGCGACCTTTGCCAGGGTTTTGGTGGCGGCTACGCCGACTGCCGGAATCCCGGTCCACTGCAAAACCGTTTGCCGCAACTGGGCTGCGTGAGATTCCAGTCGTGTCTCAAATCCGCCGAGCCCTAGGAAGGCTTCGTCGATGGAATAGATTTCCAGGTCAGGCGTGAAGCGCCCGAGAACTTGCATGACCCGCGCGCTCATATCTCCGTAAAGCGTATAATTACTGGATCTTATGATAACGCCATCGCGCTCGAACTTTTCTCGGTTCAGGTGCCAGGGTGCGCCCATCTCGACGCCAAGCGCCTTGGCTTCGTTCGAGCGCGCAAAGATGCCATTGGCCGTGAGACTTACCTACGACTGGCCAGTGGCGCACGCTATTCGACCCGACCGGTCGGGCGGCAGTCCTGATCGAACTCGTCTCCGCCGATAGTCTCCCCAAAACGGGAATATTTCCGGAAACGGCCGGAGACTTTCGGCGATTTCCGCCTCAGGTCCTGCAAAGCGGGAGTCCGGAGACCAAAGCGAATGCGCGAAAAGCCGGGATTTCCGGCCCATTCTCGGGTCTCTTGGGAAGCTTGGCAGAACGCTGGAATGCGTGGCTGCCCTGGGAGGGATCGAACTCAGACATCCCCGATTGAGTTTGGATCTTTGAAATATCAAGGGAATTTCGCCTCGAAAGCCTCGTTTTCATGCCCGGAGACTATTCAGCCTTCTTACAATCGAAGTGGGAGCCTGGAGACTAGCCGTGAAAAACGAATTGGGGCCGTTTTTCGAGCACTGGATGGCAGAGTTGGCAGTGAATTTGCGCCCTTCTGACCGCTCGATACCGCTGCTGTACGCGCGGCAATCGCTGACCCACTCGATGTTCCCATGTCTGCTCCTGGAAGATGAGCAGGCATCCGAAGCGGACATCGTCGGCTTGGACCTCTACTGTAAAATTGCCTAGTCTTGAGCGAGTGCTATGGGCCGCAATGCTTCGTTGAGCAGATGCACCGGGCTCGGTGCGAGGGAGCAGCAAATGAAACGAATATTCGTGATGAGCGGATTGTTTATTGCCGGTGCAGTCTTGGGAGGCATGACGATGGAATACAGTCGGGCTCAAACGCCCCTGTACTCGACGAACCAAATCTTACGCACGGACTTGAACAACCTCCCGGGTCAGGAACTGTTGATCTTCTCCTCGACATGGCAGCCCGGCTTTAGGTTGCCACTGCATCAGCACCCGAACGGACACGAGGTCACATTCGTTATCGAAGGGGAACAGACCTTTGAAATCGACGGCATTGGAACGAAGGTCGTGAAGGCGGGCGAGGCCCTATATACACCGCCCAATACCCCTCACTTTGGGCGCAATGCGACCGACAAAGCTTCCAAAACACTAGTGGTCCGCATCAAGGATAAAGATCAGCCGGTGATGGTCGAAGTGAAACGCTAGAAGCACCAGCAGACTGACGCTGGTTCGCGAATTTCACCCGGAGGCATGCCGGACTTATGGTAGGTTACTCCAATGCCGGTGTGTGGTGGGGGATAGCGCAATGAAGCGGCGCAAATTCATCAAACTTGTCTGCGCAGCCGCGGCGTGGCCGCTGCCAGTCGCCGCTCAGCAATCTTCCGAGCGTCGGGTAATCGGCGTTCTCCTGCCGATTTCGTCAACCGCGGCGGCGCGTAATCTCGAAGCGCTTCGCGCAGGGCTGCGCGGCCTTGGCTACACCGAGGATCGCAACATCACGCTCGAAGCGCGGTACGCTGACGGAGCAATCGAGCGTCTTCCTGGTCTCGCGGCCGAGTTGGTGGCGCTTAAGCCCTCCGTCATCGTGGCCGGCTCACCGCCGGCGGTATTGGCGGTGCGTAACATCACCCGCACTATCCCCATCGTGATGAACTCGTCCCCAGACCCGGTAGCGATTGGGCTGGCCAGCAGCATCTCTCGGCCGGGCGGCAACGTCACGGGATTTTGGTGGGCTGACAAGACACTGGTCGGAAAACGGTTCGGATTGCTCAAGGAACTACTTCCCGATGCGGTTCGAGTAGCTTTCCTTGTCCATCCTGATGATCCAACCGACGCGGAGGAAATCAAAGAAGCTCCGATAGCAATCCAACGCTCTGGGTCTCAACGTCCGTATCTTTGAAGCACGCACGGCAAGTGAAGCTGAGGCCGCCTTCGCAACTATAGTACGCGAAAACATGCAGGCGATTTGTTTCGGTACCTCTCCGTTATTCGTAAGTAACCGGACGGTGTTGGTCGAACTTGCAGCGCGTGCGCGCTTACCCGCAGTTTACAGCTTCCGCGAGTTCGCTATCGTAGGCGGGCTAATGTCATACGGAGCGAGCTTGTCTGATCTGTATCGGCGCAAGGCGGCCTTCATAGACAAGATACTCAAAGGCGCCAGTCCAGCGGACCTACCAATAGAACGGCCAGTCACATTTGAGTTGTTGATCAATCTGAAATCCGCCAAAGCGCTCGGCTTGAATATTCCGCCATCATTATTCGCCCGGGCCGACGAGGTGATCGAGTGAAGTCGCTTATTGGGCACTTAGCGGGCATCCCAGCCCACTCGCGCGATCTCCGCTTTGAGGGGGAAGCGGAAGTCGACGTCGGGCCTCGCTTGGACTTCGAGTTTGGCTCATAGCGGCCTCGGCGGCGTTCTGAAACAGCGTCCGCTGTTGCAGGAAGCAGACCGCCACGTCTACCACTCAGTGGTGTTCGAACCTGTCTCCGCCAATCGTCTCCTCGAAAACGGGAATTTCTGCAGTTTGAGCCGGAGACTTTCGGTGAATTCTCGCTAGGGTTGCCATTTTTCGGAGATCGGAGACTCGAAATTTTTGTAAGAAAAGCTAATGAAATACGGCAATTTCAGCGATTATTCGGTCACTCTCTCCGGTTGAGTGAGTGGCTGGCTGGGGCGGGAGGGATCGAACCTCCGAATGGCGGAATCAAAATCCGCTGCCTTACCGCTTGGCTACGCCCCAACAGGCCGGGAACACCGCAGGAAACCCGCTGCGGATTCCCTCCGGCAACGTGGGTCTATAGGGAGAGGTGAGCCATTTCAACCGGCTAGAGCATGATCCGAAAGGGCATGCCCCGCACGGGATGCGGGCTGGGCACCCGTTCTCCGGAAAGATCACGCTCAAACAAAAGGATAGGCATCGGATTCGGGCCTGAATCGGCTCCGGAAACACGACCCTCTATAATAGGCCTGACGGTTCGTCCGATGTGGACGCCCCGGGCTCGCGATGGCCTCAAACCGCCCGCCTCGCCATGCCGGCCCTCCCGCCCATCGGAGAGTTGAGAGAAGGCCGGTTTCGTGGGAAGACGGCCCCCCGCTTTCCCGACTGAGGCGAGTAACCGACATGACCTACCGCGCGCCGATCAACGACATCCTGCTTGCCCTCAACCATGGCGCCGGCCTCAAGGCCGCCGTGCAAGCCGGTCATTACGGCGATTACGACGGTGATATTACCGCAGCCGTGCTGGAGGAAGCCGGCAAATTCGCTTCCGACGTGCTGGCGCCCTTGAACACGGTGGGCGACGAACACGGTATCAAGCTCGCCGACAACAAGGTGACGACCGCGCCCGGCTGGCCCGACGCCTATCAGCGCTGGACGGCGGCGGGATGGAACGCGGTGTCGGGCCCGGAAGCGTTCGGTGGCCAGGGCCTGCCGCTCGCGATCAACGCCGCCTGCACCGAAATCTGGAGCGCCTCGAACATCGCGTTCGGCCTCTGCCCGCTCTTGACGCTGTCGGCGATCGAGGCCCTCGACGCCCATGGCAGCGAGGAGCTGAAAAAGATCTATCTGGAAAAACTGGTGTCGGGTGAATGGACCGGCACCATGCAGCTCACCGAACCCCAAGCGGGCTCCGACGTCGGCGCGCTGCGCACCCGCGCCGAACGCGCACCTGACGGCAGCTATCGCATCAAAGGCACAAAGATCTTCATCACCTATGGCGACCACGACATGACCGATAACATCGTGCATTTCGTGCTGGCACGTTTGCCCGATGCGCCCGCGGGCACCAAGGGCATCTCGCTCTTTCTTATTCCAAAATTCCTCGTCAATGCCGACGGCTCGCTCGGCGCGCAGAACGACATCTATCCGAGCGGCGTCGAGCACAAGCTCGGCATGCATGCTTCGCCGACCTGCACCATGACGATGGGCGACAAGGGCGGCGCGATCGGTTATTTGATCGGCGAAGAAAACCGCGGCATGCTCTGCATGTTCACGATGATGAACCAGGCCCGCCTCGGCGTCGGCCTCGAGGGCGTCGGCATCGCCGACCGCGCCTATCAGCAGGCGCTGGGCTATGCGCAGGAGCGTCGCCAGGGCCGCGCCGTCGGCTCCAAGGGCGACGGGATGGACGCGATTATCGTGCATCCGGACGTCAAGCGCATGTTGCTGCAGATGCGCGCCATGACGGCAGCCGCGCGTACGATTTGCTACGCCACCGCGGTGGCGCTCGATGTCTCGGTGCGCGCCAAGGATGCCAAGGTGCGCGCCGACGCCGCTGCCCGCGGCGCGCTGCTGACGCCGATTGCAAAAGCCTTCTCCACCGATATCGGCAATGAGGTGGCCTATCTCGGCGTGCAGGTTCACGGCGGCATGGGCTTCATCGAGGAGACCGGCGCCGCCCAGCATTATCGCGACGCGCGCATCACCTCGATTTATGAAGGCACCAACGGCATCCAGTCGATCGACCTCGTGACGCGAAAACTCGCAGCCAATGGCGGCGCGTCGGTCTGGGCCCTGATCGACGAGCTCTCCGGCATCGTCAAGCAGGTCGAGCTATCGAACGATCCGGCCTTTGGCACCACGGGGGCAAAATTGCGCGACGCGCTCGGCTCGCTGGAGCGCTCCAGCAAATGGTTGCTGGAGAAGGTCGCCTCCGCGCCGAACGACGCGCTCGCGGGTGCGACGCCCTACCTGCGGCTGTTCAGCTCGACGCTCGGCGGCTGCATGCTGGCCGGCGAGGCGCTCGCCGCCAAGAGCAATGGCGAGGCCGGCGATCCGCAGCGCTACGTCACGCTGGCGAGGTTCTTTGCCGAAAACATTTCGGTGCAGGCCACCTCGCTGGAAAAGACCGTCATCGACGGCGCCGACGCCGTCAACGGCGCGGATGCCGTGTTGCTGGCCTAACTTCGTAGGATGGGTGGAGCGAAGCGATACCCATCAATTTCTATCTGCAAAGATAATGGGTTTCGCTTCGCTCTACCCATCCTACGAGCTAACACTGACGCCGCAAAGCTGCCAACGCAGGAGCCACTGTCCCGATGTTTGATTTCGATCGCGTTATTAATCGCCGCGGCACGCACGCGTCGAAATGGGACATGATGGCCAAGAATTCGGGGATCACCGCAGCGGACGGAATTCCGATGTGGGTCGCCGACATGGATTTTGCGGCGCCTCCCGGCGTCACGGAAGCACTGTCCACGCTCGTTACCCGCGGCGTCCATGGCTATTATGCCGACACCGGCAGCTGGGCGGCAGCGCTCGCCGAATGGATGGCGCGCCGGCATGATCTCGCGATCGACCCGGCCTGGGTCAGCCCGACGCCCGGTGTCGTCTCGGGCCTCGGTCTGATCCTGCAAGCTGTCACCGAGGTGGGTGATGAGGTCGTGGTGTTTCCACCGGCCTATCATGCGTTCCGCAAGATCATTCTCGCCAATGAGCGGCGCATCCTCGACGCGCAGCTGGTCCAGCGTCAGGGCCGCTACGAGATGGACCTCGATGCGCTGGGAAAACAACTCACGCCGCGAACCAAAATCGTCTTCTTCTGCAGCCCGCACAATCCAGGCGGCACGGTGTGGTCATCAGAGGAGATCCGTGAGCTCGCCGCCTTCTGCGCCGAACGCAATCTGATTCTGGTTTCCGACGAGATCCATTGCGACCTGCTGCTGGGCGACGTCAAACACACGCCGACGCTGTCAGCCGCACCCGAGATCGCCGATCGCCTGATCACCTGCCTTGCCGCGACCAAGACCTTCAATCTCGCCGGCGCCCATGTCGGCGCCTGCGTCACGTCGAACCCGGTTTTGAAGCAGCGGATCGACGCGCGGATTGCGGCAAGCGGGCTCGCCTCCTACAACGCCTTCGGCATGATCGCGACCGAGGCAGCCTGGCGAACCGGCGACGCCTGGCTCGATGCGCTGCTGCCCTATCTCGCCGGCAACCGCGATACGCTCGCCACACGAATAGAAAAAGCCGCGCCCGGCGCACGCTCGATGCGGCTCGATGCGACCTATCTCGCCTGGGTCGATTTCTCCGGAACCGGATTGGCGGCTGCGGACGTTGCCGCACGGGTCAAGGATCGGGCACGCATTTTTGCCAGCCCCGGCGAGCAGTTTGGCCCCGGCGGTGAAACCTGGCTGCGCTTCAACTTCGCCACGCCGCGTCCGATTCTCACCGAGGCGCTTGATCGGCTGGACGACGCCTTTCGAGACCTCCGAGCTTAAGCTGCGGATGCGGTCCTACCGCAGCGGCATCGGCGGCCTCGGCACCGACGCCAGCTCCGGATCGCTCAGCGTTTCACCGGTGGTTGGTGATTGCGCCTCAAGCTGTCGCGGCACGTAGGGTGCCGAAGTCGCTGACAACGGCGCGCCGGCGGCCGACGGCATGGCTTGCTGCCGGACCGGCCGCGGCGGCACCGGCGGCGGAGCCGGCGTGCGCGGTGGCGCTATCGCGGCGACTGGCCGCGGCGGCGCCGGTTTTTTGGCTTGCGCGTTTTGCGCGGCAGATTTCTCCGAAACCATCGCCACGAGCTGCTGCTGGCTGGCCTTGAGCTGCTCAATGCTGGCCTTGAGCTGTTCGATCTCCCGGCTTGCGCTGGCCAGATCGCGCGCCATCGTCTCGAGCGATTGCGACTGATCAGGCGCGGCGGCGGCCGGCGGGGCTGCAGCGGCCGGCGCTGCTGTCGCAGCAACCTCCGCTGCAGCCGGCGCAGCAGCAGCTTGCGCTGCGGCCGGCGCCTGGGGCGCCGGTTGAGCCGGTGAAGTATTCGACGCGTCGACACCAGCGGCAGCCAGAACCGGCTGCGCGGTGAGCCCGGTTTTTTCCGGCGCCAGCGATGATTTCCGGGCAAACAGCGGCGCCCATTCTGCGATTACCTGTTGAGCCGCCTCGGCATGGTAATGCCAGGCCATGGCGGCGCCGCCGATACAGCCCGCCAGCAGCAACGCCGTGACGGCACGCATGGCGCGCCTCGCCATCGACGACCTCGGCCGGCGGCGGCTGTTGATCAGGGCATCTTCGACGGCGGCTGCGCGAAACGTGATTTCATCGACGGCGATTGCGCGAAACGTGGCGTCGACCGGCGGCACCGCTGCGCCGGCCCGGAAGACCGGCTCGATGTGAGGCTGCGGACCCGAAGGTGCGTGCACAGGATCCGGCGCCGGGCCGAAAAATTCTTCTTCCGCGGGCGCGACCCTGACGGGATCTGGTGCGACCCTGACGGCATCGGGTACGACCCTGACGGCATCGGGTACGACCCTGACGGCATCGGGTGCGACCACGAGGATATCGTGCGGATCATCGGTTGGCTTCGGTTTCTGCATCGATTGCATCGGCGCTCCGTACTCCATCCAATGTCGCCTGCGCCCCAAGAGCCTGTCCCAAGCTTTTGCCTAAGACCCTGCCCAAGATTTACCCCAAGAGCGACCGGCGGATTTGCGTGAGATCGACGACTTCCAGCCCCCAGAATTCCCCCACACGTCGTTCCCCTTACCCCATTCCGGTTTGACCAAAGCAAGGCAGTACCATGGAGAGGTTGCGGCCGATGGAACTTGTCAGGTGACAAAGGTGCGCCTGCCTGTGCCACACCCGACTGCGCTCTCCGTCGTCATTGCGTGCCAACGGGTCGCGCGAATGCGCGCCCGATGACAGGCTCCGCGAAGCAATCCATCTCGCCGCGCGAAGGACAGATGGATTGCTGCGTCGCTGGCGCTCCTCGCAATGACGTGGATACGGACGTCGCTGAAGCCCGATTCTCAGCGGCCTACCAGCTGCTGCAGATGTTCCGGGTACCGCGCGCCCTGCACCGCCACGGCAGAGATCGCACGCTCGATCTCGCCGAGATCGCCTGATGTGAGCGTCACCGCCGCCGCGCCGATGTTCTCATCCAGCCGATGCAGCTTGGTGGTGCCGGGGATCGGAACGATCCACGGCTTCTGCGCCAGCAGCCAGGCGAGCGCGATCTGCGCCGACGTCGCCTTTTTGCCTGCGGCGATTTTGCCGAGCAGGTCGACCAGGGCCTGGTTCGCTTTTCGCGCTTCCGGCGAGAACCGCGGCACCACGTTGCGGAAGTCTGATTTGTCGAACGTCGTCGTCTCGCTGATCGCGCCGGTGAGGAACCCCTTGCCGAGCGGGCTGAAGGGAACGAAGCCGATGCCGAGTTCTTCGAGCGTCGGCACGATCACCTCTTCAGGTTCGCGCCACCACAGCGAATACTCGCTCTGAAGTGCGGCGACCGGTTGCACGGCATGGGCACGCCGGATCGTCGGCGCGGCGGCCTCGGAGAGTCCAAAGTGCCTGACCTTGCCTTCGCGAATGAGATCCTTGACCGCACCCGCCACATCCTCGATCGGCACGTTGGGATCGACGCGGTGCTGATAGAACAGATCGATGACGTTGGTCCTGAGCCGCTTCAGCGAAGCCTCCGCCACTTGCTTGATGTGCTCCGGCCGGCTGCTCAGACCACTCTGCGCGCCCGTCTTCGGATCGATGTCGAAACCGAATTTGGTGGCGATCACGACCTGGTCGCGGACCGGCGCCAGCGCCTCGCCGACCAGTTCCTCCGACGTGAACGGTCCATACACTTCGGCGGTGTCGAAAAACGTCACACCGCGCTCGACGGCGGCGCGGATCAGCGCGATTCCCGCCTGCTTTTCGACCGCCGGGCCGTAGCCGAAGCTGAGTCCCATGCAGCCGAGCCCGATCGCCGAGACTTCGAGGCCGCTCTTGCCAAGTTTACGCTTCTGCACTCTGTTCTTCCCCAATTGTTCGACAAATCATCGCGCGTACTGTTCGTCGCTGACCTTTTCCATCCAGTCGACGGTCTTGCCGTCGAGCGCTTCCTGAATTGCCAGATGCGTCATCGCCGTCGTGGGTCCCGCGCCGTGCCAGTGCTTCTCGCCGGGCGGAAACCAGACCACGTCGCCGGGCCGGATCTCCTCGATCCGCCCGCCCCAATGCTGCACCAGGCCAAAGCCTGACGTGACGATCAGGGTCTGTCCGAGCGGATGGGTGTGCCACGCGGTGCGGGCGCCGGGCTCGAAGGTGACGCTGGCGCCAACCACCCGCGCCGGCTCGGTCGCCTTGAACAGCGGATCGACGCGAACGGTACCGGTGAAATAATCTGAAGGTCCCTTGCCGGACGGCTGCGAGCCGCTTCGTTTGATGTCCATGGTACTGATCCTTCGTGGTGGTGTTACCGGCGCGTTTGCGCCAGCAGCTCCCGCTGCCAGCACGACAACGCCGCCACCGGCTGCAAGCATGCGTCTGCGCGTGATCATCGTGGGCGGTGCGCGGGCTCGGCGCTCATGCCACTTCCGGCAGCCGGGCGAGCAGCTTGTCGAGCGTGATCGGATAATCGCGCACCCGCACACCGGTCGCGTTGTAGATCGCGTTGGCGATGGCGGCACCGACGCCGCAGATGCCGAGTTCGCCGACGCCCTTGGCCTTCATCGGCGACGACATCGGATCGGTCTCGTCGAGGAAGATCACGTCCTGATGCGGAATGTCGGCATGCACGGGCACTTCGTAGCCGGCGAGGTCATGGTTGACGAAGAAACCGGCGCGCTTGTCGACCGCCAGTTCTTCCATCAGCGCGGCACCGGCGCCCATCGTCATCGCGCCGATCACCTGGCTCCGCGCCGATTTGGGGTTGAGGATGCGGCCCGCGGCACACACCGCCAGCATTCGGCGCACCCGAATTTCGGCGGTCGCGGCATCGACGCCAACCTCGACGAAATGCGCGCCGAAGGTCGATTGCTGGTACTTTTTGCCGAGATCGCCGAACTCCATCACATCCTCGGCCACGATGCCGCTCTCGCCCGCGGCCTGCGCCAGCGGCACGCTGCGATTGCCCGAACGGACCTGCCCGTCGGCGAAATCTGCCTCGGTGGAATTAAACCCGAGCTTCTGCGCCACGGCCTCGCGCAGCTTGACGCACGCGGCATAGACGCCTGATGTCGAGCTGTTGGCGCCCCATTGCCCGCCCGATCCGGCCGAAACCGGAAAGGCCGAGTCGCCGAGGCGTACGATGATCTTGTCGAGCGGCAGGCCCATCATCTCGGCTGCGGTCTGCGCGATGATGGTGTAGGTGCCGGTGCCGATATCGGTCATGTCGGTCTCGACAACAACGACGCCCCGGTTGTCGAGCCGCACGCGCGCCGCCGATTTCATCACCGGATTGTTGCGGAAGGCAGCCGCCATGCCGATGCCGACCAGCCATCGCCCGTCGCGAACCTGCCCCGGCTGGGGATTGCGCTTGCTCCAGTCGAAGCGGTTGGCGCCGAGCCCCATGCACGCGATCAGCGGCCGGTGCGAATACGCCCGCTCCGGCTTTTCGGGATCGACCTGGGTGTCATTGAGGATGCGGAACTCGATCGGATCGAGCCCGAGCTTTTCCGCCATCTCGTCGATCGCGATCTCCAGCGCCATCATGCCGGGCGCCTCGCCTGGCGCACGCATCGCATTGCCTTCCGGCAGGTCGAGCACCGCAAGCCGCGTCGCCGTCATGCGGTTGGCGCCAGCATAGAGCAGCCGTGTCGCCTGCACCGCAGCCTCCGGCTTGCCGCCGGGCAGGTTGCCGGACCAGCCCTCATGGCCGATGGCCGTGATCTTGCCGTCCCTGGTCGCACCAATACGGATGCGCTGGATCGTGGCCGGCCGATGCACGGTGTTGTTGAACATCATCGGACGCGTGAGCGCCACCTTGACCGGCCGTCCGGCCGCACGGGCGCCCAATGCCGCGAGCAGCGCGTCGGCGCGCACGAACAGTTTGCCGCCGAACCCGCCGCCGATGAAGGGCGATATCAGGCGGACTTTGTCCTTGGGCATGCCGAGCGTCTTGGCCAATTCGCCAACGCTCCAGTCGATCATCTGGTTTGAGGTCCACACGATCAGCTTGTCGCCGTCCCAGCCGGCCATCGACGCGTGCGGTTCCATCATCGCATGGGCGTGATCGGGCGTGGTGTAGGTCGCGTCGAGCTGAACCGGTGCCGCGGCGAATGCGCCGGCGAAATCGCCGACCGCGGTATCGGCCGGACCGCCGGTGATGCGCGCGGGCTTGCCGGAATCCTTGACCGCTGCGAGATCATAGACGCCATCAGTCCTGACATAATCGACGCGGACCAGTTGCGCGGCGGCGCGGGCCTGCTCGAAGGTCTCCGCCACCACGAGCGCGATCGCCTGGTGATAATGCTCGATCTCGGGACCGCCGAGCAGCGTGGCGAAGTTCAGGTTGCCCTTGGCGAGCTTGCCGGCATTGTCAGCCGTGACGATGGCAAGCACGCCGGATGCTGTTTTGGCGGCTGTCAGATCCATCGAGGCGATCCGGCCCTTGGCAATCGCTGAACCGACCACATAGCCGCAGGCCGGGTTCGCGATGTTGTCGTGCCGCTCATAGGCATAGGGCGCAGTGCCCGTGGTCTTGAACGGACCATCGATGCGGTCCGCGGGCTTGCCGATGATCTTCAACTGGTCGATCGGGTTGGTGGTCGCCGGGGTTTCGAATTTCATGGTCTATCCCCTCGCCTCTGCCAGCACCGCACCGAGCGTCCGCTCGGCCAGCAGCAGCTTGAAGGCGTTCTCATGGGTAGGTTTGGCCTCGGCGAGGAGTTTTGACGTCACGGCTTTCGCGCCGCGCGGCAGTTCGGCCTCGGCGGCTTCGACGCGCCAGGGCTTGTGGGCGACGCCGCCGAGCGCGACGCGTCCGGAGCCGTCGCGCTGCACGATGGCCGCGACCGCGACCAGCGCGAACGCATAGGAAGCGCGGTCACGCACCTTGCGATAGATCTGCTTGCCGCCAACGGGTTTCGGCAACGTCACCGCCGTGATCAGCTCACCCGGAGTCAGGGTGGTCTCGATCTCAGGCGTATCGCCGGGCAACCGGTGGAAGTCAGCGATCGGAATGCTGCGCGCGGCGCCGTCAGGTCGAATTGTTTCCACGGTGGCGTCGAGCGCGCGCATGGCCACCGCCATGTCGCTCGGATGGGTCGCGATGCACGCTTCGCTGGCGCCGATCACGGCGTGCTGACGGCTGACGCCGCCGATCGCCGAACAACCGCTGCCGGGCTGACGTTTGTTGCAGGGCTGGTTGGTGTCGTAGAAATAGGGGCAGCGGGTCCGCTGCAGCAGATTGCCCGCGGTCGTCGCCTTGTTGCGCAACTGGCCCGAAGCGCCGGCGAGCAGCGCGCGCGACAGCACGCCGTAATCGCGCCGCACCCGTTCGTCCGCAGCAAGATCGGTGTTGCGCACCAGCGCGCCAACCCGCAGTCCGCCATCGGCGGTCGGCTCGATCTTGTCGAGCCCGAGACGGTTGACGTCGATCAAATGCGCCGGCGTCTCGATTTCGAGCTTCATCAGGTCGAGCAGGTTGGTACCACCAGCGATGAATTTGGCGCCCTGCTGGCGTGCAGCCGCGGCGGCGGCCTCGGCCGGCGAATTGGCGCGCTCATAGGTAAAGGATCTCATGCCTGCCTCCCGGCGACTTCGCTGATGGCTTCGGCGATGTTGGAATAGGCGCCGCAGCGGCAGATGTTGCCGCTCATGCGCTCGCGCAATTCGGCATTGGTGAGTTGCGGGACTGCGTTCAGATCGGCGCTGACATGGCTCGGTATGCCGGCCTTGATCTCGTCGAGCACGGCGACCGCCGAGCAGATCTGCCCGGGCGTGCAATAGCCGCATTGATAGCCGTCATGCTTGACGAACGCCGCCTGCATCGGGTGCATATTCTCCGGCGTGCCAAGGCCCTCGATGGTGGTGACGCTCTCACCCTCGTGCATGACAGCCAGCGTCAGGCATGAATTGATCCTGCGACCGCCGACGATCACGGTGCATGCGCCGCACTGGCCGTGATCGCAGCCCTTCTTGGTGCCGGTGAAATGCAAATTTTCGCGCAAGGCATCGAGCAGCGTGGTCCTTGTATCGACCTCGAGTTCGCGCGCCTTGCCGTTCACGTTGAAGGACACTTTCGACATCACCGGGGCTCCGGAAACCGCAGGCTTCAGGGCGATCTCGGCCTTGGCCACGAAGGTCGAGGTCGTCACCCCGAGGGCCGGCGCCGTGAGAGAAGCGGCGCCGACGACCAACAGGTCGCGCCGAGAGAATCTGAAATCACCGGGGCTTCGCATGCCATTAATCCCTTTTTGCCGCTTCGCTCGTTTTGCGCCCGCCTCGTCCACTAACGCCGATCATGATCCGGGGTTGCGCGCAGCCGACATCGCGCAGGTCACGACCGCGTGCCTTCAGGCATTTAACGGGTGCAACGCCGCCGGATTAGGCCTAATAATCGGCATGGACTTATGAAACCGGCTCATGAATGCTCGGCAAAAACACCAACGACCTCATGGCGTTCCTGGCCGTGGCGCGCGAACGCAGTTTTACGCGGGCGGCAGCGCAGCTCGGGGTTTCGCAATCGGCGCTCAGTCACACCATTCGAGGACTGGAAGAGCGGCTCGGCCTGCGGTTGTTGACCCGCACTACCCGCAGCGTGGCAACGACCGAGGCCGGAGAGCGGCTGGTTCGGACGGTGGGCCCCAAGTTCGAGCAAATCGACTCCGAACTGTCAGCGCTGACCGAGCTTCGGGAAAAACCCGCCGGTACCATCCGGATCACGGCCGGCGAGCATGCGGCCCTGGCCGTGCTCTGGCCTGCCTTGACGACGCTGCTGCCGCGTTACCCCGACATCAAGGTCGAGCTGACCATCGATTACGGCCTGACCGACATCGTCGCGGAGCGATACGACGCCGGCGTTCGCCTCGGTGAGCAAGTGGCCAAGGACATGATCGCCGTGCGCATCGGACCGGACTTCTGCATGACCGTGGTTGGCTCGCCCTCGTATTTCGAACGAAAGCCGAAGCCGAAAAAGCCGCAGGATCTTACGGCGCACGACTGCATCACTGTCCGCCTGCCGACATCAGGTGGAATCTACGCCTGGGAATTCGAGAAACGCGGCCGCGAAGTCAAGGTGCGCGTCGATGGGCAGCTGGTGTTCAACAGCATCCCGCTCCGGCTGAACGCGGTACTGGCGGGGCACGGCCTCGCCTATCTGCCCGAGGACCAGGTCAAGAAGCATCTCGCCGACGGCCGTCTGATCCGCGTGCTCGACGACTGGTGCGCGCCGTTTTCCGGGTATCACCTCTATTACCCGAGCCGCCGGCAACCCACGCCGGCGTTTGCAGTGCTGGTGGAGGCGCTGCGATACCGGGGGTGATGGGCAGCGGCCGATCAAGCGGCAGGGTTTCGGGCGGCCGGGCCGGAACTCAACCGTCATCCAGATGTCATCGAATGCGCCAACAGCTTGCTGGACACACATTCGAGGGCACCGATGGACTATTTCCGACGCTTCACCTTTCTGTTCGCCGCACCGGTCTTTGATACCGACGATCTCGAAGGCCTCCGTTTCAACCAGATCATCACCGAGATCGAGCGGTCCGGCTTTGAAGTGGTCCGGGCGCGCAAGCTCGAGGATGCGGAAATCCAGGTGCAGACCGACGCCGCGATCGGCTGCATGGTGGTCGACTGGGGCAAAAAGGGCCTCGAGGGCAAGACCATGGCCCTGATCAACCTGATGCGGCGGCGCGGCCTCGATTTTCCGATCATCCTTTTGATCCGCCGCAAGCGGTTCGAGGACCTGCCGGTCGAGGTGCTGGATTTCATCGACGGCTATGTCTTCCTGTCCGAGGAAACGCCGCCCTTCATCGCCAAGAACCTGATCAGCCGCCTGAAGCAATATGCCGAAACCCTGAAGACGCCGTTCTTCGGCGCGCTGGTCGACTATGCCGAAGAGGGCAACCAGCTATGGACCTGCCCGGGCCACAATGGCGGCGTGTTTTACAGCCGCAGCCCGATCGGCCGGGTGTTCGTCGAACATCTCGGCGAAGCCGTGTTCCGCGACGACCTCGACAATTCCGTGCTCGACCTCGGCGATCTCCTCACTCATGAAGGCCCGGCGCTGAAGGCGCAAAAGGAAGCGGCGCAAATCTTCGGCGCCGAAAAGACCTATTTCGTGCTCAACGGCACCTCGACCTCCAACAAGGTGGTGCTGGGCGCGCTGGTCACCGACGGCGACCTCGTGCTGTTCGACCGCAACAACCACAAGGCGGCCCATCATGGCGCGCTGATGATGGCCGGCGGCATCCCGGTTTATATCCCCACCGTCCGCAACGCCTGGGGCTTGATCGGCCCGATGCGCTGGGACGCCATCGACGAGACGAGTTTGCGCGAACGCATCCGCAGCCATCCGCTGGTCAAGGATCCGGAAGCCTGGCGCAAGCCGCGTCCTTTCCGGGTCGCCGTGGTCGAGCAGTGCACCTATGACGGCACGATCCACAGTGCCGAGATGATCCTGAAAGCGATCGGCCATCTCTGCGATTACATCCTGTTCGACGAGGCCTGGGCCGGGTTCATGAAGTTCCATCCGCTCTATGCCGGCCGTTTCGCGATGGGACTGTCCGGTCTCGGCCCCGACGCACCGGGCATCATCGCGACCCAGTCGACCCACAAGCAGCTGGCGAGCTTCTCGCAGGCCTCGCAGATCCACATCAAGGACCGCCACATCACCGGCCAGAAGCGCCGCATCGAACACCGGCGCTTCAACGAGAGTTTTATGCAGCACGCCTCGACCTCGCCGTTCTATCCGATATTTGCCTCGCTCGATGTCGGCGCGCAGATGATGAAAGGCCGCTCCGGCGAGGTGCTGTGGGACGACACGATCCGGCTCGGCATCGAACTGCGCAAGAAGATGCGCGCGGTCCGCCGCGAGTTCGAGGAGAAGGAGGCACGGCCTGAACGCCGCTGGTTCTTCGAGCCGTTCGTGCCCGATCGCGTCGCGATACCAGACGTCTCCCGCGCGGGCGCCGTGCACAATGTGGCCTGGGAGACCATCTCCACCGACATGCTGGTCACCGACCCCGTTTATTGGCAGCTTTCGCCGGACGCGCGCTGGCACGGTTTTCCCGATCTGACCGCGGGCTTCGCCATGACCGACCCGAACAAGCTGACGGTGCTGACCCCCGGCTTCGACCATGCCACCGGCCGCTATGCCGACCACGGCATCCCCGCCCCCATCGTCGCACAATACTTACGCGAGAACCGCATCGTGGCGGAAAAGAACGACCTCAACTCGCTGCTGTTCCTGCTCACCCCCGGCGTCGAGGCCAGCAAGGCCGGCACGCTGATCTCGGGCCTCGTCGCCTTCAAGAAACTGCACGACGACAACGCGCCGCTGGAAGAGGTGATCCCCGAATTCCATCAGCGCCGGCCGAAGCGTTATGCCGGCGTGCGCTTACGCGATCTCTGTGGCGACATGCACGGCTTCTTCCGCAACGCCGGCGTCAGCGCGCTGCAGGCCAGGCAATTCCTCGCCGAGCATCTGCCCGACATCGCGATGTCGCCGCGCGACGCCGCGCGCTATCTGGTTCGCAACGACGTCGACTATCTGCCGATCGACGCCATCCCCGGCCGCATTGCCACGACGCCCTTTGTGGTCTATCCGCCCGGCATCGCCACCATCGTGCCGGGCGAACGATTGACCGAGCGGGCGCAGCCGATGATCGACTATCTCAAGATGTTCGAAACCTGCTTCAACACCTTCCCCGGCTTCGACGTCGAAATCCAGGGCGTCTACAAGGAAGTCGATCCGTCCGGCCGCATCCGGCTGCATACTTATGTGGTCTGCGAATGAACCGGCCCGTCGAAACAACAGATCCGGCCATGACCAACCAGCAGCCGGTGCTGGTCCGGCCCTCGCGCGATGGCGATGTCGAGGCAATGCTGGCGATCTACCGGCATCATATCCGCCGCGGCATCGAGGAAGGCGTCGACGACAGCGGCACCCCGGAGCCGGAGGACCTGCGCGACCGGCGCAAGAACCTGCGCAGCCAGCGCCTGCCGCATCTGGTGGCGACCTGCGGCGGCGAGGTGGTGGGCTACGCTTACGTCGTGCTGTTTCGCAAGCGGCCGGCCTATCGCTACGCGGTCAAGCATTCGATCTATGTGCATCGCGAGCATCAGGGACGCGGCGTCGGACGGCTGCTGTTGCAGGAGCTGATCGATGTCTGCGCGGCGGCCGGGTTCCGGCAGATGATCGGCTATATCGATTCCGACAACACGGCCTCGCTCGCGCTGCACGAAAGGTTCGGCTTTGCCCGCGCCGGCCTGCTGCCGGGTGTCGCCTACCGCTACGGCCGCTGGGCCGACACCGTCATGGTGCAACGCTCGCTCGCCGCCGGTTCAACCGCACCGCCGCTGATTTCCAGCCCGGGGCGGTGAGCGGGCGCGCGACAAATTCCATGTCGTCCCGGCGAAGGCCGGGACCCATAGCCACCGAAGGTCATCGTGCACGAGGCTGGAGCGACATCGGCTCTAACAATAAGCATTTGTGGTTATGGGTCCCGGCGTTCGCCGGGACGACGACGATTGGGTTTGCTTGGTGCCGCGCGCCCCCGCTTCGCCGCAACCCGGTGCGCCGCCGCGAGCGCGGCGCGCGCCCAGGCGATCAGCTCATCGGGTTCGTCGAACAGCCGCTCCGGCACGCGCCAGAAGGAGAGGTCGATCAGGGCGCCCTTCTTCGCATAGTTGAGCGGCGGAAACGCCTCGGCTTCCTTGAATATCTCACGGTTCTGGTCATCGACCCGGAAATAGAGCGTATTCTCCGTCACCATGGCAAGCATCACGCCGTCGCAGAACACGCCGGTCTTGCCGAACATGCGCCGCATGGTGACGCGGCCCAGCGGCGCCAGTTGCTCGCGCAGGAATTCGGCATAGGTGGCGCTGGCGACCATCCGCGATTCCTTTACGGCGGACCATTCAGGAGTGTAGCCCGCATGAGCGAAGCGACATGCGGGAACGGCGGTCCCGGATATCGCTTCGCTCATCCGGGCTACGTCCTCTCACCGACATCACCGCGCCTCGCCCGCAAACGCCTGCCGCAGTGCCGACAACCGGTCCAGCGCCGCCTGTGGCAATGGCCCTTTTTCAACCGCGGCGAATGCGCCTTCGAACTCCTGCGGCGTCGCCATACCGACCAGGATGGTGCCCATTGCCGGATGCGACAGCGCAAACCGCGTCGCGGCCTCGGTCAGGCTGGAAGCAAACCCCTCCTCCACCAGCGGCATCAGGCGGCGGGCGCGCTCTATATCGGCATCGTAGCTCATGCTCGATCCGATCGGCTCGGGCGCCGGGCTTGCAATCGGATGCCGCGCGGCCGAGCCCGACAGGGCGCCGCCCGCCAGCACGCGGATGCCGACGACGCCGACGCCGGCCGCCATCGTGCGATCGAACAACCCTGCATAATCCTGCGCCGGATAATTTTTCGGCAGGTCTTCGGCGGCGGATGGATTGAGCATGTTGTAGACGATTTGCGCGCTGTCGAAGACACCGGCATCGATCACCTGATGCAGCGCCGCGGTGTCGCCGACCGCCGAAATCCCGAGGTATCGAATCTTGCCCTGCTGACGCAACCGCTCGAACGCCGGCACCACTTCGTCCAGCACCTGCCGCGCGCTCAGCGCCGATCCGCCGCCGGAAACGGTAATCGGATTGTGCAGGTGAAAGATGTCGACGTGATCAAGACCCAGCCGCGCCAGACTGCCTTCGAGCGACGTCGTGACGGCATCGGCAATGCGGCCGAACGCATCGGGCGGTATTCGGACCTTGGTGCCGACGATCGCGTTGGCCGGCTTCAGCTTTTGCAAGACACGGCCAAGGTTCTTTTCCGATTCACCGTCGCCGTACAGCACCGCGGTGTCGAAATAATTCACGCCGACTTCGAGCGCCCGCGCCACGGCGCGCTCCTGGTCCGCAGGATCGCCGCGCACCATCACGCCGCCGACAGCGCCGCAACCAAAGCCCAGCACCGAGAGCTGCATTCCCGTGCGCCCAAAAATTCGCAATTGCATCGTTGTTCCTCCGGCTGCTCGCACAATACTCGAAATCTTCGTCCCGGGGTAATTTGCGGCTGACACAATTGTAGTTTGCGTTTCGGAGTTGCGGGATCGGCAAAACTGAAGCAAAGTTTGGGCCTGTGCCGGAAATCAACCGGCGAGTATCAAACGAGGAGCACGCCATGATCAAGGTAAGCGTTATGTATCCAAACACGCCGGGGGCGCGCTTCGACCACGATTATTACCGCGACAAACACATGCCGCTCGTGAAGGCGCGCATGGGCGACGCCTGCAAATCCTACACGGTGGACAAGGGCCTTGGTGGTGGCGCGCCCGGTGCGCCCGCGACCTATGTCGGCATGTGCCACATCTTCGCCGACTCGGTCGAGGCCTTCCAGGCCGGCTTCGGGCCCCACGCCAAGGAGATCATGGGCGACATCAAGAACTACACCGACATCGCCCCGGTCATGCAGATCAGCGAAGTCGTCGTCGGCTGACGGCGGCTGCGTAGCTGCGTGGGGTGGGTCAGGTGACTTGTCCGCGGTCGCTCGCAAAGAGAAGGCGGAAGCCATAACCCACCGCCGACGCGAATACGAACAGCGGTGGGTTATGCGGAGTTTATCACCGGGCCGCGCTGTGCGCGGCTCCGGTGGCAACCCACCGTAAGCATTAACCTTATTTTTGCCTGGTCAAGCGCTGAAGCGTGTGATGGGAAAGCCAATTCGGACTACCCCCAAAGAAGCGGTATCGTTCCACGATGTCTGTTGCGGAGACCCCGAAATCTCGACATCGTTTTCAAACGCGGCCGGACATCGCCCCCCTGACCAAAACCTGGCCGCGAACCCCAAGAAGCCGCGTCGGGCCTCAGCTCTTTCCCCAAGGAGCTGAGGTCCTTTTATGTTGTGGTGCCCTGTTGTGGTGCCCTGGAAAACTTTCATGCCGAAAATCACGATCATCGAAACCGGCGTCATTTCGCCTGCCAATCGCGCGCGGCACGGCTCCTTCCCCCAGATGTTCGAACGGCTGCTTGGCGAGGCGGATGCCTCGGCGAGCTTTGCGACGGTCCGGCTTGCTGACGGCGAAGCGCTGCCCGATTCCGTCGGCCTCGAAGCCATTCTGCTCACGGGATCGCCAGCCGGCGTCTACGACGATCTCGACTGGATCGCACCACTCGAGCGCTTTGTCCGCGCGGCGTATGCGGCGAGAATTCCAATGGCCGGAATCTGCTTCGGCCATCAATTGATCGCGCAGGCGCTCGGCGGAACGGTGCGCAAATCGGAAAAGGGCTGGGGCATCGGGCGCCACGTCTATGACGTCGTGCCCGGCAACGGCGTGATCGACGGCGATAGGCTAGCGATTCCCGCCTCGCATCAGGACCAGGTCATCGCGCCACCCACGGGGGCAACAACCATATTCCATTCGGCGTTTACGCCGCACGCGGGCCTTCTCTATGCGAACGGCGTAACGCTGTCCGTGCAGCCGCATCCCGAATTCACCACGGCCTTTGCCGATGTTTGTTGCGAGAAAGCCGGCCAAAACAACGCTCCCGCGCCATTGGTCGCGGCGGCCAAGGCCTCGCTCGAACAGCCGCTCGACAGCGCCGACCTCGGCCGTGCCATCGCGCGTTTTCTGGCGAGGCCGCGCGAGGCGTGACGCCGGAGATCACGAAAGCAATGTTCAAAGACCGTTCGCTGGCCTCGTCATTGCGAGCGAAGCGAAGCAATCCATATCGCGCCAAGCGAGGGAATGGATTGCTTCGTCGCTGACGCTCCTCGCAATGACGGTAAAGCCAGCGGCAAGCGTAGCCCGGATGAGCGCAGCGACATCCGGGGCTCTCTCAACGTATCTGATACCCGCAAAGGCATGCCGAAGGGAGCCGCGGCGCTACGTATCCCCGCCAGGACCGCCTATCGAATTCTCGGGATTACCGTCTGCATTCGGCTTCACCTTCGTCCCCTGACGAACAGCGAAGGCGATAAATCCCACCAGCGCGCACAACGCCAGCAGGGGTCCCAACCAGTTCGGCATCATCGTCCTCCGCCTCGTTTTGCACCAGGCACTCTCTTGCTCAGCTCATGCGGGCTACACTGTGCATGATTCATGCCCGTAGAGCGCAGCGAAACCCACCAGACCCAAGACCTATGGGCTTCGCCTCGTCAGAATTCCCGCATCGTTGGACGCGCTATTGGGCATATGGGTTCAACTTGGGAAGCCCCTGTTCCAATTGACCCATTCCTCAGCGTCCCGCAGCGACACAGAATCCGCAATCGGAATGTCCGCAATGAGAGGAGCTTGATTCAAATCGTATCGAATCGGGTTCCTGTCGGTAGACCTCTGATTAGCCATCTTGCCCGGCGGGCAAATCAGTTCTGATTTACGGAAGTCGTGTCAAGCCCCAAAATAAAAAATATTTCTGTTTACCAGAATGAAAATCAGATGCATATATTCGGCCATCCCGTCCTACTCAGAAGGGCGTCGGCCGTCGTCACGGACGTTGGACGGGTTGCGGTGGACGCTGGTTTACG
>NZ_JAFCLX010000028.1:0-97094 GCF_018130205.1 Bradyrhizobium sp. AUGA SZCCT0222
GCTGCACATGAGCATACAGGGCAGCGGAGAACATCCGACATTCCCTGCGCAATGGCTTTACGGCTTATAACGCGCTCTCCCCGGTGAGACGGCCTCTATTGCCACCGTCGCCCCTCGGAAGCGTTGGCTCCCGAAAGACTTGACGCCGTTACGGGCGCCAGGACCACACGCTTTCACCGTACGCATCAGCCGCGACCGTCAATCGCAACCTCAGCGTCCACCGCGACCCGCCCCTCGTCATGACGACGGCCGACGCCCCTCTGAGTGGGACGGGATGGCTTTTGATGTGCAGGTGATTTGGGGTGGAAGGGAAGTGAAATATTTTCGATTTTCGGAAATTCTTGACTTGACACGATTTCTGTAATTCGGAACTGATTTGCCCGTCGGGTTGTTTTGTCGCACCTACTATTTCCACATCGTCATTGCGAGCGAAGCGAAGCAATCCATGCCTCGGCTCGGCGCACCATGGATTGCTTCGCTGCGCTCGCAATGACGGGGAGAGACCCCAATCCAACTACCCCACTTCCCTCAACGCCGCTTCGACCACTTTCCGCTGCTCCGCCGTCAGCGCGGCCTGCGGCGGGACGGGGTCGCCGACGGCGTAGCCCTGGATTTCCAGGCCGGCCTTGATGCAGGCGGCGAGGTTGAAGCGGGCGAAGGCTTCGTTGATGCGCCACAGCTTGCGTTGCAGCGTCAGCGCCTCGTCCCAGCGCTTGGCCTGGCAGAGGTTATAGAGTTCGACGCTCTGGCGCGGGATGATGCAGGCCGGGCCGGCCATCCAGCCGAGGCCGCCGATCAGCATCACCGCCGCCGGAATGTGGGCCGAGGCCGAGAACACTTTGATGCTGTCGCCGCAGCGGTTCATGATCGACAGCAGCCGGCCGGTATTGGTCGAGGCGTCCTTGATGTAGCCGATGCGCGGATGCGCGGCGAGGCGCTCGATCACGTCCAGCGTCAGGTCCGAACGCTGGAATTGCGGGTTGGTGTAGATCACGACGGGAATCTCGACCGCATCGGCAATGGCGCGGAAATAGGATTCGACCTGCGCGTCGGAGAGCGGAAAGTACGCTTCGAGGATCGCGAGAATGCCGTCGGCGCCGAGCTTCTGGTACGCCTTCGCCTGCGCCACCGCATCCGCTGTCGAGGTCGAGGCGACGCCGGCAATCACGGGCACCCGGCCCTTGGCAGCCTCGATCGTGGTCTGCACCACGGCGGTGCGTTGCGCCTGGTTGAGATAGGCGAACTCGCCGGTCGAGCCGAGCGGTGTCAGCCCGTGGACGCCTGACTTGATCAGATCGTCGCAGAGGCGCGCGAGCACCTCGGTGCGGATGCGGCCTTCGGGATCGATCGGTGAAACGAGGTAAGGAAAGACGCCGTGCAGATCGGCCATTGGGAGAAACGCCTTTTAAAGAACGAGCATGGTTCAAGTTCAGGAAGCCGTAAGCGCCATACCGTCGGTCGCGGGATCAGCGCCACCTTGCAGCCCTTCAGAAGAAATCTTGATACCGTGTACCCAACCGAATGTGTGGCTAAGTGCGGATCGTACCGTCTGGTATCCGAGCCCATTCAGCGCCCGCTCGGCAGAGCGTGGAATCCGGTTCGAGAGATCGATGATATCGCTGGTAGCCGAAAAGCGGGGCGTTGAGACCGCCTCCAGCATGGACATTTCGAAGTCGAGGACGTTCAGCGATACCTGGAGCACACCCATGGCGATCTGGGTCGCACCGGGTGCGCCGATCACCAGGACGGGCTTATCATCCCTGAAGACGATCGACGGACAAATGGAGGAGAATCTTGCTTTTCCGGGCGCGAGCGAGCCGGCTCGCCCGGGCCGCGGATCAAAGACGCCCATGCATCCATTGTACATGAAACCCAATCCATTGGTGATCACGCCAGACGGCAAACCAAGCGAATGGGTCATCGAGATGCAGTTGCCTTCGGCATCGCATATCGAAACCTGTGTCGTATCCTTGCTCGGGAGGCCCGCATTGAGCCTGACCACGTTGACCTTGTCGCCACGCTTGATGCCTTCAGCAATTTCGGCGCAGTGCTCCTTCGAGATCAAGCGATCGGTCGGAACGTCAACAAAGGCGGGATCGCCGATAAACAGATCCTTGTCGCGGGTTGCGGCCTTCATGGCTTCGGCAACGACGCGAATGTATTCGACGCTGTTGTGACCGATGGACTTCAAGTCGAAATTCTCGAGCGTGCGAAGCATCTCCAGCAGCATGATGCCGCCGCCGGGCGCCTGATTTGTCGTGACCCGGGAGTTTCGATAGGTGGCGGAGAGCGGCTTGTTCCTTACGGTTCGCAGCTTCTCGAGATCGGAGCGGCGCAACAGACCGCCGTGGGCCCGCATGTCTGCGTCGATGGCATCGGCGATCTCGCCGCGAAAGAAGGCGTCAGGCCCATCCTTCGCGATGGCCCGCAGCACGTTTCCATAGTCCCGATTGACGACGCGGTCTCCCACACGCTTCGGTGACCCATCCGCTCTGCAATAAAGCGCCTTGGCCGATGGGACGAATGAAATTCGATTGGCGTTACCCACCCGTCCCATCGTTCCTTCTTCCGACCACCAGGTGTAGACATGCGGCCGGACGTTCCAGCCGCTTTCGGCGTAATCAATGGCCGGGCCAAACAGCTCGGACCAGGGCAGTTTGCCGAGATCACGGTGCGCGTCGGCAAAGGCTCTGAGCGAGGAAGGCACGCAGATCGATTGATAACCGATGTCGTTCACGTTCCCTTTGAGAATAAAGCCGTATCCGTCACGCGCTTCGCTCTCGATCAGATCCTGCCACATGTCAGGTCGTACGGCTGCCGGCGCAGGGGCATGGAAATCGTAGTAGGTATGCACCTTCTTCGACGGGAAATAGGCGGCCAGACTTCCGAAACCGGCAATTCCGCACATCATGGGGTCAACGACTGTCTGAACCAGCGCGGCCGCGATGGCAGCATCGATCGCATTGCCGCCGGCGACGAGGATGTCCCTGCCCGCCTCTGTGGCCTCGGGTTGCGGAGTTACCACCATACCCTTGTGCGTCACGTTCTTCTCCCTGGCGCCGTGAGTTGACATCCGGTCGCTGCAAGGAGCGAAGCAGCTAAGAATTCTTTTGGCAACAGCGCGATCGGCATGGGCCTCTGCGAGACAAGGCAAGGTGCTGGCTATGGGAGTTTTCAAACCAGAGGCAAAGTCCGCGTGTCACTCAAAAGCGGACTTTCAGTGAGTCAGAAGCGGCACGAGCAAGGTTCCTGGTGAGCGGCAGTTCGTCCGAGATCAGGACAGCCCGCATCGCAGACAGGCCGTTGCTCCGCCCTACTTCAGCCCGTCCAGCTTGTACGAGGCCTGGATGAATCCGCCGTAGCGTTCGGCGCGGACCGGCAGCGTCTGGCAGGGGCAGTCGGTGCCGAAGATGTTGGTGGACGCGCCGGGGGCCCACATCGCCCAGTAGCGGCCGCCCGCGCCGACGCTGAAGGATTTTCCGATCGCGTAGGACAGGATGGCCTCGAGCTGCACGCCGTGCCCGGCGCCCGCCTCCGGGGAGACGGTGTTGGACACGTCGGTCCGCAGCACGTGATTATCGACGCCGGTGAAATTCACGAACGGCAGATAGGCGGCATCGGCGGTCAGCGTCAAACCGTCCATGAGCTTGACGGCGCCGGTCGCACCGACCCGGAACGAATTCCATTTGTTGTTCTCGGTGATGGCGAGCGTGGAATTCGGAATCGAGGGGACGCAGGCGGAGTAGGGATTGGCGATCTGAACGCAGCCAAAGGCAGATTTGTCTTCCCGGTAATAATTGTAGCCGATGAAGCCGCCAAGGTTGGCGCTGGGTCCGCGAAACAGCGAGTAGCCGACGTCAATCGTGGCGTAGCCGATGTCGCCGCTCACGCTCGAGAGCGTGTTCGAATAGGGCACCGTTCCATTGAAGATCAGCCAATCCTCATCATGCATCTTGCCCGACAGGATCTTTCCGCCGCCGACGAAGCCCTTGAGGAAGATGTTCTGCGAAGTGTCGAGGCGGCCGAACACCTCGCCCGATGCCGCCGTGGTGTCGTAGGTGAGCCGCGAGACCAGCACGTTCTGCAGCGACGGATTGGCGGTGGCGCCGAGATCCTTCTGGAAGCGGCCGGAAGAGTACCAGGTGCGCCCGCCGATTTCGACTTCGATGGCGGGGATGACGCCCGCATCGGTGGTGCCTCTCAGGCGATATTCCGATTCCGTCGGCTGAAATCTCGCATCGCCGTCAACGCCGAACTTGTAGTTCAGGCCCATCTTGACGGTTTGCAGGTTCTGGCTGACCGAAGTCGTGCCGCCCGCGGTGCGAAGATAGCCGTTGCTGAACGGCGGCAGAACCTGGACGAAGCTTTCCGGCGTGGCGACGTTGACGGCGCCGAAACGCGCGTAGTCATACTCCAGCCTGAACGACCATGCCGGCGTTATCGCCCGTTCCACGCCGGCGCCGACGGTCCATCCCCATCGCGTGCCGTCGAAGACCGTCGAGGGAAAAATCAGCGGGTTGGACGTGATGTCGATATGCTCCTGCAACCAGGCACCGCCGCCCTTGGCATAGAGCAACGTGCGCCCCTGGGCGCCCGCGGCCCAGCCGACGCGGCCGGTCAGGCTGCCGCCGAGACCCTGACGAACCCTGCAGTTCGCGGAGATGAAGAAGCCTGACGATGCCAGGCAGGTTGCGCTGCCATCGGAGATAAAGCCGGAGACATCGCCCTCGACGCCGAGAACAAAATTCGAGTTTGGAATTTGCCAAATATAACCGGCCTGCCCGCCGCCGAGAAACGAAGGGCTTCGGACGGTTCCGCCATAGATCGGCGGGCCGGCGGGATCGGAAAACTGCGCATTGGCAGAGCCGGCGCCGAGATGCGCGCCGGCATAAAACCCGGTCCAGGACCACGCCGCGACATAGGCCGGAATGACGTCAGGCATGTCCGCCGCACCGGCGGGATTGGCACCCGGGAGACTGGACCCCAACAGCAGACCAAGAAG
The DNA here is from genome assembly GCF_018130205.1 of Bradyrhizobium sp. AUGA SZCCT0222. Classification (NCBI taxonomy): domain Bacteria; kingdom Pseudomonadati; phylum Pseudomonadota; class Alphaproteobacteria; order Hyphomicrobiales; family Nitrobacteraceae; genus Bradyrhizobium; species Bradyrhizobium sp. AUGA SZCCT0222. Next base: position 5,003 of record NZ_JAFCLX010000028.1, read on the forward strand.
CGTAACCGAGACTGTCTTCATCGACTCAACCCAAACTGTTACCGGCTACAGCCGGCAACCAAGGTCGGTCTAAATACTTAAGAAACCATAAGCGTTGACGATTGGGTAACCCTAATATTTCGTTTCACTTTGAGTCCGGGGGGTCGCAAGGCGAGATAAGGGAAGCTCACTCTATCCGTCATCCAGAGGTGCGAGCGCAGCGAGCCAGGATGGGCCACGGGCTGTGACCATCCTTCGAGGCGCGCAAGAGCGCGCACCTCCCGAGCGAACGCAAGTGCGTTCGTCCGGGGATGACGCAGCAACGCGAGCCTCGCGGCGAGCCGGCGGTTCGTCAGAACGCCTTCGCGATCGCGGCCCTGGCATCGCTCTGGATCTTGCCGAGATGATCCTTGTCGCGAAAACTTTCGGCGTAGATCTTGTAGACGTCTTCGGTGCCGGACGGCCGTGCCGCGAACCAGCCCTGATCGGTCTCGACCTTGATGCCGCCGAACGGCTGATCGTTGCCGGGCGCCTTGGTCCGGATCGCCGTCACCGGATCGCCAGCCATTTCCTTCAGGCCGAGCTGTTCCGGCCCGAGCGCCTTGAGCGCGTTCTTCTGCTTCGGCGTCGCCGGCACGTCGATCCGCGCGTAGACGGGCGTGCCGAGTTCGGCGGTCAGTCCCGCAAACAGCTCGCTGGGATTGCGGCCGGTCTTGGCGAGGATTTCGGCCGCCAGCAGCCCCATCACGACGCCGTCCTTGTCGGTGGTCCACACCGATCCGTCCCGCTTCAGGAACGAGGCGCCGGCGCTTTCCTCGCCGGCAAAGCCGAATGCGCCGCTGCCGAGGCCCTCGACGAACCATTTGAATCCGACCGGCGTTTCGACCAGCTTGCGGTTCAGCTTTTTCGCAACGCGATCGATGATCGAACTGGAAACGATGGTCTTGCCGATCGCGGCATCCCTGCCCCATTGCGGCCGGTGCTCGAACAGATAGGCGATCGCGGCGGCGAGGAAATGGTTCGGGTTCATCAGGCCGCCGGTGCGCGTGACAATGCCGTGGCGGTCGGCATCGGTATCGTTGGCGAAGGCAACGTCGAACCTGTCGCGCATCTGGATCAGGCTCGCCATCGCGTAAGGCGAGGAGCAATCCATCCTGATCTTGCCGTCCCAGTCCGCGGTCATGAAACGGAAGGTGGGATCGACGACATCGTTCACAACAGTGGCGTTGATGCCGTAATGCTCGATGAGCGGCTGCCAATAGTGCACGGCGGCGCCGCCGAGCGGATCGATGCCGATTTTCACGCCGGATGATTTGATCAGCGCCATATCAACGGCATTGCCGAGATCGGCGACATAGGGGCGGATGTAATCATACAGATGCGTCGTCGGCGCCTTGCGGGCGCGCTCATACGGCATCCGCGCCACGCCCTTCATGTCCGCCGCCATGAAGGCGTTCGCGGCCTTTTCGACCCTGGCCGTGACATCGGTATCGGCCGGGCCGCCATGCGGCGGATTGTATTTGTAGCCGCCGTCCTCGGGTGGATTATGCGACGGCGTGATGACGACGCCATCGGCAAGGCCGCCCGTCCGGCCCTTGTTGTAGCTCAGGATCGCGTGCGAGATAACCGGCGTCGGCGTGTAGCCGCCGCGATCGTCGATCATGATCTCGACGCCGTTGGCGGCAAACACTTCCATCGCGCTCACCAGCGCCGATTCCGCCAGCGCGTGGGTGTCGATGCCGATGAACAGCGGGCCGGTCAGCCCGGTTTCGCGGCGGTAGTCGCAGATCGCCTGCGTGGTGGCCAGAATGTGGTTTTCGTTGAAGGAGTTTTTCAGCGACGTGCCGCGATGACCCGAGGTGCCGAAAGCGACGCGCTGGGCAGGATCGGCCGGATCGGGCTTTCCGGCGAAATAGGCCGTCATCAGGCGCGGAACATTGACGAGATCAGCGGAACCGACCGGCTTGCCCGCGGCAGGATTGGATGCAGTCACATGGCCTCTCAGGAAGGAGTGGTTTCCTGAGAACATACGCGAAAGGACGGCGGCGACAAAGGCGCTTTCGGCCGCTCACGATGCCGGAAATGCAAGCAGGAACGCCATGACGATGCCTTGATCGTCACAGGCGGGGAATATTCGCTGTCTTGATCACGTCGGCCCATTTTACGATTTGCGACTGAATCAGCGCGCGCATTTCCTCCGGCGTACTGCCCTGCACTTCGCCGCCGATCGCGGTTTCCAGCGCCGCTTTGGTTTCCGGGTCGGCCAGGGTCTCGCGGACGGCGGTGTTGAGACGCTTGACGATCGCCGGCGACGTGCCTTTCGGCGCCAGCAGCCCGGCCCAGGTGCGCACATCGAATCCCTTGACGCCCGATTCATCGGCCGTGGGAACGTTTGGCAAGAGCTTGCTGCGGGCGGGCGATGTCACGGCAAGCCCGCGAATGGCCCCGCTCTCGATCTGCGGCGCCAGCAGCACCGGCGTTCCCACGATCATTGGAATCTCGCCGCCGAGCAGCGCGGTGACGGTCAGCGAATCGCCGCGATAGGGAACGTGCACCATCTTGATGCCGGCCGTGGTTTCTAGAAGCGCGCCGGCGAGATGGTGGGTGCTGCCAAATCCAACGGAGGCGTAATTGAGCTCGCCGGGTTTTGCTCTCGCGAGCGCGATCAACTCGCCGAGCGATTTGGCCTCGTAATCGGCGCGGACCGCGATCACGAGCGCGTAGTAGACGGCGGTCGAGATCATCTCAAAACTGTCGACGGAATCGTAAGGCAGCGCCTTGTAGAGCGCCGGCGATATGGCGTGGGCGCCGGTGACGAGCCCGATCGTGTAGCCATCGGGCTCCGCCTTGGCGATCGCGGCCGCTGCGAGATTGCCGCCCGAACCCGGCTTGGCTTCGATCACGATCGGCTGGCCCAGCCGCTTCGAGAGCCCGTTCGCCAAGATGCGCGACAGGGTGTCGGCTGCGCCGCCGGCAGCAAAACCGTGGAGCAGCCGGATCGGCCGGGTCGGATAATCCTGGGCGCTGGCGGCGCTCATCGATCCCGCGATCGTGGCGATGAACAGCATCGCGAACAGTCGCCCGACAAAGTGGCGACGAACTGAATTATGCGCTGATCCCGCCATTTTCGTCTCTCCCCATATCGATCATTGTGTTCGTGTTATTCGCGGAAGTTCCGCGCGCTCACTTCCCGCCGCGCATCTTCGGTGAAAACTCGGCGGTGTCCGGCGCCGGACCCACGCCCCAGATGTCGCGCGGCAATCCGATCCAGGTCTTCGGACGCTGCGGCCGGTCGCGATGCCAGGGACGCGGTTCGAAATAGCCGAGCTCCTCGTCGGCCATGCGGTCCATGTCGTAGAACAGCTCGATGAGATAGCCATCGGGATCGCGATGATAGGTCGCGATGTTGTGCCCGGGGCCGTGGCGCACCGGTCCCCATAGCAGCGGGATCTTTCGCCGCCCGAGCAGGTCGCAGGCCTGCTGCATGTGCGAGGCATCGCGCAGTTCGAACGCCATGTGATGCAGCCGCGCGTCAGTACCGCGCGCGAAATTGACGGCGTGATGCTCGAACCCGCAGCGCATGAAGACGAAGTTTTCCTCGATCCGGTCCGAATCGCGGAAACCCAAAACGTCGGAATAAAATCTTGCGGTCCGGTCCGGATCGGGCGCGTACATCGCCATGTGGCCCAGTTTGCTGACGACGATGCCCCGCACCTGTTCGCTCGGAGCGGTGAACTGACACTGCGTGAACAGCTCTACCTGCCGGCCGTCGACATCGCTGAAAACCAGCGTCCGCGGTATTCCCGGCGCGGAATCGGAGCGGATCTCGGATTTGATGCCGAGATCATTGAGCTCTTTGCCGACGTCCGCCAGCTCGACATCGGGGCCGATCTCGAAGGCCATGGCCTTGCAGGAGGACGCCGTATCCTGCTCCAGAACCAGCGTGAGTTCGCCGGACTCCGAGGCGAACAGCGCGCGACCGGTCTGCCTTTCGACAATGCCGAGACCGATGATCCCCTGATAATATTCGATCTGCTGTTCGATATCGGCGGTCGCGAACGTCGCGTGCCTGATGCGCTTGACTTTTATCATCGCACTCTTCCCCGTCAGTCCCGCGTCATGATGATCTTGCCGAGCGCCTGGCCGGAATCCAGCAGCTCATGGGCCCGGCGCACCTCGGACAATTTGAAGCGGGCGAAGATCGCCGGCTTGATGGTTCCATCCGCCAGATGGCCGATCATGCGCTTCATGATGGCGCGCCGGCCTTCGCGGTCGTGGTCGTAGATGTGGAACGAGAAACAGCGGATCGCGGGGCAGACATCGAGATGCTTGCGCATCTCCTCCATCATGTTCTGCGTCGGCAGACCGTCGAACGCGTTGTAGGAAACCACCGTTCCCCACTTGGCCAGCGCGCGCAGATGGGTGAAGAAATCAGGACCGCCGACATGGTCGAGCACAAGATCGACGCCGCGCCCCTCAGTCAGTTCGCGCACACGCGCGACGACGTCTTCGCCGCGATAGTAGATGATGCCGTCGGCGCCCATCGCGCAGGCGAAGACCGCCTTCTCCTCCGAGCTGACGGTGCCGATCACGGTCATGCCTGCAAGCTTTGCAAGTTGCACCAGCGACGAGCCGACGCCGCCGGCCGCGCCGATGACGAGCACCGATTTCGGCGGACGCGCCGATCCGCATTCATTCAGCAGCGCCCAGGCCACCTGGTAATTGGCAAGGCAAACCGCGGCCTCGAGATCGACCTGCTCGGGCAAGAGATGGATGGCATCGGCGGGAGCCGCGACCATCTCGGCGTAGCAACCGCCACGCTGCGCCAGATCGCGGGCGCTGAGCAGCACCTTTTGTCCGACCTTGATGTCACGCACGCCGCTGCCGACGGCCTCGATCCGGCCCGCCAAATCATTGCCGGGGTTGGCCGGCAGCGGCGGCATCCATTTGTAGACGCCGCTGCGGATCAGCTTGTCGGGTTGCCCGACCCCGAAGGTCTCGGCCCGGATCAGCACGTCGGTTTCGCCGGGCTCCGGCTGCGGAACGTCCTGATATTGCAAAGCGTCCGGCCCTCCCGGGCGGTGTACCAAGACAGCCTTCATGCGCGCTCCACCCATCTCAAATCGATATTTTCGAAAATACTATCGCTTACGAAAATTATTGCAACAGCATTCTCGCCTCGATAGACTCAAAGGCGATCGGAGAGCGATTCCATGAACGTCACGGCCTTCAAGCGCCGAAAGGAATTCGGCAAGACGCTGGCGTCCGATATCGCGCACCGGATGCGCAACGAGATCGTGACCTGCCGGCTCAAGCCCGGCGAGGTGCTCAAATTCGACACGCTGCGGCTGGCCTATGGCGCGAGCTTCACGACGCTGCGCGAGGCGCTGACGTGTCTGGCCGCCGAGGGGCTGGTGGTGGCCGAGGAGCAGCGCGGCTTCAAGGTGGCGCCCATCAGCCTTTCGGATTTGATCGATCTGACGCGCGCCCGCATTCTGATCGAGGTCGATTTGATCCGCCGCTCGATCGAAAATGGCGATGATGACTGGGAAATCGCGGTTATTTCGTCGATCCACCGGCTTGGAATCATCGAAGGCCGCGCCGTGGAAGATTACGCCGACAATCCGGAGTGGAAGCTGGCGCACCGGGAGTTTCACGAATCCCTGGTCGGGGCATGCGGCTCGCCGACCCTGCTTGGTATCAGGCAGTCACTGTTCGAACGCGCCGAGCGCTATCGCAATATTTCGGCGCGGCTGCGGCCACGGCCGCGCGACAAGGCCGGCGAGCACCGTGCGCTGATGAAGACGGCCGTCGGCCGCGATGCCGACCGCGCCTGCGATCTGATCGCAAAGCACATCCAGAGCACCACCGACAACGTCATCAAATACGCATCCGAACTGATCGGCGACGGCTAGGCCGGACGCCGGCGAAGGGGCGCTCGCGCGGGCGCGTTTGACCCGGCGATCCGAATTCGCTTGTATCATTTTCGAAAATAGTATTTTTTACGGAAATCGAAATTCCAGACAGGATCGCCACCGATGAAGCTGATCTCTTTCCTGCGCCAGCAGACCGAAACATGGGGCGCCGTGCGCGGCGACGAGGTCATCGACCTCGGCAAGGTGCTGGGCGGGACGCTGGCGGATTTCATCGGGAGCGCGAAATTCGCCGAGCGGGAGCAGATCGCCGCCGCCCGCACGCCGGACCTGAAACTAAGCGAGATCAGTTTTCTGCCCGTGATCCCGCGGCCGGAAAAGATCGTCTGCGCCGTGCGCAACTACCTCGATCACCACAACGAGGCTGTCGCGTTCGGCATGAAGCGCGAGATCACCGAATTTCCGCCGATCTTCCTGCGCGTGTGGCGCTCGCAGGTCGCGCACAACGCGCCGGTGATCCGGCCAAAAGTTTCCGACAATCTGGACTGGGAAGGCGAGCTCGCCGTCGTGATCGGCAAGGGCGGCCGTCACATCAGCCAGGCCGACGCCTGGAATCACGTCGCGGGCTATTCGATCTACAACGACGTCAGCGTCCGCGACTGGCAGCGGCATGCGCAGCAGATCGCATCCGGCAAGAATTTCGTCGGCACCGGCCCGTTCGGTCCATGGCTGGTGACGCCTGACGAGATCGCCGATCCGGCCAATCTGAAGCTTGAGACCCGCGTCAATGGCGAGACGGTGCAATCGAGCAATACGTCGATGCTGATCTTCTCGATCCCGCGGCTGATCGAATATTCCTCGACCATTTTCGACCTCGTGCCGGGCGACGTCATCGCGACAGGCACGCCGGCCGGCGTCGGTTTCACGCGCAAGCCGCCGATCTTCCTCAAGCCCGGCGACGTCGTCGAGGTCGAGATCGAGCAGATCGGCGTGCTCCGCAATCCGGTCATCGACGAGTGAACCGATGACGCCATCGTCCGCAGCCTATGAAATCCGCAAGACGTCGCTGAGCGTCGAGACGATCTGGCACGAGCGTGGGCCACGGCTGGCAACGCCGCTGCTCGTCGGCACGGCAATCGCAGTGATCCGCAATCCCTTTGCCGGCCGCTACCAACCGGACCTGATGCCGTTCCAGGCGTCGCTCCGCGCACTCGGCCGCGAACTCGGGGCCGGGTTGATGGAGCGGCTCGGCGGCAGCGCCATGATCGAGGCCTATGGAAAGGGCATCGTCGTCGGCGAGGACGGCGAACTGGAGCATGGCGCCGTGTGGCACGAGGCCGGCGGCCAAGGCATGCGCGAGGTACTTAGCCAGCCCAAGGCCATCGTTCCCGCGGCGAAGACGATCGGCGGCCCGGGCACACGCCTGATGGTGCCGCTCGGCCACGTCCACGCCGCCTATGTGCGCAGCCATTTCGGCACCGCGGAGATGACGATGTGGGACGCGCCACGCCGCGACGAAATCGCGTTCGGCCTCGTGATGGCAACCGGCGGCCGGCCGCACGCCCGCATCGGCGGATTGTCGGCCGATGCGATTTCAGTCCATGACGGCCAGCGCTGACTTGCTGTCCGGCTGTTCGCTCAGCCGCCCTGCAGGCCTGTTTCCTTGATCAGCGGACCCCATTTAAGCCGCTCCCGCTTTTCGAACTGGGTCAGCTCGGCGGGCGTTCCGCCGCCGGGATCAAATCCGAGTTCCAGCAGGCGCTTCTTCGTTTCCGGTTCCGCAAGTGCCTTCGCCAGCTCCTTGTTCAGGAGATCGACGATCGGCTGCGGCGTGTCGCGCGGCGCGTAGAACGCGTTCCAGGCGGTCACTTCGAAGTCGGCTACACCCTGCTCGGCGATGGATTTCACACCCGGCATCAGCTCGGTCGATTTCAGCGAGGTGATCCCGAGCGCCTTCAGCTTGCCGCCGGCGACATGGCCGCGCAGCGCCGTCACCGTGTCGATGATCAGCGGCACCTGGCCGCCGAGGACGTCGGTCGTGGCCGTCGCCGATCCCTTGTAGGGCACGGAAAACAACGACGCCCCGCTCCGCCCTTTCAGGAACTCGAAGACGATGCGGGCCGTCGTGCTCGGCAGCGCGATGTCGACCTTGTCGGGCGTCGCCTTGGCCGCGGCAACCAGGTCGGCCAGCGAATTTCCTGAAAACGACGGATTGGCCGCGAGCACCATCGGCAGCTTGCCCACCAGGATGATCGGCGCAAAATCCCTGGCCGGATCGAATCCCGGCGATGCGTACATGAACTCGTTCATGCTCTGGGTTGCATTGGTGCCCATCATCAGCGTGTATCCGTCAGCGTCCGAACGCGCGGCCTGCTCGGCGCCGATGTTGCCGCCGGCGCCGGGCTTGTTCTCGACATAGAACCGCTGGCCCATCGTCCGCGACAATTGCTCGGCGAAGTATCGCGCCACCACGTCGGTGCCCTGGCCTGCCTGGTACGGCACGATGATCCGCACCGGCCTCGACGGATAGGTCTGCGCAACCGCCGCGCAACTCCATAGCAAAGCCAGCAATCCTGCGGCCCATTTTGCAAATCTCAGCATGACGGTTTCCTCTCCTGATGATTTTATTTTTTGTTGTCGGTCTTCTTATCGTTGGGTGCGACGACGCCGGTCTCGATCAAACCGTCGATGGCCGCCTGATCGAAGCCGGCCTCTCCCAGGATTTCGTGGACATGTTCACCGAAGCGCGGTGGCCGCCGTCCCGCGCCGCCGGGCGTCTGCGCAAGTTTTATGGGAATGCCGGGCGCGCGGTGGCCTTCGCCCTCAACCAGCATGTCGCGGTGCGCCACATGCGGCTGCGCGAACGCCTGCGCCACATTGTTCACGGGCCCTGCCGGCACGCCCGCGCGCATCAAATCGCGGCAGAGATCGTCGGACTTGAAGCCGGCCAGCGTGCGCTCGAGTTCGGCGCGAAGGGATCCGACGTGCTTGAGCCGGTCGGCGTTGGTCCGGAAACGCGGATCGTCGAGAAGGTCTTCGCGCGCCACCTTCTGGCAGAAACGGCGGAACTGGCCGTCGTTGAGGATCCCAAGGAAAATCTCGCCGTCGCTGGCGGCGAATTTGTCGTAAGGCGCGATATTGGGATGCGCGCTGCCGAGCCGGCCGGGGACGACGTCCGAGCAGAGCCAGTTGGCTGCGTGCGGGACCAGCAAATTGAGTGCAGTGTCGAACAGCGTCACCTCGACGCGCTGCCCCATCCCGGTGCGTTCGCGCGCCGCCAGCGCCAACAGGACGCCGGTGAGCGCATTGTATCCGGTGACGTAATCGACAATGGGAACGCCGACGCGGGTGGCGCCGGATTGCTGCGTGCCGTTGATGCTCATCAGCCCGCACATCGCCTGCAGCACGGCGTCATAGCCGGGCAGCCCGCCGAGCGGCCCATCGGCGCCGAAGCCGGAGATGGCGCAATAGACCAGCCGCGGAAAGCGGGTGGACAAAACGTCAAAGCCGATACCCCAGCGCTCCATGGTGCCGGGCAGGAAATTCTCCACCAGCACGTCCGCATCTCTGAGCAGGGCTTCGAGCACGGCGCGCCCTTCCTCGCGCGAAAGGTCGAGCGCCATGCCGCGCTTGCCGCGGTTGACGGCGCTGAAATACGCCGCCTGCCCGGCCGCGTCGAACGGCGGGCCGAGACCACGGGTCTCGTCCCCCGCTGGCGGCTCGATCTTGACGACATCGGCGCCATGATCGGCCAGCATCTGCGTGCACAGCGGCCCGGCGAGCACGCGCGACAGATCGACGACCTTGAGGCCGGTCATCGCTCCGCGCGTGAGCTCGTTTGCGGGCATGGTGAACCGTTCGGTTTTCAGAGACGCGCTATCAGGAACGGCTTGGCAATTCCACGATGCCGGTCCCCAGCACCGATACTTCATTGTCCTGGTTGTAGGCTTCCTGCTCGATCTCGACGAGGTGACGTCCGCCCTCGACGAACTTGCGCTTCACCTTGCCCTTGATGAACAGCATGTCGCCCTCGGGATTGTGCCGGCGGATCTTGCAGGTCGCGCGGCGCAGGAAACCATCGTCGCCCATCCAGTTGGTGAGGTGATGGGTCAGCCAGGAGCAGCGTTCCGGACCGTAATCGTAGGCGCCGGGCGCGCCGACTTCGAGCGCGAACTCCTCTTCCCAATGCACGCGCTCGGGACAATCAGGAATGTTGAAGCGGTTGGGAATGCCGAGACCGCGATGGGCGTCCTGCAGCTTCCAGGCGAGCTTGTTGGCGCGGATATAGAGGCCGCCCCAACCCTGCGCATAGGCGATGAAGCCGGTGACCGTCATCGGTCCCTTGAACATCACGGGCAGCGCCTCACCCTCGGTGACGTCCTGCCAGTAGCGCTTGCGCGAACCCTGAATCCGCTCCTCGGCATAGAGCTTGTAGGCCTCGGCCAGTTCCTGCTCGCTGTAACGGCGCGGCGCGCGGGCCTTGACCTCCTTGTACTTGGTGCCCTGCTCGCGCGCGTGGTCGCGCTCGGTGCGGAAGCACCAGCTATCCGCCTCGGCGACGAGGTCGCCCTGCTGGTTGAAGAAATCGACATGATAGGTCTGCTGGATCGCGCGGCCGGCGAAACGCGTCTGATGCTCGACGAGGTCCTTCAGCTTGGCCTCGGTCGAAATCACGTCGTTGCGATGGACCGCCTTGTGCCAGGTCCAGTCGGCGCCCGACCACATCGCGTGGACGCCGGGCAAACCGCCGACGTAACCCGACACGATGCGGCTGGTCGAGAACAGGAAGCTCGGCAGCGCGATGATGCCTCCATGGTTGGTCTTGGCGGCGTAATCAGGGTCGCACCACAGCGGATTGTCGTCGCCGATGCCGTGCGCGTAGTGGCGGATGTTGTCGCGCGTCGCCTCGTAGCACCATGGCTCGGCGGTGACGCCGATCGAGACGCCGATGCGCTTGCGCAGATCGTCGAGGCCGTCCTCGGTGATCTTCGGAAATCTGGTTTCAACGGTATCGAGCATGTGACGTTCCTTCCTTCAGGCTCTTGCCTCTATCTCGCTTCTGATTTCGTGATGGCCTGCTCGCGGTCGCGCAGCACCTTGCGGTTGACCTTGCCGGCCGGCGTCTTCGGCAGTTCGGTGACGAAACTGACGACGCGCGGATATTCGTGATGGCTGAGGCGCTGGCGCACGACGTCCTGGATCTCGTGCTGGAACGCCTCATCGCCAGCCCGGTCGGTGACGACGAAGGCTTTGACGACTTGTCCGCGCAGCGGATCGGCGACGCCGATCGCGGCGGCCTCGCGGACCTGCGGATGCTTGAGGATCGCATCCTCGATTTCGACGGCGCTCATGGTCCAGCCGGCGGAGATGATCACATCGTCGGCGCGGCCGCCGTGATAGAAGTAACCGTCCTCGTCGATGCGGCCGAGATCCTTGGTCGCGATCCACTGCCCGTGGCGCCAGACCTTCAGTTCGCCGGCGACGCCGGGCGGGCATTGCCGGCCCTCGGCATCGTGGACCTCGACGCGCCCGCCGGGAATCGGTTTACCCAATGAACCGGGCTTGACGACGAAATCGCCGGCGCCGGGATAGCTCACCAGGATCACGCCGATCTCGGTGGTGCCGTACATGCTGCAGGCCGGCCGGCCAAAAATGTCCTCGACGAACGAAGCCGTTTCGCTGTCGATCGGCTCGCCGGTGAAGGACAGTTTCTCGATGGCGTAGCGATAATTCGGCGCCGCGCCGGAATTCCGCATCATGCGATAATGCGTGGCGGCCGCCGAGATGTTGGTGAACTGGTGCTGTTGCAGCGCCGCCAGCAGCCGCTCCGGATTGAACTTGCCGGCATAGGCGCCAATGGTGATGCCGAGCGCCAGCGGCGCCAGCGTGCCGTGCCAGAGACCATGGCCCCAAGCCGGCGACGAGGGACAGATGAAACGATCGCCGGGGCGCAAACCGGTGCCGTACAGCGCCGCCACCATCAGCGTCACGATCGCACGATGGGTGTGCTTGACCGCTTCGGGAAGCTCGCGCGTCGTCCCCGACGTATATTGGAAGAGCGCCAGCGCGTCGGCCGCCGTGTTGGGCGTAAAGTGCGGTGAGAAGCGCTCAAGTCCTTTCAGGAACGCATCGTCGGCGACCACGATTTTTGCTTCCATGCCGTCCAGGCTTGGCGCCTTTTCGGCGTTCGTCACAATCAGTCGCGGCGTGCAGTCGTTGACGCGCAGCTTGACGCCATCGGGTCCGAACAGCGTGAACAAGGGCACGGCGACGGCGCCCGCCTTCATCGTGCCGAACACCGCCACGTAGAACGCGCGCGATGGCTCGAGCATGATCGCCACGCGATCGCCGGGCTTGACGCCCTCGTCTTCCAGATAATGGGCGAAGCGCGACGAGGCTTCCGAGATCTCGCGAAAGCTCAACAGTTCATCCGGCCCGTCGGCGTGAACGACAATCACCGCCGGATTGGACCGCCCGGCATGCCGGTCGATGCATTCATGGGCGATGTTCAGGCGTTCGCGATTGCCCGCGAATAGTTCCCAGAGTCTGGCGGAGGAAAATTCCGCCTGCGCATCCGCGTAGCTCGTGAAGTAGGTCAGCTTGGTCATGGCGGCAAAATACCGAAGACAAACTGATTGTCAAATAGCGTTTTTAATTGTATATATACAATCACTGTCGCTACGTTGTTGCAGCGCAATCATTGTTGTACAGAGACAATCATGCCGAATCCCAAAGCCCCACGAGTCCGCGCGGTACCTGCCGTCACCCGCGCCATCGCCATTCTGCGGCTGCTCAGCCGCAGCCGTTCGCCGCAAAGCCTCAAGGCGATTGCGGAGAGTCTCGAACTGGTGCCCAGCACCGCGCTGCACATCGCGCGCGCGCTCGTTGCCGAAGACCTGCTGCAGGTCGATCCTTTGACCAAGCGCTACAGGCTCGGTGTCGGCATGCTGCCGCTGGCGCGCGCCGTGCTCGAGAACAGCGACTTTCCGAACCTGGTGCGGCCGAAGCTGGATGATCTCTCACACCGCTACGGCGTCATGGCGATCGGCGTCGAAGTGCCCGACCTCGACAACATGATCGTGATCGCCCTTGCCCGCAGCCAGGCGCCGGTGCGCCTGCATGTCGATGTCGGGAGCCGGTTTCCCGCGCTGATCAGCGCCACGGGGCGATGCGTCGCCGCCTTTTGCGGGCAACCGCAGAAGGAGATCGAGAAGCGATTTCGCCTGCTGCGCTGGCACAATGCGCCGAGCTACGAATCCTGGCGCAAGGAAGTCGAGCTGGTACGCCGTCAGGGATTCAGTATCGATCGCGGCAATTACATCGACGGCGTCACCATCGTGGCGGTGCCGGTTCTGAACAGCCAGGGCACGATCTCGCACACCATCGCGGCCGTCGGCCTCGGCAGCCAGCTCGATCGTGCACGCTCGCTGGCGCTGGCGAACGACATGGGCGTCGCCGCGCGCGAGGTCGCCGCACAGCTGCCGCCGCAGTTCTGACGTTTCGATCGTTACTGTTCAGCCTCATTCAGAACCATGGGCGGAGAACGCACCTCCACGCCGGCCCATCGCTCGAATGGGCGCACCATGCTGGTGAAATCGGATTCGGGACCGAACATCGCCTGCGTGATGCCGAGAACATGCCGGATCGCGCTGCCGACCGGTGTCGGGACGCCGAGCGCTTCCGCTTCATCGAGGCAGAGCTTCACATCCTTGAAAGCCAAGGCCGTCGAGAAGCCGAAATCGAACGTGCCCGGCAACACCGACCGGGGAAACTTGTCCAGTGTTGCGGTATTCCTGCCGCTGCTCGCGTTGAACACCTCGCACATGATCTTTGGGTCCAAGCCGCCCTTGACGCCGAATACGAAAGCTTCCGATGAAATCGCGATCGCGCAGGCGGCGAGCAAGTTGTTTGCAAGCTTCATGGTTTGCGCGGCGCCCGGAATTTCGCTGACGAAGATCGGCTTGCCAAATACCGTCAGCAAATCCTGCAGCTGTTCGTAGGCTATGGCCGGGCAGGATACCATCAGCGCCAGCGTGCCGTTGCGCGCGCCGGCCAGACCGCCGCTCACCGGGCAATCCACCGCCGTAATGCCTTTACTGGCGAGGCCTTCGGCGACGATGCGGGCGATCCGGGGTCCTGTCGTCGATAGATCGACAAACAATTTTGTCGTGGCGCTCTCCACAATGCCACCCGGCCCGAGCGCAACCTCGCGCACGACGTCCGGCGTCGGCAGGCTCGCAAATACAATTTCCGCCTGCGCGGCGAGATCAGCCAAGGCGTTAGCGCGCATGGCGCCGGCCTTCACCAATGGCGCCACTGCACGGTCGTTCGCATCGAACACGATCAGAGGATGGCCTCCTTCGATCAGGCGCGCTGCCATCAACCCGCCCATTTTGCCGACGCCGGCAAAGCCCAATCTTGGATTAGTCATTATCACTCCTGATCTGTGTCTTGCTCAAACAGCGACGTCGCCGATCACGCAAGCCGTCAAACGTCCACGTAAACAGCGCCCTCCTTCACCGTGACCGGATACAGGACGAGCTTCTTGTTGCTGTGGCCGCACAGGGTGCGGCCGGTGTTCAGATCGAACTCCCAGCCGTGCCACGGACATTGGAGGATCCGGTCATCCATGCCGAAAACGAACGTACCGGGATCGCTAGGCAGCATCGTTCCCTTGAACGAGCCTCTGCATACCGGTGCACCCTTGTGAGGGCAGACATTCCGCACCGCATGGACCCTGCCGTTTGACTTGATGAGGCCGATCGACCGTCCAGCCACGGTGAAGACCATGGGTGTCGCGTCCTTCAACTGATCCAGTTGCGCGACCAGATGTAAACTCACCTTACCCTCCGTCGATAGCACTTTTGTTTGACGCGTTTTCTTCGCGCGAACCGGTACCCACTTCGCTTGAAAGCACCATGGCCGCTCAAGCCAAATTGAAGAGGTCAGCGGCATTCTGAAAGAATATCCGCTGCCGCAGCGCTGTTGGAATTCCCGGTAACGTGAGACGGGGAAAGTCATTATCCCAGTGCGGATAGTCGGTGCTGAACACCAGCGTGCGATCGGCATGGATCATCTCAAGGATGCTGGTCAGGTATTCCGGCTTCTCCGGCTCCTCCATCGGCTGCGACGTGAACCGCACATGGTTGAGCACGGTCTCGCTCGGCTTCACCTTCACCCACGGCACTTCCTTGCGGAACTGATGCCAGTTCTGATCCATCCGCCACAGGAAATGTGGAAGCCAGCTGAATCCGAACTCTGCCGCGAGCAGCTTCAGCCCGGGAAACCGATAGAACACGCCTTCGAAAATCATGCTGTTGATGCTGGACATCCCGATTTCCGGGAAATTCGTATGGCGCTCGATATACGTGCTCGGCGTGCCTCCCGCGAAGGCCACCGCCGTTGGGAAGCCACCCTCTGTTCCCGTGGGGTGGATAAGGATCGGCAGCCTCAGGCTCTCGGCCGCCTCATAGATCGGGTAGTAGTGCCGCTGCCCCATCAGGATGTTGAGCAGCGGCATATAGACCGCAACCACGTTCGGCAGATGGCCGATGCGGCGGATTTCGGCCGCTGCGGCCAGCGGATCATGCGCGGCGACGACCATGGCCAGCTTGTAGCGGTCGTCGACGGTAACGAACTCGCTCAGAAAATATTCGTTGAAGGCGGTCGCGAGCGCTACCGCCTCATTCGCGGTGGGAATCGCCGCAAGCTTGCCAGCCTGTATCGATGACAGCACCGCGTGGCTGATATTGTGCTTGTCGAGATGTTCTTCCTTCATGAACACCGGATCGGAGCCGGGCTCGCCGCCTGACGGCGTGATGGCGTCGATACGGTTGGAAGATGCCCTCGCCAGCGGCGGACGCAGCCAATGGTTCGGCAGTACGTAACGGCCGTCGAAATGCTCCCACCAGTCGCGTGACAGGTATTTCTTCAGTCCCTTGATGTCGCCGTTGATCCAGGGATGCACGTCGGCATCGATGATCTTCTCGCGCACCTTGACGTCGTCTCTTGTCAGCGTTTCGGACATATCAAACCTCAGTCAGGCCGCGTTCGCGACCAACACATCGGGCGCGTGAGCCGCGGGTGAATCGGCCTAGTTCGCCTTGACGCCTGCCGCCTTCACCGTCTTTGCCCATTTCGCGATATCTTTTGCGAGCAGATTGCGAAATTGCTCCGGCGAACTGATCAGCGGCGTTCCTCCCTGCTTGGCCAGCACTTCGAGGACGTCAGGCGCCTTTTGTATCTCGGCGAGATCGGCGCTGATCTTGCTTACGACCGACGGTGGAAGACCCGCCGGACCAAAGATCCCCCACCACGGACTGACATCGAAATCCTTGACGCCGCCTTCGGCAATCGTCGGCGTGTCCGGCGAAATAGCTGCACGTTTGCCGCTGCTGACGGCGAGCGCGCGCACCAATCCCTGCTGGACCGAAGCGATAACCGACGGCGCGCTGGCAAAGGCCGAATCGAGGTGACCGCCGATCACGTCCGAGATGGCTTGCGGCGCACCCTTGTACGGCACATGGGTAATACGAATACCAGCCTCGACCTGCAGCATTTCGCCAAGCAGATGATTGACCGAGCCGTTGCCGG
The DNA here is from genome assembly GCF_018130205.1 of Bradyrhizobium sp. AUGA SZCCT0222. Taxonomy (NCBI): domain Bacteria; kingdom Pseudomonadati; phylum Pseudomonadota; class Alphaproteobacteria; order Hyphomicrobiales; family Nitrobacteraceae; genus Bradyrhizobium; species Bradyrhizobium sp. AUGA SZCCT0222. The sequence continues at coordinate 21,448 of NZ_JAFCLX010000028.1, forward strand.
CCGAGCCGTAGTTCATCTTGCCGGGATCGGTGCGCGCCAGAGCAAGAAATTCCTGGAACGTCTTCGCCTGCACCTTTTGGCCGACAATCAGGAGAAACGGCGTCGTTGCGATGGTGCCGATCGGCGTGAAGTCCTTGATGGAATCGAACGGCAGGTTCTCGTAAAGACTGGGGTTGATCGCCTGCGAGCCTTCGTAGGTCACCAGCAGCGTGTATCCGTCTGCGGGCGCCTTCGCGACCGACTCGGTGCCGATCACCCCTCCGGCGCCTGCGCGATTTTCGATCACGACCGGCTGCTTCCAGTGCTCGCTGAGCTTCTGTCCGATGGTGCGCGCAAATGTGTCGGTGGCACCGCCGGGCGATTGCGGTACGACGATGCGGACCAGCCTGGTCGGAAAGTCTTCCGCCATGAGGCATGACGGCCAGAGAGCCCATGCAGCGGCGACTCCTGCGATCAGCGAACGAACCACCTTCATGCGTTGCTCCCACTGGTAGCTATCGTCTTGAGTCTTCCGCATGAGCACGTAGGCTCGACGCTTTTTCTTGTTCAGGGTCCACCCACCAGTCACCCGCGACGGCGGCCGAACAGCCTGACTAGCGAAATCATAGACATCGGCCTATGATCAATCTATCGAGATTATCTGATCGATTATTCAGGTTTCTTGATTTAACGTTTCCGCACGGGAACAGCGAATGACAAACGTCAACTTCAAGCTGCTGCACATCTTCATCGCGATCGCCGACAACAAGAGCTTTCGGCAGGCCTCGGAAAAGCTGAACCGGTCGCAATCCGCGGTCAGCATGCAGGTCAAGCAGCTCGAGGAACAGGTCGGTGTGGCCTTGTTTCACCGGACAACCCGACGGGTCGAATTGACTGCTGAAGGGCTGAAGTTACTGACGTTCGCTCGGCGCGCATTGGGCGAATGGGAGAATGGCCTTCGAGAAGTTCGCGAAGCCGTCGACATCCAGCGGGGAACGCTGTCGTTCGCGTGCATCCCCACCATCGCAGCGACAATACTGCCGCACGCGCTGCACGCCTTCCAGGCGAGCTATCCCGGGATAAGTATCAGTCTCCGCGAACTTGCCGCTGCAGACTTGATCGAGTGCATTCGCCGCAGAGAAGTCGACTTCGGAATAGGGGTCGAGATGGAACGCTCGACCGAATTCCGGTTTGATAGCCTGTTCGAAGACCCGATTTATGCGATCGCGACAAAGAGCTTTCGGTTTCGGCGGCGTACGTCGGTCGACCTGACCGAACTCTGTGCCTATCCGGTGTTGCTCAACTCCAGGTCGGCGGCCTTGCGCATCATGCTCGACCGGGCCTTGGCCGTTCGCGATCTGCACATGGAGATCAAATTCGAGGTGGCGCACACGCACACCCTGATCGCGCTTGCAGGCGCTGGAATGGGGGTCGGCATCCTGCCGAAAATCGCTTTGCCAAGCCCGCTTAGGAAAAACCTGCAGGCCGCTCCCATAGCGAACCCCGGGTTGACGCGCACCGTGTCTATCGTGACTTTGAGAGGCCAGTCTTTATCACCCGCCGCACGCGCGCTCACAGGCGAAATTCAGAAACTTCTCAAGAGGCAGACCTAGATTTTTGCAAAAATCCGGCCGCGGTGAACAGAAGCTGCTCGAACCTTGTCATGCTGCCGGCGCCCAGATCTGCTGCCTGCGCTCAAGTCCGCGCAGGGCAAACGTGCCGACCAGTTGCAGCGGACGGGCGCAACGTTCGGCGAACGTATCGGAGACCAGCACAGGGCGGCCTGCGTCGTCGCACAGTTCCTCGATACGGCTGGCTTCGTTCACCGCCCGGCCGATCACCGTGAAGTCGAGCCGCCGGCTGGTTCCGACATTGCCGTAGACCACCTGACCGAAGTGCAAGGCCAGATGGACCTCCAATTGCGGCAGTCCCGCCTGGCGACGTCGCTCATTCAATGCACGGTTGGATGCCAGCGCCCAGTCCGCGGCATCCAGCGCAACGCCACAGGTCGCGCATGGCTGATTCTCCGGATCCGACACCGGAAAGATCGCCAGGAAGCCGTCTCCCATGAATTTCAGGATTTCGCCGCCGCAGCGCGTGACGGGCTCGCCAATGGCATCGAAGTGCTCGTCCAGCCAACCGACGACCTTCACGGGATCGTCCTGATCCGTGAGGGTCGTGAAGCCGCGGAAATCGGCCAGCAGGATCGCGGCGGCAACCGTCTTGCCTTCACCGCGGCGAATATTGCCTTCGAGAACCCGCGTGCTCGTCTCCGAGCCGAGATAGGTCGCGAGCGCTTCCTGCAATGTCCGCGACAGGCTGAGTTTGCAGATGGCAAGCCCGAGCGAGGGAAGCACTTCGTCCAGCACAGCCATGTCGTCGTCGCTGAAACCGGACGGCGCGTCGGTCGCGAACGAAATGGCGACGCCTTTCAGAGCCGTTCCCGGCGCGAACCAGATCAGATGCAGGACATAATCGGTGCCGCCTTCCGCGCGCAGGTCGAGAAGTTCGGGAACAGCGCTTGCGGCATTCGGATCAGCTCCGAGACGCCATCGGGCGAAGCTCCGGCCGTCGGCCAGCAACGCGTGGAGCGGACTACGTTCGAAGGCGCCAAAATCCTCGTCGCCATAGCTTGCGGAGGCCAGCGATGCGCCGCGGTCGCTGTGCCAGTCGAAGCTGAACCCGCGCACGGACGGATCGAGCGCGTTGGTCACCACGCTCATGCGCCAGAGCGGCAGCCCCTGATCGCGCAAGGCCTTGCAGAAGCCGTCGAGCAAAGCGACGCCGTCATCCAGTACCGTCGCTTGTTCGGTGATCCAGCGAACGATCTGCCGGGTGCACGGCTTCTTGCGGCTATGACTTCCAACGATCATCTGAGGATCCGCGGAGCGCCGGGGCTGTTGGGCGAATGAGGGAAGCGCGCCGATACGACTTGGCATCATTGGAATTGCGCCATCAGCGCTTCGGCGCCCTTGTCGATCCCGGCCTCTGCCGCCGTCAGCCGTCCCACGCTGGCCTTGACGTCATACGGGCTCGGATATTGCTTGGTGACGAAGGCGCTGAGCAGGCGTGACGTTCCGGCGTCGAAGATTTCGACGGCATAGACGACCGAGCCTGTCAGCGATCCCTCCCCGTCACGCGCGGTCTGCACGCCGTTATAGACCAGGCCGGCAACATCGAACCGCGACAGCGTGCCGAGCACCGGCGTGTTGGCGACGGCCCCCGTCAGCGTCAACCGCACGCGCAACGTGTTTGGGCCGCGCTGACTTGTAAGCGTGAAGCGGCCGCCCAGCTCTTTCGTGAACCGCGTCCGCATATAGTTCGCGAGCGTGGTCTTGTCGGTTCCGGACAGCTCGCCGAATTGCTGGTCCGGTCCCCGGTAGATCACGACCGGATCGAGCATCACCTTGTTGTAGGGGCGCCAGTCCACGTCGGTCGAGTAGCGATACGGAATTCGCCCGGACGGATCGGATGGATTTGGCGCGAGATAGGACGACGAAGCCACTTCCGAATAAGGGATCGGCGTCACGCTGGCGCATCCGCTCAAGGCAGCAGCAAGGGTCAGGGCCGCCAGACGGCGGTCCGCTCGCGAGAGGGCAGACATTTCAAACTCCAGTTTGGATATGTTGGGTAAGCGTCAGCGAATCAGATCGAAACGGCGCGAATTGAATCGCCGGTTCTATTTTGCGGCTCTTGCCATTGTCGGTGGGTTCGCCTGCGCCCACTCCCTGTCCGCCCTGGGTCCGGTGGGATCGCCGGTCATACCGACCAACTGGCCGGGCAAGGCATTCGTGGTCTGGGTCCAGGTCTGGGTGGCGCACAGAATCGACAGCATGCAGCCGGTGACGTTGAGGTCCCTGGCGCCGCGCGATAGCGAGATTTCGTAGCTTTTGCCGTTCTCGGCATTGTAGATCTGACCGTTGAAACGTCCTTCAGCGACGGGCTTGAGACCCAGGATCAGCTGGTGACCGAGAAGCGGCCGCGACCGCTTCGCGGGGTCCGGATTGTTCTGATCCTTCAGCGGCTGCCCGTTCGCGTCCACCGGCTCCTTCATCCAGACGATAAAGCCGCAAACCTGCTCCAGCCTGGCGCCGCAGCGCTCGATGCGAACGCGCGCGCGGCCGTCTTGCGTAAGCCAGGTGCCGCTTGGATCGGCCGCACCCGCGGCGTTGCCGGGCCCCGCGATCAGTATCTGAAAGAGTGCGAGCGCGGTGCGCAGTATCGTCCGGGAAACCAACGTCAGCAGCTTCATTTCCAGTTCCTTTCGGGGGACGCAGGCGCAGGTTTCCGTTCGCCCCGAAACGGCTGCCGCCGCCCGAAACGCCCTGCGCGATTAATCAAACGATACAGTACTATTATACACTTCCGTAGCCGAGCGCAAGCCGTTATGAGAAGGATCTGACGATGCGACCGCGCTGCCGGACAGGCCGCGCGGGCAAATGCCCCGGAGAGAACCAGCTAGATGAATGTCACCAAGGCCAAGCCGGCCAAGACCGTGCGACGACACAGCGGACGGCCGACCAAGGAACAGGCCGGACAGATCGCCGGGCAGCTTGTCGACGTGGCGACACGGCTGTTCCTGGAATCGAGTTTTGAGGCGGTCAGCATCGATCTCATCGCGGCGACGGCGCGGGTCTCGAAGCAGACCTTCTACGCCCGCTTCGCTTCCAAGGAAGAGTTGTTTGCGGCCGTCGTCCGCAAGGCGATGAATGATCTTCTGGTACCGGCCGTCTCCGAATCCAATCGGGACGAGCCGATCGAAGCGACCCTGATCCGAATCGGCGTCGAACTCTCGAAACGCGCGCTGGCACCGGCGGCGATCGCGATGGACCGGCTCATCACCTCAGAAGCGCATCAATTCCCGGAACTGGCCCTCACCTATCACGAGAACGCCATCTACGTGCGAGGGCTGATCGCCGACATTTTCTCCAATGCCATGCGCGACGGCCAGATCCGATCAACGACGGATGAGCGTTTCGCCGCCGAGCAATTCCTCTACGCGGTGGTCGATGGCCCCGCCCGCAGCGCGATCCTCAGCGGCAAGACCGTCAGGCCAGAAAAGGAGCTGCGTGAGCGCGTCACGGCCGCGGTCCAGTTGTTTCTGGATGGATGCCGCGACGGGACAACGCGGCGGTAACTCAGCGGCGCCAGATTTTATCCTCGCTCCAGCCAAGCTCTGCAAATTCCGCTGCGCGCAACGGCGCCTCTTCCGCGGCAAAGAACTCGTCGAGCTGCGGCGGCTTGACACCGGTCGCGCTCAACATCGCATGAGCCTGGCCGCGATGATGAATCTGATGCTGGAACAGATGCAGCAGCAGCCGGTCCATCCGCTCATGCTGGATGCGACTGCCGCGGTGGACGTTGACGATGCGATCGAGATCTTCAGCGCCGAGGCGCTCGACAAAGGCAATCAACCAGCGGTCCATCTCGCCTTGCGCGTCGCGGAGAATGCTGACGGTTTCGCACGGCTCCTCGTTGGCCCAGGCCGCCGGCCCCAATGTGCCGCCTTCCAGGGCGTCGATGTAAAAGCGGTCGATGATCAGGATGTGATTGAGGGTGGCGCGCAGGCTTGGAAAGAAGCCGGTGCGCGGCGCGGTGAAATCCGACTGCGAGAGCGTGGCACAGGCGGTCAGCAGGCGATGATTGGCCCAGCCATTATTGTAGGCCATGGTACGGAAAGGCAGTACGGCATCCATCGTATCTGCTCCCGCCTGACGGCTCAGACCTTGACGAGGCGCACGCGCGTGCCCCAGGGATCGGCGGCCTCGAGGCCACCAGCAACAGACGCGACCTGAACGCCGGCCTGACGCAGGCGCTCTTCCTTCGCCGCGAACAAATCCGGCTTCTCGATTTCCAGCGAGAACCAGGCAAGGCCGGTGGCCGCGTCGTCACGGCGGCCGGCACCGGCGCTTTGCCAGACGTTGAGACCGAGATGGTGATGGTAGCGCCCGGAGGACAGGAACGCGGCGCCGCTGCGCGCCCGCGTCGGATCGAAGCCGAGCGTGCCGCGGTAGAAGCCGTCGGCCTTGGCGAGATCGCCGACGCGCAGATGCATGTGGCCGATGCGCAAGCCGTCGGGCGCCTTGGCGTAATCGCTGACATTGGTATTGGTGAGCGAGACGAGATTGTCGATATCGAGCTGGTCGGTTCCCATCGTCACGGTGCCCTCGCTCCATTGCCAGAGCGAGGGATCGCGATCGGCATAGACCTCGATGCCATTGCCTTCGGGGTCGTCGAGATAGACGGATTCGCTGACGCGGTGATCGGCAAAGCCCGACAGCGGCACGCGGTGGATCGCGGCATTGACCAGCCAGCGCGCGAGATCCTTGCGCGTCGGCATCAGGAAGGCGGTGTGATAGAGGCCGGCTGCGTTGCGGGCTTCGTTCGCGGCATCCGGACGCGCTTCGAGCGCCAATAGCTTGACCCCGCCGGCGCCGAGCACCGCGCCGGTGGCCGAGCGTTCCATCACGGCAAGCCCGAGCACGTCGCGGTAATAGTCCGCCACCACATCGAGCTTGCGGACCCGGATCGTCACCATGCCGATCCGCATCGGCGTGCGGTTGGCGAAAGTCGGCCCGCCGCCGCTACCACCCTGCTCGGCGTGCGCCGCGGCCGCGGCGGCCGCCGCGAGTGAGGAGGCGCCGGCGAGATGCAGCAAGGTGCGACGGGTCATATCGAGGTTCATGGTGAGCGCGTTACCTGTTTTCGGACGGGAATGACGGCGGTCTATCATATTTTCGACCGGCGAACTGCCCGCCATCGCGCTCGTTTCAATCACATCTACGTCGGCGGAATGGCAGTCACCCGGAGGTTACTAGGCCGCCCCGAGCGCGCGATATATCCCGCGCTCGAACTGCCGGTAGGCCACCAGCGCCTGTTTGTCGACGAAGGGCAGGATCTGCATCATGATCACGCCCGCAATGCGTTTTTTCGGGTCGATCCAGTAATAGGTATTGAACAGGCCTGCCCAGGTGAGGCTGCCGGCCGCGCGGCCCTCGCGGACCGGATCGACATTGATCATATGGCCGAGCCCCCAGCGCAGATGGACGCCCGGGAAAAAATCCACGTCGTTCGAAAGCGCCGGATTGGCCGTCTTGAGAATCCCTGCCTCGATGTTGCCGATCTGGTTGGTCGACATCATTGCGACGGTATCCGGCCGCAACAGGCTTGTGCCGCGAAAACGTCCGCCGTTCAGCAGCGCCTGCAGCAGGACCAGATAGTCCGGCGCGGTCGAATAGATGCCGCCGCCGCCCGAAAAGGCCGATGTCGGGGCCAGTTTCTCGAACGGTTTTGGGACGAGCTTTCCGCCGGCATCGCGCACATGCAGGCTGGCCTGGCGGGCACGCTGCTGGTCGGTGATGACAAAGCCGGTGTCGTTCATGCCGAGCGGGCCGGTGATGTGTTCACTAAAGTAGCGATCGATGGTTTGCCCGCTGGCGATCTCAACCAGCTGGCTGACATTGTCGATACTGCCGCCATAGGCCCATCGTGCGCCCGGCTCGAACATCAGCGGCCGGCGCGGCAGCGCCGGATCCGCCCGCGCCGCTTTCTGGTAGCGAACCACATTCGGATCCCACAGCGGGTAGCTGAAGCCGGATGTGTGCGTCAGCAGGTTTCGCAGCGTGATCGGCTTGTGCGCCGGTCGCAGCTGCGGCGCGCCTTTGGCATCGAAGCCCGCGAGGACCTGGGGCGAAGCGAGCGTCGGATCGATGTTGGCGGCCGGCTCGTCCAGTTTCAGTTTGCCGCGCTCGACCAGCTGCAATGCAGCCACCGACGTCAGCAGTTTGACCATCGAGGCGATGCGAAAAACCGTATCTGGTGACATTGGCATCGCGGCCGCGATGTTGCGGGTGCCGAACGTGCCTTGATACACGACCGAGGTCTCGTTCGCGGCCATCGCGACCAGGCCGGGGATTTCCCTGGCCGCAACTTTCGCCTGCAACGCGGCGTCGATCGCATCGCCGGAAACCGGCTTGCGGACAGGTGCGGCAAAGCCGGCCGTAGAAACCAGGCCTGCCGCCGCAAGCCCCGCGCTCCGCACCAACGCATCACGCCGACTGAGCAATCCTGTCATCGCGTTCCCGAATGCCGCGCCGAGATTCGGGCATTCTAGACGCTTCGAAACCGAAGACGCCAGTGGGCTAAACCGGCGCGGATTAGCCGCGCCGGCGCCGGCCAGCTCTTGCTACTTCCACTTCGCCAGATAGAAGCGCGGCAGTTCGTCCGAGTACGGCGTGAAATCGAGCTGCTTGGAATAGCCGTAGGTCGTCACATAGGTGTGCAGCGGCGCGAAATAGGCCTGCTGGGTGACGCGCTGGATCACGGCCGAGTAGGCCTTGTTGCGGACTTCCGGGTCGATCGATGAACCGCCTTCGATCAGCCATTTCTGCACGTCCGGATCGCGCGCATAGTCGTCGGCGCCGCCGTCAAGGAAGTTCGGCATGAAGGCCGACACGTCGTTGATCGAGTAGCTGCCCCAGCTTCCGATGTAGGTGCGCAGTTCGCCGGCCTTCGCCTTCTGGATCAGTGCCGCCGTCTGCAGCTGGTTCAGCTTGGCGCGGATACCGACGGCAATCAGGTAGTTCTGAACCGCCGAGCCCCACTGCGGCAGCACATAGCTCGCCACTTCGAGGTCGAAGCCGTCGGGATAGCCGGCCTCGGCGAGAAGCTGTTTGGCCTTGGCGGGATTGTAGTCGTAGATCGTCGCGGCCTCGCCGTTGCAGCCGAACTGGGTCGGGAAGCAGGGCGCCGCCGGAACACGGCTGCCGCCGGTGACGAGCTTGTCGGCCATCGCCTGCCGGTCGATCGAGTGCCAGATCGCCTGGCGTACCTTGAGCTTGGTGATCGGATTGTCCGCGCCGGTGCGGCCGGCCGCGTCGAGCGAGAGATAGCCGACCCGCATCGATTCCTTGCGCACGGCCGCAATGTGCGGAAGCTTGTTCACGTTTTCGAACTGGTCAGGATTCATGTTCCAGATCCAGTCCGCGCGGCTGGCCAGCAACTCCGTCATTTCCGTCGTCGCGTCCGGAACGAAGCGCACGCTCATCTTCTTGATCGCCGGCTTGCCCTTGGGGCTGCCGGCCCAATAATCCTCGAAACGCTCGAAGTCGATGGAGGCGCCCGCTTCAACCTTGGTGATCTTGTAGGGGCCGGTGCCGACCGGCGCCTTGGCGTAGCCTTCCGCGCCAACCTTCTCGCGATAGGCCTTCGGATAGATCGGCACGACCATGGCGAAATAATCCAGCGCCGCGGGCGTCGGCCGCTTCAGCTTGACGCGTACCGACAGGTCGCCGGTCTTCTCGGCCTTTTCAATCCAGTTGTAGTTCGCGGGCGTCGACACCTTGCTCGCGGGATCGGACACCAGATTGAGCGTGTAGACCACATCATCGGCGGTGAACGCGCTGCCGTCGTGGAATTTGACGCCGGGCCGGAGCGTGAATTCGATCGTGGTCGAATCCGGCAGCTTCCACTCGGTGGCGAGCAGCGGTTCGTTCTTGAACGTTTCAGGATTGCGGTAAACCAGCCCGTCCCAGGCCTGGTGGTGCATCACCACGCCGGTGCGCAGATTGTTATAGTAGGGATCGACGTTCGGCAGCGCGTCCCGCATCGTGATCCGCAACGTGTCGGCGGACTTCTGCGCCAGCGCCGGGGATGCGCCGGCACCGACCAGTGCCGCCGCGAGGATCGCCGCACCAAATCTCAATTGCACGCCCATGCCGTCCTCCTTTGGTTCCGATCGCAAGACCGATTTCAAGCACACTCTATGCCAGATGGCACTCTACCATTCCCTGGGGCGCGCGGACCATGGGCGTTGGTGCCACACGGCGGCAGCGTTCGACGGCGATGCCGCAGCGCGGATTGAACCGGCATCCCGGGGGAATATTGGCCGGATCCGGCATGGCATCGCCGAGGCCGATGTCGGGCACGCCACGGCCCGGCTCCGGCGTCAGCACGCTTTGCAGCAACGCCTGCGTGTAGGGATGACCGGGCGCACGAAACAGCGCGTCGGTTTCGTTGCGCTCGACGAACCGACCGAGATACATCACCGCGACCTCGCTCGCGACATGCTCCACGACAGCCAGATTGTGGCTGATGAAAAGATAGGTCAGTCCGAGATCGCGGCGCAGATCGGCGAGCAGATTGAGGATTTGCGCCTGCACGGAAACATCGAGCGCGCTGGTCGGCTCGTCGCAGATCACGATCCGCGGCTCGAGCACCAGCGCACGGGCAATCGCCGCGCGCTGGCGTTGCCCGCCGGAGAGTTGCGAGGGCATGCGCTCGCCCATCGCCGCCGAAAGCCCGACGCGTTCGAGAATTTGAGCGACCCGGCGCTCGATTTCCGCGCGTGAGAAGGTGCCCTGGGCGGTCAATGGCAGCGCGACGATGTCCTTGATGCGGTGCCGCGGATTGAGCGAGGCGAACGGATCCTGGAAGACTGGCTGGATCAGCCGCGCCCGCGCCTTGCGGTCGAGGTCGAACAGGCGCTTGCCGTCGACCAGCACGGTCCCCGCCGTCGGTTTCAGCAGCCCGAGGATCAGCCGTGCGAGGGTGGATTTTCCGCAGCCGGATTCGCCGACAATGCCGAGCACGCTGCCCGCCGGCACGCTGAAGGTAACGTCGTCGACCGCGATCACGCGTTTTTCCGCCGCGAACCAGCCGGCGTTGACCCGGAACTCGCACCGCAAATTCTGGACTTCGATCGCGACGCTCATGCGGGCTGCGGCTCCGAAAATTCCGGTGCGAGCCGGCACAGATAGTCGTGCGCGCTACCTGCCTGACGGCGCGGGATTTCGCGTTCGCAGCTGGCGTCGGCATGGGAACAGCGCGAGCGGAACGCGCAGCCTGCAAAGCCCGGTCCGATCGCCGGCACCACACCCGGGATCGAGCCGAGCGGCCGATCACGCTGCACCCGGCCCGGCACGGGCACGCAGGACAGCAGTCCGCGCGTATAGGGGTGTTGGGGGCTGCGGAACAATTCCGCGGTCGGCGCGCGCTCGACCACCTCGCCCGCATACATCACCGACACCCGGTCGGCGACGCGGGCGACGATGCCGAGGTCATGGGTGATCAGCAGGATCGCAAGGCCGAGTTCGCGCTTCAAGGTCGCGAGCAGCCGCAAAATCTGCGCCTGCACGGTAACGTCGAGCGCGGTGGTCGGCTCGTCGGCGACCAGCAGTTCGGGATCGCACATCAACGCCATCGCGATCATGACGCGCTGACGCAAGCCGCCGGAAAGCTGGTGCGGGAACTGGCCGAGCCGCATCTCCGGCGCGGTGATACCGACGCGGCCCATCAGTTCGACCGCGCGCTCGAGCGCGGCGGTGCGCGAGCCACCCTTGTGGCGGGTCAGCACCTCAGCCATTTGCGAGCCGATCGTAAAGGCCGGGTTGAGGCTGGTCATCGGCTCCTGGAAGATCATCGAGATCCGATTGCCGCGCAGGCGCGCCATCTCGCGGTCGGACAGCGAAAGGAGATCCGTGCCGGCAAAGCTCATGCGTTTGGCGGAGCGCCGGCCGCCGCGCGCGAGCAGGTTCATGATCGACAGCGCGGTCACCGATTTGCCGCAGCCGGATTCACCGACCAGGCAATGGGTCTCGCCCTTCTCGACCTGCAACGAGGCGCCGCGTACCGCCGCGCTGCGGCCGCCGAACGTCACTTCGAGATCCTCGATGTCAAGCAATGCGCTCATCGCGACCGCTCCGAGCCGAGCAGATTGCGCAATCCGTCGCCGACCAGGTTGATGCCGAGCACCAGGATGAACAGCGCGACGCCGGGCACCATGATCACCCAGGGCGAGAAGAACATGTAATCCTTGCCCTCGGCGATCATCAGACCCCAGGACGGCAGCGGCGGCGGCACGCCGAGGCCGAGGAACGACAGCGCCGCCTCGAGCAGGATCGCGAGCGCCATCTCCAATGTTGCCACCACGGCAAGATGGCTCGCGATGTTCGGCAGTATCTCCTTGACCAGCAGATGCGACGTCGAGGCGCCGGCGCAGCGGGCGGCGTTGACGTAATCGAGGCCGCGAATCTGCATCGTGGTCGCGCGCGCGACCACGGCGAAGCGGTCCCACAACAGAAGCCCGAGCGTTGCGACGACGAGGCCTAGCCCCGACCCCATCAGCCCGACCACCGCCAGCGCGACCAGCACCACGGGGATCGACAGCCGCGTGGTGATGGCGAACAGCACGGCGTCGTCGACGCGGCCGCCGAAGAAGCCACCGAGCACGCCGAGCGTGATGCCAATCAGTCCCGACGTGATCACGGTCATGATGCCGATCAACAGCGAAATGCGCGCGCCGTACACCAGCCGCGCCAGATAGTCGCGGCCGAGCTGATCGGTGCCGAGCAGATGCCCGGCCTGAGTGCCCTCCATCCAGAACGGCGGCTTGAGGCGGTTGCCGAGGTCCTGGGTGAAGGCATCATGCGGCACCAGCTGATTGCCTGCTATCGCGGCCACCGCGATGATGCCGACGATGACGATCCCGACCGTGAAGCCGGCCACGCCGACCCGCGACGTCAGCGGCGCATGGATTGCAATCGGTTCGCTCATCCGGTCCGGAGCCTCGGATCAAGCAGCGCATTGAGGATGTCGGAAAGCAGCGTGAGCCCGATATAGATCGCCGCCAGCACCAGCACCACCGCCTGCACCACAGGAAAATCATTCTTCGCGATGCTCTCCCAGCCGAGATAGCCGACGCCATGCAGCGCAAACACCGTTTCGATGACGATCGAGCCGCCGAGCATGAAGCCGAGCTGGACGGCGGCGATCGACACCACAGGGATCGCGGCATTGCGAAGCGCGTGCTTGAAGATGATGCGCGCGCGCGACAGGCCCTTGGCGCGCGCGGTGCGGATGTAGTCGGACGCCATCGCCTCGATCATGCCGGATCGCGTGAGCCGTGTGAGGGCGGGGATTGCCGTAAAAGCGAGCACGATGCCCGGCATCACGAAGTGCTGCCAGGTTCCGGTGCCAGAGATCGGCAGGATGCCGAGATTGAGACCGAGCACGATCATCAGGATCAAGGCGAGCCAGAAGCTCGGGATCGCCTGCCCCACCATCGTGAACATGGTGACACCGCGGTCGAGCCAGGTGTTCTCGCGGACCGCCGCAAGGATGCCGAGCGGGATCGAGATGATCAGGGCCAGGCTCAGGCCCACGAGGCCGAGCGTCAGCGTGATGGGCAGGCGCTTCGCGATCAGGTTGGAGACGCTGTCCTTGAAAAAATAACTCTGGCCGAAATCACCGACCATGGCGCGGCCGACCCAGGAAAAGAACTGGACGTAGAGCGGACGATCGAGGCCGTAGGCCTTGCGTATGATTTCGACGTCGGCCTGCGTCGCGGAAGGCCCGGCGATTGAAATGGCAAGGTCGCCCGACAGCCGCGTCAGCATGAATGCAAGCGTCATCACCGTGAGCGCGACCAGGAGGCCGAGACCGAGACGCCGGGCAATCAGAAGCAGCATCGAGAAGTCCAATACCGAAACGCAACGAGAGTGTTCAGGTCGGTGTCCCCTACCCGAAGCGACCGCACGGTGTCATCAAACAGACCCTCCATGCAAGAGCACGACTTGCCACATGCAAGAGCCGCGCCGCGGCCACGAGCAAGAGCCGCGCCGCGCGCAGGTTTCAGGTGCGGCCTTGCCCGAGGATTCGCTTCAAACGTTGCGTACGCACGTGAAACGTCGGGTTGAGACCTTCAGGCGACCTCCGGGCTCATCAACGTCTCCAGCTTCGCCTTGAAAGCCGCGCCGTCGGCGCACTGGCGCAGCGGTGGACGCACCCGCAGCCAGCCGGCGTCGCCGCTCTGCGCGGCGATAATTGCCTTCAACGTCGAGGGGAACGACGGCCCGCTGGCGACGACGTCGATGGCGGCCTGCATGCGCGCTTCCGCGCCGGTCCCGTTGATCATGGCCTGAACCAGGCCAGGCACGACATTGCCCATTCCGCAGATCGTGCCGGCGCCGCCGGCTGCGATGGCGCGGGCGATATCGGTTTCGTTGCCGACCGTAATCGCAAGCTCGGGCGCGGCGGCACGAAACGCCTGGAATTGCCTGAAGTCGCCGCTTGAGTCCTTGAGACCTGCGACGACAACGCCGTAGCGCTTGCGCAAACTGGCCGCCACCGCGACCGGCACGGCGACGCCGGACACCTGCGGGATATGATAGAGCGTGGCGCGAAGGCGGTCGTCAGCCACGGCATCGAAAATCGCGGATAACGCATCCTCGATTCCCTCAGGCGTGACGTCACGGTCGAAATAGGGCGGCAGGATCAGCACATGGTTCAATCCCAGGCTCAGTGCCGAACGCGCCAGTGCAATGCTGTCGGTGATGGCGGGAAAGCCGCCGCCAAGCCCGATGCGCGACGACGCCACGCCGGCCTTGAGCAACGCCTCGACGGTGGCGATCCGCTCGGCCACACCGAATGAGGTGCCCTCGCCGGTGGTGCCGAACAGCACGACGCCGTCGACGCCCTTTTTGAAGAGGTTGAGGGCGTGCCCCGCGAGCTTCGCGTGATCCACGGTCCCACTGGTCGTCAGCGGTGTGGGCGCAGCCGCCCAAAACCCGCGAATTGCTGCTGTCATGACCTCACCCATTGCATCTGGACGCCCCAAGCGGCATCCGCGTGGCCTTCTTGACTTCTGTTGTACCTTACATACAAGAACACCTCAACTCGGTATTGAGCAGGCCGCGCTGCCAAAAACGCATGGACGCGCGACGGACCAACAAAGGCTCCGCCATGGATGCGATGACGCGACCCGAACGACCGATGGAGCTGCTCAGCGCCTTGCAGCGCAAACTCGGCCCGCAGGCGGTGCTGACCGGCGCCGATATTCCCGCCCGCAATTGCAACGACTGGAGCGCGAGCCTGCCGCAAACACCGATCGCGGTGGTTCGGCCGCTGGACGCAGCCGGCGTATCGGAGGCGATCGCGACATGCCGCAAGGCGCAGCTGCCGTTCGTGCCGCAAGGCGGATTGACCGGCCTGTGCGGCGGTGCTTCTCCGGAACCGGGCTGGGTCGCGATTTCGCTGGAGCGAATGGTCGGCATTGAAGAGATCGATCGCGCCAGCTCGACCATGACGGTCAAGGCCGGCACGCCGCTGGAGACGATTCAAAAGGCCGCGGATGAAGCCGGCTTCTTCTTCCCGCTCGATCTGGGATCGCGCGGCTCCTGCGCCATCGGCGGCAATCTTTCCACCAATGCCGGCGGCAATCGCGTCATTCGTTACGGCATGACGCGCGAGCTGGTGCTTGGCCTCGAAGTGGTGCTGCCGGATGGCACCATCGTCACCAACCTCAACAAGCTCCTGAAGAACAATGCCGGCTACGATCTGAAGCATCTGTTCATCGGTTCGGAAGGCACGCTCGGCATCATCACCCGCGTCGTATTGCGGCTGTTTCCGAAACCGCGCTCGACCATGGCGGCACTCTGCGCCGTGGCGGACTATCCTGCGGTGCTTGATCTGCTCGACGCGGCGCGTGGCGGGCTCGGTCCGCTGCTGTCGGCATTCGAAGTGATGTGGCCGGACTATTGGGAGGTGATTACGGCGCGGGCCGGCGTGCGCTCGCCGGTCGGCACCGGTCATGGTCTCTATGTGCTGGTGGAGGCGCAAGGCACCGATGAGAGCATCGATGCGCCGCAGTTCGAAGCGTGGCTCGAAGACCTGATGGCGCGCGGACTGCTGCTGGACGCTGCCGTCTCGCAATCGGTGGCGCAGACCAGGGCGTTCTGGGCGGTGCGCGACATCTGTTCGGAATTCGGCCAGGTGCTCGGCCCGCACATTTCCTACGATATCGGGCTTGCGGTGGCGCGGATGGATGAGTTCGTCAGCCGCTGCAAGTCAGCGCTGGCAGGAGGCATCGCCGGATGCGAGAGCGTCTATTATGGCCATATCGGCGACGGCAATCTGCACCTGGTGTCCTGGGTCGCGGGCCTGCCGGTCGAGCGCCAGCCCAAGGAAGAAATGGACGCGATCATCTACGGCCTGGTGCGCGACATGGGTGGCAGCGTCTCCGCCGAACACGGCATCGGAACGATGAAGAAAAAATGGCTCGGCCATGCGCGCAGCGAAGCGGAGATCGCGCTGATGCGTACGCTGAAGGCGGCGCTCGATCCCGATCATTTGCTCAATCCTGGAAAGGTGATCTGATCGAGGCGGAGGCAAGAGGGCCCATGAAATCGCTCAAGCTCGATGCACCGAAGTCGCTGTCGCAGCGGGTCATGCTGCGGCTGCGTCAGGCCATCATCGATGGCGAATTCGGACTGGGTGCGGTCATTTCCGAAGAGATGATCGCGCAATCGTTCGGCGTCAGCCGAACGCCGGTGCGGGAAGCGATGGGCCTGTTGCAATCGCAGGGGCTCGTGGTGATAAGGCCGCAGGTCGGCAGCTTTGTCTTTACCCCGAGCGCTGCCGACATCTCGGCGCTTTGCGCGTTCAGGATCATCATCGAGCCCAAGGCCGCCGAACTCGCCTATCGTCAAGACCGCGCCGGCGCGCTCGCGGCGATGCGGTCCGCGATCTCGGAGATGGAGCTGGCGCTGGCGGCCAAGGACAACGTCGCCTATGGGCGAGCGGATACAGCAATGCATGAAGCCTTCTTCGCGCATTGCGGCAATCGCTATCTTGTCGAGTCCTATCAATTGGTATCGGGACGCGTAGCCGCGCTGCGCACCAATTTGAGCGCACCGGTCGACGTCCAGACACCGGCCTCGTTCGACGAGCACCGCAAGCTGCTCCATTTGTTCGAGCGCGGCGAGCTCGCAGCTTTCGAGACGCTGATGACGTCGCACATCGCCAATTCAGGGCTGACCTACGCGCGGGCGCTGGAAGTCGCGTAGGCCATCGCTCCGCCGTTGCGTTTCTCAAGCGATCGGCGGACGCGCGGAGGCCCATGGCCGTGCGGCCTCGAACGCCGCGGACATCTGCAGCACACCGAGATCGTCGCAGCGCCGGCCGACGATCTGCAACCCGACCGGCAAGCCTGATGGGGTGAACCCGCAGGGAATCGATGCTGCCGGATTCTGTGCCAGGTTGAACGGATAGGAAAATTCCGCCCACGACATCCAGTCCCACGGATGTTGCGGCCAGTGGTCGGGTTGCAACTGCGTGGCGGGGAATGCCGCAACCGACACCGCCGGTGTCAGGAGGAAATCCCAGTCCTCGAAGAAATGGTGGATCTCCGCGCAATAGGCGAGTTTTACGACTTTCATTTTCAAATAGTCTGACAGCGTGATGTGCTGTCCGGCTTCGAAGCATGCGACAAAGCCCGGATCCAGCCGGTCTCGGGATTCGGCGACGCGATCCGCGTAACGGCTGTAATGTGCAGGCCAGAAAAAGCGCGCCAGTTCCGGGCCCTTCGGTCCCCACGGCGTTGCCACCTGTTCGACGCGCCAGCCGAGCTCGGTTTCGAACGCCTCCACGGCCTTGCGCACCAATGCCGCCACATCAGGGTCGACGCGGGCATGGCCAAGATCCGGACTGAATGCGATGCGGGGCGCGCGCGGCCGGCTCGCGAACTGTGCGGGATAGTTGGCCGGCGGCCCTTCAAGACTCGACTGATCGTCGGGATGGCGGCCAGCCATCACTTTTAGCATCAGGGCAGCGTCGGCGACCGTGCGCGTCAAAGGACCGAGATGCACGGTGTTGTCGCTCGGTGTCATCGGCGATTGCGGCACGCGACCGTAGGTCGGCTTGATTCCGTAGACGCCGCAAAAATGCGCGGGCATGCGGATCGAGCCCGCGCCGTCACTGCCTTGATGGAGCGGACCGTAACCAGCGGCGGCGCCAACGCCGGCGCCGGAAGAAGACGCGCCGGCGTTCAAACCGAGTTTCCAGGGATTATGCGTGACGCCGGTCAGCGGACTGTGGCTGACACCCTTCCAGCCGAATTCGGGCGTGGTGGTCTTGCCGAGGATGATGGCGCCCGCGTTGCGAAGCCGCGCGACCGCGACGTTATCTGCGGGCGCGACCTCGCCGCGAAACAAATAGGTCCCGCGTTCGAACGGCATGCCGCGCACCGGTTCGAGATCCTTGATGGTCACGGGAATGCCGTGCAGCGGCCCGAGAGAATCTCCCTTGGCGAGCGCGCTGTCGGCCGCCGCCGCGGCGGCCATCGCCTCTTCCGCCGCGAGATGGGCAAAGCCGTTCAGTTTGGGCTCAAGGGCTGTGATGCGCTCCAGCACCGTCGACGTGATTTCGACGGAGGATAGTTCTTTGGCGCGGATCGCGCCCGCCAGCTCCGTTGCCGGCGTGAAGCAGAGATCGACTTTATCCATGACCTAGCTTCCGCGCTTCGCGGTCACGGGCGGATCATAGGCCTGGATCGGCGGCAGATTGCCGGTGAAACGTTCGACCTCGGCGGTCGTCAGTTGTCCGGTGCAGCCCTGCGCCAGAGAGGACGTGCCGACGTCCCGCGTCAGCACGTTCGGATTGCCGTGCACGCAGAGCGAGGCTTCTTCCTGGGGATCGGCGGGATCGTACCACGCGCCGGTAGCCAACTGGATCACGCCCTGCCGGATGTCGTCGGTGACGCGTACGCCTGCAAGACAGGCGCCGCGCTCGTTGAACAGGCGAATGATGTCGCCATCGGAAATCCCGCGCGCGGCGGCGTCGATCGGATTCATACATGCCACCTCGCGTCCGCGGTGCTTCGACGCTGCACTGTGGCCACCGAAGTCGAGCTGGCTGTGCAGCCGCGTCGCCGGCTGATTGGCGACAAGGATCAGCGGCGCCGAAGGCGCCGGCACCTGCATCCGCTCGAGCCAGGCCGGATGCCCCGGACAGTCCGTCTCGCCAAAGCCCGCGATGGTCTCCGAGAATATCTCGAGCTTGCCGCTGGGCGTCGGGAGTTTCGCTCCATCAGGATCTTCGCGGAAACGGCGCAGCTGCCCGCCATCGTCGGGATGTTGCGGCATGATCAGGCCATCGCTCTTCCAGAATTCGTCGAAGCTCGGCGCCGCTAATCCGCGCTCTGCCAGCCCTTTCCGCGTCGGTTCGTACAGATGCTCCAGCCACTGGCGGACGTTTCGGCCTTCAGTAAATTCCTCGCGCTTGCCGAGACGTTCGGCGAGATCGGAGAAGATGGCGTAATCGTCCCGCGCTTCACCATAAGGCGGCGCAATCTGCTGCATCGGCACCAGCAAGGGATCGTTGGCGTTGGCGCCGATATCCTCGCGCTCCAGCGTCATGGTCGCGGGAAGCACGAAATCGGCATGTCTCGCCGTCGCGGTCCAGCCCAATTCATGCACCACCAGCGTATCGACCTGCGCGAAAGCCTGCCGCAGGCGATTGATGTCCTGATGATGATGGAAGGGATTGCCGCCGGCCCAATAGACCAGCTTGATGTCGGGATAGGTCTTGGTCTTGCCGTTGTATCGATAGGTGCCGCCGGGATTGAGCAGCATGTCGGCGATGCGGGCGACCGGAATGAATTCGGTGACGCCGTTACGGCCTTGCGACAGCGTCGGCGTCGGCACGGCGTTATAACGTCGTCCGTAATACGCGATGGCGCCGAGCGCGTAGGCGTAACCGCCGCCCGGCAGGCCGATCTGCCCCAATGCTGCGGCAAGCACCGCGCCCATCCAGACCGGCTGCTCGCCATGCTCGGCGCGTTGCAGCGAGTGCGAGACCACGATCAAAGCACGGCGGCCGTGGAGCTGTCGGGCGAGCGCCACGATAGTGTCGGCCGCAACGCCTGATATCGCGGCGGCCCATGCCGCGTCCTTGGGCTGGCCGTCCGTCTCGCCCAGAACGTAACGCTCGAACACCGGCCAGCCGACCGTGAAGCGATCGAGGAAAGCGCGATCGTGCAGGCCCTCGACGACCAGCGTGTGCACCAGCGCCAGCATCAGGGCGACATCGGTGCCGGGGATGTTGCTGATCCACTGCGAGCGGGCTTCATCCGGCAAATCGCCGCGCAGCGGGCTCACATGGACGAACTGGCAGCCGCGCGCGGCGGCGCGCGCCATCGCGCCACGCTCGACATGCTTGCTGGTGCCGCCGCCGGCCACCATGCTGTTCTTCAGCGCCATGCCGCCGAAGGCGAGCACGACATCGCTATGCTCGGCAATCTGTTCCCAGGAGACGTTGCGCTTGGTCAAATCCTCGTAGTCGCCGATGATGTGGGGCACCACGACGGTGGCGGCGCCGGAACTATATGAATTGACCGACTTGACGTACCCCCCCATCGCGACGTTCAGGAAGCGATGGACCTGGCTTTGCGCATGGTGAAAGCGGCCCGCGCTCGACCAGCCATAGGATCCGCCGAACACCGCGCCTGGACCATAATTATCCCGCACCCGGGCGAGTTCCGCGCCGAGCAGGTCCAGCGCGTCCTTCCACGACATCGGGACAAATTCATCACGTCCGCGGCGCGCGTCCGGCCCGCGCTTTCCTTCGAGCCAGCCGCGGCGCACCATCGGCTGCGCGACCCGCGCGCGATGGCGCAAGGCGCCGGGAAAATTATCGATGATCTGGTTCGGATCGGGATCGTCAGGATGCGGCCGAACCTCGAGTTCATCGCCCTGCCAGCGCGCCGAAAACACGCCCCAATGGGACGAATGCGGACGAAAAGCTGCGTCGGCCGGGGAAGCGGAAGGGGTTTTCTCGGTCACATCGGTCATTCGCAATCTCTCATCGCCATTTGGTGCATGCCAGCACAAATCTGCCGCCGACAGTGTAGACCCATCGGGCGCTGAGAGTATTGCGAAATTAGGGAGAGAGGCCTGCTCGACCCGCGCCCCTGGCTATGCGGCCGGCAAGGGCGAGGCTAAGCTCACTGTCTGATCCGATTTAGGACGCTGCGCGCGCATTCTACGAGGTCGCCGAGCGCGCCGATCATTCGTCGTTCCTGCAGGCGTACCTCTACAACCCGGCAATACCGCAACCGGGATGGCGACACTCGATGACTCGGGCGCGAGACCGACGAAATTCGGCGCAAAGATTGGCCTGGATCCGGCGCTCGTCATGCACAATGGGCAACTAGGGCTTGTCTTTCAAAAAGACCCGGCTGGCCAGCACGTCCGACGCCTGCAGCGACATCACGTCGTCGGCGTCCAGCATGCGGTCGAGATCGGCGACGAGGCGATTGGCCTGGCGCAGCCGCATGCGGTCGAGCGCGTTGCGGATCGAGCGCGCGTTAGAGAACAGCGGCTGGGTCACGCGTGCCGCGATGTAGCGGATGAACGCCTCGCGCGCCTCGGCGCTGAACTTGTAGTTCATGTCGTGCAGCATCAGCTCGGCGATGGCGAGCAGCTCATCATTGGAATAATCCGGAAAATCGATGTGATGGGCGATGCGGGAGCGGAAGCCCGGATTGCTGGCGAAGAATTTTTCCATGCGGTCGCCATAGCCGGCGAGGATCACCACCAGATCCTCCCGCTGCGATTCCATCACCTGCAGCAATATCTCGATCGCCTCCTGGCCGTAGTCCCGTTCATTGTCCGGCCGATTGAGATAATAGGCCTCATCGATGAACAGCACGCCGCCCATCGCCTTCTTCAGCACTTCCTTGGTCTTGGGCGCGGTGTGGCCGATATATTGCCCCACCAGTTCATCGCGGGTGACCGAGACGACATGGCCGCGGCGGACGAAACCAAGCCGGTGGAGAATGCCCGCGATCCGCAGCGCCACCGTGGTCTTGCCGGTGCCGGGATTGCCGGTGAACGACATGTGCAGCGTCGGCGTGTCCGTCGTCAGATTCATGCGCTTGCGGATACGTTCGATCAATAGCAGCGACGCGATCTCGCGAATACGGGTCTTGACCGGTTTCAGCCCGATCAGTTCGCGGTCGAGCTGGGTCAGGATCTCCTCGATGCCGACGGCCTCGAGCTCTTCGCGGAGATTGACCCGGTCTGTCATTGGTGAGGCATCCAAATCCATCTGCGAACCGCCTTTCGGGAAAAAAACTCCGTCGCCACCCTTATGGCGACGGAGCAGTACTTCCGGCTGGGGTCGATGAGGGAGCACCGCCGGCCGGCAGAGGAACGACTACTCGCACCCTATCGCGTCATCCCCGCGCAACGGCTTTGCCGTTGTCGCTGGAGGTGCGAGCCTCTTCGACGAGCCTCGAAGGATGAGAAGCGCCCGTGGCCCATCCTTCGAGGCTCCACCAATGGCGCATCGCGCCATTGGTCTCGCACCTCAGGATGACGTCTCCCGATTTGATGCATGATCATCATGCTCTAGTAACGACCGCCCTCGGGGCGATCGACCGCGTAGGACTTCGTGGTGTAGCGGATGTTGCGGCCGGCCATCTCGTGCCGCTCGAGGCGGAAGCCGGGTTCGTCCTTTGGCCGGTTGACGATGAAGGACAGCCGCACCGATTCCCAGCCGTGGCTGTTATCGAAAGCCGACAGTCGGATGTAGCTGTTGCCATACACCTTGCGGCATTGGCCGAGCTCCATCATCACGCCGGCAGCGTCGCGGAGATCGAACATCGGCAATCCCCACATCTCCCAAAAACTGTTGCGGGGATGGGGGTCGTCGGTGAACTCGATGTTCACCGCCCAGCCCTTCTCCAGGCAATACTGGACCTGGCGGGTGATCTGCTCGTCGGTGAGGTCAGGCAGGAACGAGAAGCAGCCCTGGGTAACACGCATGATATCAGCTCCTTACATTGCGACGCTGGGTGTGGGGACGTAGTCCGGCATGTCGGTCGATTCATAGTTGAAGGTGACGTTCTTCCAGACCTCGAGCGCCGATTTCAGCGGCGTGCAGGTCTCTGCCGCCTTGGCCAGAATTTCCGGCCCTTCGGCGAGATAGTCGCGGCCCTCGTTGCGGGCGAGGATCATCGCTTCCAGCGCCACGCGGTTGGCGGTCGCGCCGGCCTGAATGCCCATCGGGTGACCGATGGTGCCGCCGCCGAACTGCAGGATCACGTCTTCGCCGAGATGATCGAGCAGCTGGTGCATCTGGCCGGCGTGAATGCCGCCGGATGCGACCGGCATCATCCGGTTGAGGCTGGCCCAGTTCTGGTCGAAGAACACGCCGTGCTCGAGCCGCACCGGATTGTAGTCCTCGCGGCAGATGTCGTAATAGCCGCGCGTGGTCGCCGGATCGCCTTCGAGCTTGCCGACCACGGTGCCGGCGTGGATATGATCGACACCCGCCAGCCGCATCCATTTCGCGATGACGCGGAACGAGACGCCATGACTGCGCTGCCGCGTGTAGGTCGAATGCCCTGCCCGGTGCAGATGCAGGATCATGTCGTTGCGGCGCGCCCATTTCGCCATCGACTGGATCGCGGTGTAGCCGATGACGAGGTCGATCATGATGATGACCGAACCGAGTTCCTTGGCGAATTCGGCGCGTTCGTACATGTCCTCCATGGTTCCGGCGGTGACGTTGAGATAGGTACCCTTGATCTCGCCGGACGCGGCCTGCGCCTTGTTGACCGCCTCCATGCAATAGAGGAAGCGCTCGCGCCAATGCATGAACGGCTGCGAGTTGATGTTCTCGTCGTCCTTGGTGAAATCGAGCCCGCCCTTCAGCGCCTCATAGACCACGCGTCCGTAGTTGCGGCCGGAGAGTCCGAGCTTCGGCTTCACGGTGGCCCCGAGCAGCGGACGGCCGAACTTGTCCATGCGCTCGCGCTCGACGACGATGCCGGTCGCGGGGCCCTGGAATGTCTTCACATAGGCCACCGGCAGCCGCATGTCTTCCAGACGCAACGCCTTCAGCGGCTTGAAGCCGAACACGTTGCCGATAATCGACGCCGACAGGTTGGCGATCGATCCGTTCTCGAACAGGTCGAGATCGTAGGCGATGTAGGCAAAGTATTGCCCCGGTGAATTCGGCACCGGATCGACGCGGTAGCACTTGGCGCGATACTTTTCCGCCGCCGTCAGCCGGTCGGTCCACACCACGGTCCAGGTCGCGGTCGAGGATTCGCCGGCCACGGCCGCCGCGGCCTCGATCGGATCGACGCCATCCTGCGGCGTGACCCGGAACAGCGCGATGATGTCGGTGTCCTTTGGCACATAGTCGGGCTCCCAATAGCCCATCTTCTTGTATTCCATGACGCCTGACTTGTAGCGTTCCTTGCCGCGAATGGTCATCGAGTGCTGGTTCATACTGGTTTCCTCTTGTTGCGTGCGGCGGCTGGTCGGAAGCGTGGGGATCAAAAGATCAGGCGGCATGGGTCATCTCCCCGATACGAGGGTCGAGCGCGCCGGAGCGATAGCGCTTCGCCATTTCGGCCAATGGAACGACCTTGATCTTGGAGGCGTGGCCGGCAGTGCCGAACTGTTCGAAGCGCTCACGGCAAAGGTCGCGCAGCGCGTCCATCGCGGGCTTGAGGAATTTGCGCGGGTCAAATTCGCTGCGGCTTTGGGTTGCGACCTTTCGGAACGCCGCGGCCATCGCCAGCCGGCAGTCGGTGTCGATGTTGACCTTGCGGACGCCATGCTTGATGCCGCGGATGATCTCCTCGACCGGCACGCCCCAGGTCTGCGGCATCTCGCCGCCGAACTGGTTGAACATGTCCTGCAGCGGCTGCGGTACCGAGGAGGAGCCGTGCATCACCAAATGCGTGTTCGGCAGCCGGCGATGGATCTCCTCGACCACCCGCATCGCAAGGATGTCTCCGTCCGGCTTGCGCGAGAATTTGTAGGCGCCGTGCGAAGTGCCCATTGCAATCGCCAGCGCGTCGACCTTGGTGGCGCGGACGAAATCGACCGCCTGGTCCGGATCGGTCAAGAGCTGATCGTGGCTGACCTCACCCTCGACGCCGTGGCCGTCCTCCTGTTCGCCGCCGCCATGCTCCAGCGAGCCGAGCACCCCCAACTCGCCCTCGACCGAGGCGCCGATCCAGTGCGCCATGTCGACGACGCGGCGGGTGATGTCGACGTTGTAGTCGTAATCCGCCGCGGTCTTGGCATCGGCCTTGAGCGAGCCGTCCATCATGACGGACGTAAAACCATGCTTGATCGCGGTGGCGCAGGTTGCTTCCTCATTGCCGTGGTCCTGGTGCAGGCAGAGCGGAATCTGCGGATGCATCTCCTCCAGCGCGTCGATCATCTTCGAGAGCATGATGTCGTTGGCGTAGGAGCGCGCGCCGCGCGAGGCCTGGATGATAACAGGCGCATCGACGGCGGCCGCCGCCTCCATGATCGCAAGGCCCTGCTCCATATTGTTGATGTTGAACGCCGGCACGCCGTAGCCGCGCTCGGCGGCATGATCCAGCAATTGCCTCAGTGTGATCCTGGCCATCGGTCCCTCCATGTCGTTGTCTGTTTGCAGGCGGTCACGTGTCGTTCACCGCCATCCTGGCGCGCGCGATGCAGCGCAGCGCGGCCTTCGCCACCCCGTCCGCGGTGATGCCGAACTCGCGATAGAGTGTTTCAGCCGGCGCGGAAGCGCCAAAGCCGGTCATGCCGACGAACTCGCCGTCATCGCCGAGCCAGCGCGCCCAGTCGCCCTCGACCGCGGCTTCGACACCGATCCGCGGCACGCGTCCGAGCACCGCGGTGCGATATTCGCGGGATTGCTGGCGAAACAGTTCGAAGCACGGCGCCGAGACCACGGCGGCGCAGACGTTGACGCTCGCCAGCAGTTCAGCCGCGTGCATCGCAATTGATACTTCCGAGCCGGTTGCGATCAGGGTGACGTCGCGGCCTTCCTCCGGATCGACAACGACGTAAGCGCCAAACGCGACCAGATTCTGCTCGCCAGCTTCGCGGAACGTCGGCATCGCCTGCCGCGACAGGCACAGCAGCGACGGGCTATTTTGGGTGCGCAACGCGCAATCCCAGGCTTCTGCGGTTTCAACGGCATCGCCGGGGCGAAACACCAGCAAATTGGGGATCGCCCGCAGCGATGCCAGATGCTCGACCGGCTGGTGAGTGGGGCCATCTTCGCCCAGTCCGATCGAGTCGTGCGTCATCACATGGATGACGCGGATACCCATCAATGCCGCCAGCCTGATCGCGGGGCGGCTGTAGTCGGCGAAGCTCAGAAACGTACCGCCATAGGGAATGAAGCCGCCATGCAACGCGATGCCGTTCATCGCCGCCGCCATCGCGTGCTCGCGGACGCCGTAGTGAATGTAACTGCCGTTGAGGCTGTCGGCCTGAACGGGCTTATGCGTCTTGGCGCGCGTCAGGTTGGAATGGGTCAGATCGGCCGAACCGCCGAGCAAATTCGGCAACGCCTCGGCAATCCCGTCGATCACCAGCTGCGAGGCCTGCCGGGTCGCGATGTTGGGCCGCTCGGCTGCGAAGCGATCGCGCAGCAGCGCCATCGCGTCAACATAGCCGCACGGCAGGTTGCGATTGAGGGCATCGTGAAACGGCGAGCGCGCCGCGGCACAGCGTTTTGTGCGTTCGATCCAGCTGCGGCGGGCGGCATGCCCGCGTGCGCCAGCGTCGCGCCATTGCGCCGCGATATGCTCCGGAATCTGGAACGCCGGGTGCGGCCAGTTCAGCGCGTGGCGGGTCTTCGCAACTTCATCGGCACCGAGCGGCGCGCCATGGGCTTTTTCGCTGCCCTGGCGGTTCGGCGACCCGAAGCCGATCAGCGTGCGGCAGGCGATCAGCGACGGCCGGTCGCTGGTTCGGGCCCGTTCGATCGCCGCGGCAATGGCTTCGGGATCGTGGCCATCGATACGGCAGGCCGACCATCCGGAGGCCTTGAACCGCGCGAGCTGGTCATCCGAACACGACAGCGAAGTCGCGCCATCGATCGAAATCTCGTTGTCGTCGAACAGCACGATCAGGCGATTGAGCTTCAAATGGCCCGCCAGCGAGATCGCCTCATGGCTGAGGCCTTCCATCAGGCAGCCGTCGCCTGATATCACATAGGTGAAGTGATCGACGTAGTCGTCGCCGAACCGCGCATTCATCAACCGTTCGGCGAGCGCCATGCCGACGGCAGTGGCGATACCCTGCCCGAGCGGCCCGGTGGTGGTCTCGACGCCAGGGGTATGGCCATACTCGGGATGTCCCGGGGTCTTCGATCCCCATTGCCGGAAGGCCCTGAGTTCATCCGATGTCACGCCCTCATAGCCCGTCAGGTGCAGGAGTGCGTACAGCAACATCGAGCCGTGACCGGCTGATAGCACGAAGCGATCGCGATCCGGCCATGCCGGGTCGGCCGGATCGAATTTGAGGAATCGCGAAAACAGGACGGTCGCGACGTCGGCCATGCCCATCGGCATACCGGGATGGCCGGATTTTGCTTGTTCAACCGCATCGATCGCCAGAAAGCGAATCGCGTTGGCCATTTCCGCGTGCGAAGCATCCGGACGGGTGGCAATACGGGACAGGGGAGCGTTCATGTCGTGCGCCTCTTGCGTTCCATCAGTTGCAGGATCAGCGGGGTGAGGATGAGCTGCATCGCCAGATCGAGCTTCGCGCCGTGGATCACGATCGAATTGGCGCGCGACATGAAGCTGTGCGGGATCATCGACAGCAGATACGGAAAATCGATGCCGCGCGGATTCCTCAGGCGGATCACCACCATCGATTCGTCCGGCGTTGGAATCCACCGCGCGATGAACGGGTTCGACGTATCGACGGTCGGCACACGCTGGAAATTGATGTCGGTATCGGCGAATTGCGGACAGATATAGTTCACGTAGTCGGGCATGCGCCGCAGGATGGTGTCGGTCACCGCCTCCGCGGTATAGCCGCGGGCGTTGCGGTCACGGTGCAGCTTCTGGATCCATTCCAGGTTGATGACAGGCACGACGCCGATCTTGAGATCGGCATGCTGCGCGACGTTGACCTTGTCGGTCACGACGGCGCCGTGCAGCCCTTCGTAGAACAGCAAGTCGGAATTCTCAGGCAATTTGCGCCAGTCGGTGAACGTGCCCGGTTCGGCGCCGTACAGCTTCGCTTCTTCATCGTCGTGGATGTAGTGACGCGTCGTTCCGGTGCCGGATTCGCCGTAGTCCCGGAACACCCGTTCCAGTTCAACGAACAGGTTGGTTTCCGGGCTGAAATGGCTGAAATGCTTGTTGCCGCGCTCGGCTTCCTCCAGCATTTTCGTGCGCATCTCGAAGCGATTGTAGCGGTGGAAGGCGTCACCTTCGATGTAGGCCGCAACCACCTTTTCGCGGCGGAAGATCTGCTCGAACGTCTTCTTCACCGACGTCGTGCCGGCGCCCGACGAACCCGTGATTGATATGATGGGATGAGCCCGCGACATGTCGTTCGCCTCGTCAGAGAAACAGACCGCGCCGCGCAAACAGCGGTGCGTCGCTATTGTCGAACATCGGTTCGATCCTGTCGTGAATGGCCGTAACGTCGCGCACGTGGTGCACCGATCCCATGATCAGCGGCACCCGCTGATGCGGAGTTTTTGCAGCCAGTTCCAAAATTCGCCGGCGCCCGGTCGACGCCGCGCCTCCCGCCCATTCCATGATCAGCGCCATTGGATGGGCTTCGTACAGCAGGCGAAGCCGTCCTTCCCGATAGCTCGGGCGGGCATCGGCCGGATAAAGGAACACGCCGCCGCGCACCAGGATGCGAAGCGCTTCGGCCACCAGCGAACCGATCCAGCGCATGTTGAAATCCGCCTCGCCGCCGCCGCTGGTGCCGGAGAGGCACTCGTCGATATAGGTGCGGACCGGCCCGTGCCAGTGGCGGTGATTGGACGCGTTGATGGCGAACTCCGGCATGTTGCGTGCGATCTGCACAGCCTGCCGGGTCTGCACGAACTCCTGCGCGTGGCGGTCGAGCATGAAGACATCGACGCGCGCGTTGAGCGCGAGGACGAACGTGGTCTGCGGACCGTAGACGATGAAACCCGCGGCACACTGCGCCGTGCCGGGCTCGAAGAAGGTCGAAAGCAGGTCGTTGCCCCTGGGGCGGATCGAAAAGATGGTGCCGACCGAGATATTGTTGTCGAGGTTGGCCGATCCATCGAGCGGGTCGATCGCAACACAGAACGGCGCCGAAGGACGCAAGGTTTCCGGCAGCGCCGCTTCCTCGGAAAGAACCGCCGCCACCGGGGTGCCGCGCAAGGCGCGCCGTATCATTTCATCGGCGGCGACATCGATATCCTTTTGCTGATCGCCGTCAGGATTGATGCCGCCGTTCCGCCCGGTGATGCCAGCGAACGGCCCATCCGCGATCAAGGCGGCAAGCTCGATGGAAGCGGCGGCAATCGCCTTGATCACGTCGGCAAGCGCAGCGCCATGCAGCGGCGTCTGCAACGCGGACCGATCGAGATGTGAACGCAGCGTCACGCGCTCGTCCATGGCCGTCTCCCCTGTGCCCTCTTTCGGGGGCTCTCAAGCGTCTCGCCGGTCTGGCCATCCGCGATGTCAAAGGAAACGCAGTTTGCCGAATTAGTAAAATTTTGTTATCTTTGGTCTGAGCAAAGTTTTTGTTATAAAGGGTGCGGCGATGGCAGGCCGGTTATTGCGGGAAGTGACGATCCGCCAGTTGCGTGCACTGGCCGCCGTTCAAAAAAGCCGATCGGTCACATCAGCGGCCAAACAGCTCCATCTCACCCAGCCCGCGGTCACGCTGCAGCTTCGCAATTTGCAGGCACTCGCCGGGCTGCCGCTGATCCAGCGCACCGGCGACGGCATGCTGCTGACGGAAGCCGGGCGCGAAGTGCTGGCGCTGACTGAGCGGATCGAGGCGGCGATATCAGATTGCGAAACCACGATGGCGATGATGGCGGGGAAGACCGCCGGCCGCATCTCGATCGGCGCCGTCAGCACCGCGAAATATTTCGTGCCGTTCATGATTTCAGGATTTTCGAAACGGCATCCGGACGTCGAAGTCACGCTCTCGATCGGAAACCGGCAGGAGATCGGCACGGCGCTGCGCGGCTACGATCTCGACTTTGCGATCATGGGCCGCCCGCCGGCCGACATCGACATGAACGTTCACCTGATCGGCGATCACCCCCACGTCATCATCGCGCCGACGGGACATCGGCTGGCGCGAAAATCCCGCATCGCGCCGGGCGAGCTTGCGAGCGAGACTTTCCTGACGCGCGAACCCGGATCCGGAACGCGCGGCCTGATGGAGCAGCTGTTCGAATCCGCCGGCATTCGTCCCAAGATCGGCCTTGCCATGAGCAGCAACGAGACCATCAAGCAGGCCGTGATCGCAGGTTTGGGCATTGCATTCATTTCCGCGCACACGGTCGCCACCGAACTCGACGAACGGCGTTTGACGACGCTCGACGTGGTCGGCCTTCCCGTGATCCGGCAATGGTACGCACTTTCCCGCAAGGACAAGGTCTTGCTGCCGCCAGCGCAGGCGATGCTCGATTTCCTCAGCACCAGGGGCAAGCAGTTTCTGCCGCGCACCTATGGCCGCCTGCGTCTCACCCGGTCGTCGACCCGCAAAAAGCGCGGCTGAAATGCGCCGCAAGTTCTGCTCACGCTGCTACCTTGGCCAGGAAACCCGGTACTCTGGAAGGCGCAATGCTCTCTCGTATCAAATCGTGGGCGAAGGGTCTGAAACGCGACGCTCACGCGATCTATCTCGCATCCCGCGATCCGCGCGTGCCGTGGTACGCGAAGGCGCTCGCCATCGCCGTTGCCGGATATGCGCTGTCGCCGATCGACCTCATTCCGGACTTCATCCCCATCATCGGTTATCTCGACGAGTTGATCCTGCTCCCGTTGGGCATCTGGCTCGTGGTGACGCTGATTCCCGATGAGATCATGGTCGAGTGCCGCGCCAAGGCAGACGCCGCCGCGCAGCGTCCAACCAGCCGGGCCGGAATGGCTGTTATCATCCTGTTGTGGATTGCAGGCGCATTGGTGTTGGGATGGATCGGCCATGCCTGGTGGAACCGGCCGTGAAGGCCGGCTTTGATCGGCATCCCGCGACGCGCCGTTCGTTCAGAACGTCGCCTTCAGGCCCGCGTAAAAAGCGCGCGGCCGCGCCGGGCTGAGCGAACGGGGATCGGTGAAGGGCGCACCGCCATTGGCGAAGTTGGGGATGTCACCCATGTCGAAGAAGGTCCCATAGGTCGCATAGCGGTTATCGAAGATGTTATCCACGCGGCCATAGATCTGGAGCGTCTTGTTGATCTGATACGAGGTGTGCAGGTTGAACACCGCATAGGCCGGCAGTCTCGTCGCCTGATTGGATTCGTCACCGGCAAAAAACTGGTTGTCGACGAACAGCGCATCGCCTCCGACCTTGAAGGCATCCGTGATCGCGTAGTCGATGCCGAACTTGATCCGGTTGCGGGGGATCGCCGGAATTCGATTGCCCGGCAGAATCTGGACATTGCCGTTGTCGTCGGCGAACGGGCTGTTGGAGCCGACCTGCAGCGCATCGAGGAAGCGCGCATCCACGAGGGCATAGCTGGCATAGAGTTGCAGTGTCTTCGATGTCAGATTGACCTGGGCCTCGATGCCCTGGCGCCGCGTCGAACCCACGTTCTGGAAATAGCCAAATCCCTGCAGCTCAGGGCTTGGAATCGCAAGGATGTCATCAGCATTGGTTGCGCGGAACGCACCAACTTTCCAACTCAACGTTCCGATATTCAGCTCCGACGTTCCGCGGAAACCTGCCTCGATGGTGCGGGACACGACTTGTTTCAGCGGCGGGTCGGCGATGAGGAATGCGGCGATGAGACAGGGGCGCAAAGGATCGGCGCATGCGAGTTCCAGCGGGGTCGGCGCACGATTGGCCTCGGAATACCCCGCATAGGCCGTCAAAGCGGGTGTGATCTTGTAGGTGCCGCCGATCATCGGATTGAAGCGGGTAAACGTGTGCTCGCCGTTGAGCGCCGTACCGATCTGATCCTCCAGCTTAATATGCGCATGGTTGAACCGGCCGCCGCCGGTGATCGAAAATCTGTCGGTCACGTCGAACGTGTCTGACGCGTAGAGCCCGGTGTACCGGTTGGTGGCGCGAAGCGAAACCGGGCCGATCGCGATCGGCTCGCCGGATGGACCGAGATAGATACCGCTGCCGTTGACGACGTAGTTCGAGCCGATGGTGCCGAGTTCGGCGCTGGCCCCGAAGCGGGTGACACCGGAGTCGATACTGGCGCCGACCATGAACTGGTTGTTGTGCCCGAACAGCTGATCGGTATTGGTTGCCTGCAGGGTTGCCCCCGTCGTGACCGAACGGGTTGTGGTCCGGTCGATCTGTCCCAGCACGGCGTTGTCGGGGAAGGGATTGGCGAGCTGGACGCCGTTCAGGCCATTCGCCGGGACGTCGTCGTCGTTAAAGCAAAGCAGGCCCGGATCGGCGCCACATCGCTCGGTCTCGGTCGGATTGCCATCCACCGTTTTTTGCCTGAAAGCGCGGACGCGCGCGGAACCTTCGATCGTCCAGGTCGGCGTGGCCTCGACCTTTCCGGTCAGATTGGCATAGGCAACCTGGTTGGATGTCGTCTGCGGCGTGGTGTAGGTGGCGCCCCAGTAATTCTGCAGCAGTTCAACCGGCACCGTCGCAGCCGCGCCGAAATTGTTCTTGGCGACGCCCACATTGAGGTGAAATTCACTGCTATCGGTCCGGTAGCCGACATCGCCATAGAACCGGCGAATGGCCGACTCCGAAAAATTGCGAAAGCCGTTGTCACGCACGCCTTCGAGCGCGCCATAGACGGAAAAATTGTCGATCTGCTTGCCATACTGCGCCGAACTCTGGATGCGTCCGAACGAGCCGCCCATCGTGTTGATTTCAGCGCCGCGATAGTTGAAGCCATCCTTCATCTGGACGTTGACGGCACCGCCCAGCGCATTGAGACCGAATGCGGGATTATTGGTGACGACGGTGACCGACCTGATCGCGGCAGTCGGGATCAAGTCCCAATTGACGGTGTCGCCGAACGCTTCGTTGATGCGCACGCCGTTCTGGTAAACCGCCAGTCCCTGAGGCGTACCGGCGACCGGAGATGCGACGAAACCCCGAAACTGTATGTCAGGCATAAACGGATTTCCGGTCGTATCACTGATGATGATACCCGGCACCTGTTGCTGCAATGCGTCCGCGATGTTGAGCGAGCCGGTGCGCGCAATCTGTCCGGCCCCCACCGCGTTGACGCTTGCCGCCACCTTGTCGACATCCATTCCGGAACCGGCCGTCGGCGTGGGCGCGGTTGGATAAATCAAAACCCTGCGGGTGCTTCTGGTTGCCCGAGGCGCATTTCTGCTGCGGGCGGGCCTGGCGGCTGTCCCCGGCGAAACCACCTCGATGGCCGGTAAGACCTCGGTCGAACCGGGCGCGTCCTGGGCTTGAGCACAGTCACTCCCGGGAACCAGACACAGTGATATTGTCCCGATAAACAGGAATCGCGCGCCCATTTTACTTCGTCCCATCCCAATCCGGCTGCATTGATGTCTGCCGGTACGCCGCCGGCGATCTTAGGGCGTCAAAAAAAGTTGCGCACCATACAAAACGTCCCGAACGAGTTCGGGAAAAATTCCCGAACTGGAGCGTTTTCCAGCGAAGTGGACACCCGGTTCGCGTGAAGAAAACGCGTCAAAAAAAGAATCTATCGCCCCACGTCCCGGGGAACCAAGGCCTCGACCGTTACCCCGCTATCTCCTGACGCAATCGTAAGCGATCCGCCCAGCGCCAAAATGCGCTCGCGCATGCCGGTTAACCCGAAGCCCAGCTTGTGATCGGGCCCCAATCCGTTGCCATTGTCACGAACCCGCACCAAGGCGCCGCCGCGGCCGGTACGCGCAAGGCCCACAGGCAGTTCGGCCGGTTCAACGCTTACCTTGATGCTGGTGGCGCCGGCGTGGCGAAATACATTGGTCAGCGCTTCCTGGATGGTGCGGTAGATCGTCAGATCAGCAGTCTCGCCGGTGTCGCCCAACGAGGGCGAGATCGCCGTTTCGATAGCGACTTCGGGGTGAGACTCGCCCCACAGGCGCAGCAGCGCGCCGAGCGCCTCGCGAAGGCCGAGTTCCGTCAGTCCCACCGGACGCAATTTTTCAAGAACCCGGCGATTGGACTGCTGCAAGGCATTCAGCTGTTCCAATATGGCACTGCCGTGCCTTCGCGTGGCCTCCGCGCTCGGATCTCCCGCATCCGCAATCCGCGTCAGGGCGCTGGCGTGCACCCGCAAAGCGAAGAGATAGGGTCCAAATTCATCATGCAGTTCGCGGGCAATTTCCTTGCGTTCGACATCCTGCAGCGAGACGACGCGCTCGGCCAGGCGCCGCTTGTCTTCAACCGCATCGCCCAGAGTGGCCGCAAGGTGATTCAACTTGTCGCAGATGGCAACGAGTTCCGGCGGCCCGTCCGGTTTCACGCGCGTGTCGTAACCGCCGGCCTCGATCTTCGCCATCGCACCCGAAAGGGTCTGGATCGGCGCGAGCGCCCGGCCAACGACCCTGCTGGTAATGAGGAAAAGGACGATCGCAATCGCGGCGCCGATCAGGAGCTGGGTGAATATCCCGTCCCAGATTTCGGCCACCTCGTCGTTCGGATGCGACGTAATCAGCAGCGCGTCCGGTTTTCCCTTGATCGAAATCGGCACGTTCACCGTGGTCTGTTCGGGGTGAACAAGCCTGACGAACCATGCCGGCGGCGAGCGTGCGTCGGCATTGTCGTCCGGCTTGTCCGCGATCCCGGATCTTGCGATGGCTTCGCTCTGTCGCGTGATGCTGACGTGACGCAGCTTGTTGAGGTCGTGGACAATCTGGTTCAGTCGCGCTTCGGGATCCGGCGCCTCTTTTAATCCTGCAACGATCGTATCGATGAACTCGCGCGCCAATCGTATGACGCTTTGATCTTCAGCCTGAACCCGGGGCCCGGCCTCGAGCACCAACCGCGCAACATTGATGGCCAGACCAAGCGTGAGGACGAGCGCGAGCAGCAGGTTGATCCGGGCACGTAACGAAAGCTTTTGCCACATATCATTTGTCCAGGAGTGAAATCGCCTTTGCCTGAGAGCGAACTCGTCTTCAATTCATCATTGAGCAGAGCGTTGACAGATAAAACCGGCGTCTATCTAATCGAAGGGTATAGCAACATCGCCCGGGTTGCATGACCATCGACGGCAGGTATCGCCCCGAAGTCTGCGCCGGTGTTTCACCTGATGCGGTGCACAACGGGATTGACGCGGCTATTCGGGACCAATGCCAATGCGCGTTCTGATCGTAGATGATCATCGCATCGTCGCTTCGGGCTGTCGTGCCTTGTTCGCGGACGAGCCGGAGATCGATGTCGTGGAAGCCTCCGACGCGGAGAGCGGCGAACGCGTGTTCGGCGAACTGCATCCCGATATCTGCGTGCTCGACATCAACCTGCCGACGGTGTCCGGCTTCGAACTGGCGCGACGCCTGCTCGGGCGCGATGCGTCGGCGCGTATCATCATGTTCAGCATGAACGATGACCCGGTATTCGCCGTGCGCGCCATCGACGTCGGCGCCAAGGGTTTTGTCTCCAAGACCGGGGATCCCCAGGATCTTGTTGATGCTATCCGTGAAGTAGCAAAGGGCGGGGTCTATTTGCCGCCGGCGATCGCGCAAAGCATTGCATTCGCCGGCCCTTCATACGCAAAGAGCCCGCTTTCAAAACTGACGGCACGCGAGATGGAAATACTGCGCCTGCTCAGCGCTGGAAAATGCCTGTCCGAAATCGCGTGGCTGGTCCATTCCTCCTACAAGACCGTCGCCAACACATCCTCGATCATGCGCCACAAACTCGGCGTGCGCACATCCGCCGAACTGGTGCGGTTGGCCATCGACAACGGCGTGGCCTAAAGACGGCGCGACGCGGCACGGCAATGGAGAGTTCATGACAATTCAAACGGTTTCGCTCAACAAATCGCATGGCGGCACGCAAGGCGTTTACAAGCACGCCAGCGCCGAGACCGGAACCGACATGACGTTTTCGGTCTACGTCCCTGCCCATCCCGATGGCGCAAGGCTGCCGGTGGTCTGGTATCTGTCGGGACTGACCTGCACCCACGCCAACGTCACGGAAAAAGGCGAGTTCCGCAGCGCCTGCGCTGAACTCGGACTGGTCTTCGTCGCGCCGGACACCAGCCCGCGCGGCGACAAGGTGCGTGGCGATCCCGCCGGCGCGTATGATTTCGGGCTCGGCGCCGGCTTTTATGTCGACGCAACGCAAGAGCCGTTCGCGCGTAACTACCGGATGTGGAGTTATGTCACGGAAGAACTGCCGAAACTGGTCGCCGCGAATTTCTCCGTCGATGCCGGGCGGCAATCCATCCTCGGCCATTCGATGGGCGGCCATGGCGCCCTGACCGTCGCACTGCGCCATCCCGACCGGTACCGCGCCGCCAGCGCCTTTGCGCCGATCGTTGCTCCCTCACAGGTACCTTGGGGTGTCAAGGCGCTGGGAGGCTATCTCGGCGGCGACAGGCAGGCCTGGCGCAAACATGATGCGGTTGCGTTGATCGAGGACGGCGCCAGATTCTCCGATCTACTGGTGGATTATGGCGACGCCGATTCGTTTCTCACCGAGCAGCTTCGTCCCGAATTGCTGAAAAGCGCCTGCGAGAAGGCTAACATTCCGCTCACGCTGCGCCGCCAGGACGGTTACGACCACAGCTATTTCTTCATCTCCAGCTTCATGGGCGACCATCTGCGCTGGCACGCCGCGCGCCTGAGAGCCTGAAATTTTGCACAGTCCATTATGGCTGGGGCCTGCCATAATTGGGCGCCAGCAGCCGGTTGCGCACGAGATAGCTCGTCGCCCGTGTCCAGGATTCATCGGTGTTGCCGCGAAAATCGGCATTCATCGCGGTGATGAGCTGTCCGGTGTGGACGTCGCGCACGAAGATGGTCAGGTTGAGGATAAGGGTCGAGATCTTCTTCATGACACCGGTGATGACGAGATCCGCGCCGATGCGCTGCGCATACTGGACGTCGCAACCACCGCATGCCTGCAGGTTGCTGCCCTCGGCCGCAGCTTTCACCGGCGAGATGTCCAGAAGCTCGAACCTGCTGGATTCCGTCAACTGCCGGCGCACCAGATCGCTGATGCGGATCAGTCGATCATGCTCGTCGGCCTGAGGCCCCCTCATCTCGCCTTCGAGGCTGGTGTCCAGCAGCTCGAAATCGAAAATCGCGAGCTTCGGCGGATCGGCGTGCGCCGGCACCGACACCAGCAGCATCAGCGCGGCAAAGACAAACTGCGCTCTCATGATCGTGATCCCTCACGTCGACGTCCAAGCAACGACAAAATGCGGACTTGCAAGCTAGAACAATTCAGTCAAGTTTCAAGCCGCGTGTGCTTGCGGGACAAGTATCCCTCCATCGTCGTCAAGTCGAGGAGGAGAATTCAGGGAGCGTCCATGATCCGATGGTTGATCGGCGCAATCGGACTAAGTTTCGTGGCCAGTTCCGCGTTCGCGGCCGACCCCGTCGACATCCGCGTCGGCTATCTCGGTCAGGCCGGCATCAAATCGAAACTGTCTCTTGTCGAGCAACCGTCGGAAAATGACGGCATCGCGGGTGCGCGGCTGGCGATCGAGGACAACAACACCACCGGAAAATTCCTCAACCAGCGTTTCTTCCTCGAGGAAATTCGCCTGAAAGATGGCGAGGATGTCGCCAAGGCGGCGATGGCTCTCGCCGACCGCAATGGCATCATCATCGCCGATCTGCCTGCCGACGCGCTGTTAAAGGCGGCCGATGCGCTGCGCGATCGCAAAACCGTGCTGTTGAACAGTGGTGCGATCGACGACCGGCTGCGCGAGCAGGATTGCCGCGCCAACGTGATCCATGTTGCCCCGACCCGCTCGATGCTCGCTGACGCGCTGGCGCAGTATCTGGTGTGGAAGCAGTGGAAGCGCTGGCTGCTGGTGGTCGGCTCACACGAAGCCGACAAGCTTTACGCCGATGCGCTGCGGCGCGCGGCGATCCGCTTTGGCGCCAAGATCGTTCAGGAAAAGGTCTTCGAGGATACCGGCGGCGCGCGGCGCACCGACAGCGGTGTAACCCTGATCCAGCGTCAGATGCCGGTATTTACGCAAGGTGCGCCGGCCTATGACGTCCTCGTCGCGGCGGACGAAAGCGAAGTGTTTGCTTCGTATCTCCCGTACCGGACCTGGGACCCGCGGCCGATCGCCGGCTCGGCAGGCCTTGTGCCGACAAGCTGGGACGCGGCGCACGATCAGTGGGGTGCGATCCAGATCCAGAACCGCTTCGTCAAATTGAATTCGCGGCGCATGACGGCGCGGGACATGCAGGCCTGGACCGCCGCGCGCATGATCGGCGAAGCGACATCGCGCACCAACTCCGGCGACCCGAAATCGGTGTTTGATTTTCTCAAGAAGCCGGATTTTTCGGTTGCGGCGTTCAAGGGACAGCGGCTGACGCTGCGGGACTGGAACCTGCAGCTACGCCAGCCGATCCTGCTGGTCGACGGCCGCATGGTCGTCTCGGTTTCGCCGCAGGAGGGTTTCTTGCATCAATACTCCGAACTCGACACACTCGGCGTCGACCGGCCCGAAACCAAATGCAAACTGAACTGAAAACGGAGGAATGGCGGATGTGGCGTCGGTGTCTGCTTTCCGGAATGGCGGTGTGGCTCGCGGCCACCTGCCCCGCCTTGGCCTTCGTCGCCTATGTATCGAATGAGAAAAGCAACACCGTGTCGGTGATCGATACCGACAAATGGATCGTCACCCATACCATCAAGGTCGGTCAGCGCCCGCGCGGCATCGAATTCACCAAGAACGGCAAATTCGTGCTGGTCGCGGTCGGCGATGACGACAAGATCGAAGTGATCGATACCGCGACCCATCAGGTGGTGGACAGCCTGCCCTCCGGTCCCGATCCGGAACTGTTCACCCAGGATGCCGCCGGCAAACTCCTCTACGTCGCCAACGAGAACGATAACACGGTGACCATCATCGACCTCGAAAAGCGCGTCCGCCTCGGTGACATCCAGGTCGGCGTCGAGCCTGAGGGCATGGCCCTCAGCCCGGACGGCAAGATCCTGATCAATACTTCCGAAACCACCAACATGGCGCATTTCATCGACACCGCGACGCGCGAGATCGTCGCCAACGTGCTGGTCGATGCGCGGCCGCGCTATGCCGAGTTCAAGCGTGACAGCTCCGAATTGTGGGTATCGTCCGAGATCGGCGGCACCGTTTCCATCCTCGACCCCGCCAAGCGCACCATCACGGGCAAGATCGAGTTCAACATTCCCGGCCTGCGGCGCGAGGCGATCCAGCCGGTCGGCATCGGCATCACCAAGGACGGCAAGACCGCCTTCATTGCGCTCGGCCCCGCCAATCGCGTTGCCGTCGTCGACGCCACCACGCATAAGGTCACGAAATATCTTCTGGTCGGCCAACGGGTCTGGCACATGGCCTTCACGCCGGACGAAAAATATCTGCTGGTGACCAACGGCGTTTCAAACGACGTCTCAGTCATCGACGTGTCGGCGCAAAAGGTGATCAAGACAATCCAGGTCGGCGAGTTGCCCTGGGGGATCACGTTCGCTCAGCCATGACAGCAATCGACGCACACAGCACAGGACCTGCACCACCGGACCCGCGTCCCCGGTGCGATGCTGCGGCTACGCCCGCGTTGTCGATCGAAGGCATCAGCCATTCCTACGGCACAAGGCGTGCTTTGATCGACGTCAGTTTCGCGGTCGCACCGGCAAGCTTCACGGCGCTGCTTGGCCTCAATGGCGCCGGCAAGAGCACGTTGTTCGCGCTGATCACGCGGCTGTTCGGAACCCAGACTGGACGCATCGGCATTTTCGGCCACGACATCAGCCTTGCGCCCGGCGAAGCGCTGCGGCTGCTCGGCGTCGTATTCCAGTCACGGACGCTCGATCTCGATCTCACGGTGACGCAGAACCTGCTCTATCATGCCGCCCTGCATGGCATCGCCAAACGCGAGGCGCGGCTGTGCAGCGACGAAGTGCTGACGCGCATCGCCCTAGCTGACCGCGCCGGCAGCAAGGTTCGCGACCTCTCGGGCGGCCAGATGCGGCGGCTGGAAATCGCGCGCGCCTTACTGCATCGTCCGCGCCTGCTGTTGCTTGACGAGGCGACCGTCGGGCTCGACGTCAAGGCCCGCGCCGACATTCTCGGCCACGTCCGCCAGCTCGTGATCGAGCAGGATATCGGCGTGCTATGGGCCACCCATCTGTTCGACGAGATCGTGCCCGGCGACGACCTGGTGGTCCTGCATCAGGGCCGGGTTCTTGCGCATGGCCCGATGGAGAATATCATCGCCGACGCCGGAGCCCGTGACATCAATTCCGCATTCATGCGCCTGACTGGCGCCGCGGTGGATCCCGGGAGCGCCGCGCCATGAGCTCCACGACCGTCAGCCGAGAACACAGCGGCTTCTCGCTCGCGCAATATGTCACCTGCCTGAACGGCATCGTGTGGCGCGAGGCGCTGCGCTTCGTGCACCAGCGCGAACGTTTCGTTTCGGCGCTGGTCAGGCCGCTGGTGTGGCTGTTCATCTTCGCCGCCGGCTTTCGTCAGGTCCTCGGCATCTCCATCATCCCGCCATACGAAACCTACATTCTCTATGAGGTCTATATCGCGCCGGGATTGATGGCGATGATCCAGCTCTTCAACGGCATGCAGTCGTCGCTCTCGATGGTCTACGACCGCGAGATGGGCAATATGCGCACTCTCCTGGTGAGCCCGTTGCCGCGCTGGTATCTCTTGTTCTGCAAATTGGTTGCGGGAACCGCAGTGTCATTGCTCCAGGTCTACGCCTTCCTGTTGATCGCGTGGTTCTGGGATATCGCGCCGCCACCGATCGGCTATCTCACGGTGCTGCCGGCGCTGATCGTTTCGGGCTTGATGCTCGGCGCGCTCGGCATGCTGATCTCCTCCGGCATCAAGCAGCTCG
This sequence comes from Bradyrhizobium sp. AUGA SZCCT0222, assembly GCF_018130205.1. Taxonomy (NCBI): domain Bacteria; kingdom Pseudomonadati; phylum Pseudomonadota; class Alphaproteobacteria; order Hyphomicrobiales; family Nitrobacteraceae; genus Bradyrhizobium; species Bradyrhizobium sp. AUGA SZCCT0222. The sequence continues at coordinate 62,177 of NZ_JAFCLX010000028.1, forward strand.
AGAACTTTGCCGGTGTGATGAACTTCGTGATTTTTCCGATGTTCTTCGCTTCGTCCGCGCTCTACCCGCTGTGGCGGGTGCAGGAGGGAAGCCCTCTGCTCTACTATGTCTGCCTGTTCAATCCATTTACCCATGCCGTCGAACTGATACGCTTTGCGCTGTACGGACAGATGAGCTGGATTTCACTGGCCGTCGTGGTTTGCTGCACGATGGCTTTCATGATCGGTGCGATATACGCCTATGACCCATCGCGCGGCCTGGTTCGCCGCGGGCCCGCCGGAGGCGAAGCATGATCCGCCGGAGGCAAAACATGAGATGGCAGATCGCAATCGGGACGCTCTTCCTTGTCGCAGCATCGACCAAGGCAGGCTTGGCCGCCGATCCGCGCTATCCGGACTGGCCGTGCACCCAGGCCAAAGTCCCGGAAATCTCGCTCACCGCGGTGTGGGCCGGTCCGCCGCTCGACGACGTCAAGGACAAATGGAAGGACGATGCCAAGGTGAGCGCGCAGGTAGCGAGGCTGGCCGCAAGACGGACTTCCCTTGACGACGCCCAGAAACTGATCACGGAATTTCTTGGCAGCCCGGCGACCGACAAGGCCACGACAGGCAAGCTGCTGTTCGCCGGACTGTTCGACAGCCTCAACGCGCAGCGCGCGTCGGTCATGAACGGATTGGAACGGATCACCCGCAAGCAGCGCGAGGCCGCCGACAAGATCCGGTCCGACGTCTCCGCGCTGCATGCCCTGCAGGGCGCGTCCCCGCCCGATCAACCCAAGATCGACGAACTCAGCAATCAAATGGTCTGGCAAACCCGGATCTTTGAAGACCGGCAGCGCGTGGTCAAATTCGTCTGCGAGGTGCCCACCGCGATCGACCAGCGGTTGTTCGCGCTCGGGCGCATGATCCAGCAGGAGATCGAGTAGCGAACCCACGGCCCATTCTACTTTGCATGGGGTTGTTTTCTCAATTTGCCCCAAGCCCCTCATTTGCCCCCATTGTCATCCGTTCTGGGCTCAGGCTGTGATTCAACGACCGGCAGGCTGGCGCGATCCCAGCCTTCGGTTCCGTCCGGGTACCAGGCCACATTGGAATAGCCGTAGGACAGCACCCGTTTCGCCGCGTTCCACGACATCCAGCAATCTTCCTGACAGTAGATCACCAGCAACGCGGCTTTGTTGCCATGAGACGCCCGCTCGAGCCCGCGCCGCAGATAGGCCTCGGTTGGCTCTGCCAGTTTGCCGTAACCCGTATCGGGCAACCAGATGCTGCCGGGGATGTTGAGCCGCGGCTTGTCACGCCAGACCGTGCCGGCGGGAAGATTTGGCGGCTTCGGCGCACGCGGCAGCACGTCGATAAAAACACCGCTGCCTGCGCGCCAGATCGCTTCGGCCTCCGCCGTCGTAAGGACGCGTACGCCAGCGAGGGTCGCAGGAACAGCCGCGCGATAATTATCCGTGCGATATCCGTCCGGCTCCGGCACATTCTGCTGCGCGAGAACGTTGGCTGCGAGGACAAAGGTCGCGACGACCACGCACGCCAGCGTTCGTATCACGGCGACTTCTTCGCCGTCTCCGCGCCGATCGGCCGGTCATTCTCGTCGAGCAAGGGAACGCCGAAGTCGAGCAGTATCCTGTTGATGGCCGGCTGGTTCTCCTGGATCAGACGGTTGAGCATCCGCTTCCAGTTCTGGTCGGCCGGCCGGACGCCCATGCCGATGCGATAGACGAGCCGAGGCCCCGTGGTTTCCTTGACGAGCGGCGTGACGTGAAGCGGCGGGTTCGCCTTCCCCGCGTAAAAGCCGGCGAGCGGCCCCCACAGAATGGCGGCGTCGATCTTTCCCGCCGTCAGATCCTTGATCATGACTTCTGCCGATGAATCGATCCGCGTATCGACCATCAGTGGATAGGACTTGGCTTCCGCCATCAAACCATTTGCTGTCATGTTGGTGGCGGGCGGCGTGCCGGCGACAATGCCGATATGCTTGCCCTTCAGGCGTGCGTCGCCCAGCGCCGCGACATCATCCAGGCCGCTGCCTTGCTTGACCACCAGCGCGTAGGCGGTCCGGTAATAGGGATTGGTGCCCTGCACCAGGTCGTCGCCTTGCGGATAGCCCATGATGACGTCGCAACGATGAGCGGCAAGCGTCATCCGGACAAAGCCGGCCGCCTGCGGGTAGTAAGCATAGTCCAGCTTTTTCTGCAGCTTTTCGGCGAACAGCTCACCGAGCTTGTTTTCGATTCCCTCACCCTTGTCGTTCGAGAACGGCAAATTGCGCGGGTCGGCGCAAACCCTCAGCACCTTGGGATCGATGAGCTCGATAGACAGGTCGGTGCTGTCGTTGGTCTGCGCTCCGGCGATATCGCGACCGGCGAATATGGCTGTGATCGCGAGCAGCGAGACCAGCAAGCGGCGGCGTTGTCCCCAATCTGTCATCATGCATTCCCTTCTTGATCGAACGCCCGCTATCCATCAATTGCTCAGCGTGCCAGAGCGTGCAACAGGAATATCCCCGTGCTGGATTTGCGTTGCATGCTGCGACGCAAACCAGCTCGACGAAACCCGAAATCGCTTCCGGACGAGACTGAGGCAGAAACATGGCTCATGGCGTTTCGGTTCTTGCCCTACTCGTGGTTTTCGCGACGTCCACCCTAGCGCAGGCCCAGCAGCAAGAATTGCCTGTGAGCGAAGTCGCTCCCGGAATATTCGTGCACCAGGGCCTGACCGCGCTGATGACGGGCGAGAACGAAGGCGCGACCGCGAACATCGGATTCATCATCGGGGAGAGCGCGGTTGCGGTGGTCGACACCGGAGGCAGCGTTCGCGAGGGTCAGAGGCTGCTTGCGGCGATCCGTGCGCGAACCGACAAACCGATCCGCTACGTCATCTACACCCACGGCCATCCGGACCATGTCTTTGGCGGCGCCGCATTCGCAGGCGATGGAACCGAGTTCGTCGGTCATCGGAACCTGCCGCGAGCGCTGGCGGCGCGCGGACCATTCTATCTCGATGCATTTCGCCGGATCATGGGCGAGAAGTCCCTGGATGGGGTACGCATGATACCGCCCACGCTCCTTGTCGATGGCACAATCAAGCTCGATCTCGGCTCACGAATCCTGACCTTAAGGTCATGGCCGGCGGCGCACAGCGACAACGACCTCACCGTGTTCGACGAGCAAACCAAAACCTTGTTCGCGGGCGATCTGGTGTTCCTTGGCCACATTCCGGTGCTGGACGGCAGTATTCGCGGATGGCTCGGGATGATCGACGAACTCGCCACGCTTCCCGCGCAACGCGTAATTCCCGGTCACGGACCTGTGAGCGAATGGCCGGGCGCCCTCGCCGACCAACGCCGTTACCTCGAAACGCTGGCGGCGGATGTTCGCAGGCTGGTCGCCCGTGGCGCTCCGATCACGGTCGCCGCCGACACCGCCGCGGCCAGCGAGCGGCCGCGGTGGCAACTGTTCGACGACTACAATGCACGCAATGCAACAACCGCATTTTCGGAAATTGAATGGGAATAGCCCGCCCGATGACGTATACTGGCGGCGTTACGTTCCATCCCAGTGAAGGGCTGCCGCCATGCCCGGACGTCGTTTCCACCTGCTCTGCATCGCCAGCCTTCTGAGCGTCATGCTTGTCGGCGCGCGCATTGCGCCTGCGGCAACGCCCGAGGCCAACGATCCGTGGCCCGGACTGGTCCAGGACATCTTCAACAACCGCCCGATGAACGACGGCACTGAGGTGATCGCCATCGAGATGCCGTACCGCGCCGAGGATGCGGCGATCGTTCCCGTCACCCTGCGCACCAAGCTCCCGCCTGGCGACAGCCGCCGCGTCGTGAGGATCACGCTGGTGATCGACCAGAATCCGGCGCCGATGGCGGCAAAGTTCGAACTGGGGCCGGACGCCAATGTGACGGAAATCTCGACGCGCGTGCGTGTCAACAACTATACCGATGTTCACGCCGTGGCCGAGCTGAGCGACGGCAAGCTCTATATGACGAAGACTTACGTGAAGGCCTCCGGCGGCTGCTCCGCACCGGCCACCAAGGTCGCCGACGAAGCCAAGAGCCGCCTGGGGCAAATGCGATACCGGCAGTTCGCGCGGGCTAGTGAAGGACCTGCTAGTCAAGGGCTTGGCCAGGGTCCCGCCAGCGCCACCCGCGAGGCGCAGATCATGATCGGTCATCCCAGCCATTCCGGCCTGCAGATGGATCAGGTGACCCAGCTCTACATCCCGGCCTTCTTCGTCGACCAGTTGCGGCTGTGGCAGGACGATAGTCTGGTGCTGGCGATGGAAGGCGGCATCTCGATTTCGGAAGATCCCAATATCCGCTTTACCTATGTTTCGAACGGCGCGAAGCGGTTCCGGGCCGAAGCCAGGGATACCGAAGGCCACGTCTTCCAGAAGGAATGGAAGGTCGACGATTCCGGGATTTGACGCGACACGGCGAGGCAATACCGCCAGCACATCGCGACCACGTCTAGAAACATCGCACTTCCGCTTCGGCCTGTGCGCGCCTGAGATCATTGAGTGCGCCCGCCGCCTGCTCTGAAGTGCGGAACTGCCCGCCCAGATTGCCCCGGACCTGCGCCATGCTGAGGACGGTTTCGGCCGAGACGTAGCGGTCATAGGGGATGATCGATGCGATGATATCGATCGAGCAGGAGCATTGTTCGATCGCCTGCCGCGTCTCGCCATTCGCCTTGAGACAACCAAAGACGTATTCGGCGCGCGCCGACGTCGGATAGTCGTTGATCACGTCGGCCCGCGCCATCGTTGCCGCCGCCGTCAACGCTGACAACGCGGCGACAATACGTCGTACCGATCCGACAACTGCCATGATCTTCCTCCCGCTACGAAGCGTGGAAGCTATGCTATGACAGTCCTCAAGAAAAGATGCGCGCGGAAACGGCTCACCATGACAATTTGCATTCGCATGCTGCTGGCTGCGGTTATTTTGGCCTCTGCGCAGGTCGGTACGTGCTACGGCGCGGAAACTGTGCGGGTTGCGGTGCAAAAAACCGGAACCTTCGCGTGGGAACTTGCTGTGATCCGCGCCCATGGTCTCGACAAACAGGCCAATCTCTCGGTGGGAGTCGTTGAGCTCGCGAGCCCGGAGGCGGGCAAGATCGCGCTTCGCGCCGGCAACGCCGACATCATCGTCTCCGACTGGCTGTGGGTATCGCGCGAACGCACACTTGGCGCCAAGCTGACATTCTATCCCTATTCGAGCGCGCTCGGCGCCGTCATGGTACCGGCCGCGTCACCGATCCAGACCTTGGCCGATCTCAAGGGCCGCAAGCTCGCCGTTGCCGGCGGCCCGATCGACAAGAACTGGCTGCTGTTGCAAGCGTGGCTGAAACAGGGCGGCATCGACCTGAAGTCGGAGGCGACCATTGCTTACGGCGCGCCGCCGCTGCTGACGGCAAAGACGCTCAGCGGGGAAATGGATGCCACCATGAACTACTGGAATTTCTGCGCCGTGCTGGAAGCGAAAGGCTTCCGCCGCGTCGCCGGCGTTGAGGATCTGCTGCCGAAACTTGGCGCCACCGGCCGCACCGCGATGATCGGCTACGTCTTCGACGAAGCATGGGCGAACGCCAACCAGGACACGGTGGCCCGCTTTATCGCCATGACCCGCATGGCGAAAGAGATCCTGTCGACCTCGGATGCCGAGTGGGAGAAAATTGCGCCGCTGACCGGCGCCCCCGACACCGCAACGCTCCGCGTCTATCGCGATCGCTACCGGGAGGGAATTCCACGTCGCCCGATCGCCGACGAGGAAGCCGACGCGCGCATCCTCTACCGCGTGCTGGCTGGGATCGGTGGCCGCGAACTTGTCGGGGCGGCGCCGGAACTCGCTTCCGGCACATTCTATCACGCGATCCCGGGAGACTGAGGTGCCGCGTCTGTTTTCATTCGCCGTGTTTTTCGCAACCTGGTGGATCGCCTCGCTGCTCGCCGGCGATGCGAAGCTGCCGCCTCCGCCAACCGTGCTCGCGGCCATGCTTGCGGAAGCGAAGTCGGGCGCCTTGTTCCTCAATCTCGGCGTGACATTGGCGCGCGTGGCGCTCGCCTTCACCCTGGCGATGACGCTGGGTGCCGCCATCGGCTATTTGATGGGCCGGGTGCGGCTTGCCGATCGGCTGGGCGACCCCTGGCTGATCCTGCTGCTCAATCTGCCGGCGCTCGTGGTCATCGTGCTCGCCTACATCTGGGCCGGATTGACCGAAGTCGCCGCCATTGCGGCAATTGCCATCAACAAGCTGCCGACCGCCGTCGTGACGCTGCGTGAGGGGGCGCGGGCGCTCGACGCGGCGCTCGACGAAATGGCGACCGTATTTGCGTTGCCGCGCGGAAGGACGTTCCGGCACGTCATCTTGCCGCAACTGGCGCCCTATATCGCAGCCGCTGCGCGATCGGGACTTTCCCTGGTCTGGAAGATCGTCCTTGTTGCGGAGTTGCTTGGACGCCCGAACGGCGTTGGCTTCGAGATTGGCGTGGCGTTCCAGTTGTTCGACATCCCGCTTTTGCTGGCCTATTCACTGAGCTTTGCGGCAGTCGTGCTCGTCATCGAAACCCTGCTGGTGCAGCCATTTGAGGCCCGGTTATCCCGGTGGCGCCCCCGTGCGGCTTGACGTCGATATCGCCAGCAAGAAGTTCAGGAACGCGGCGGGCGAACAGCACGACGTGATCGCCGGCGTGGCCTTTGCGCTCGATGCAGGAGAGGTTGGCGTGTTCGTCGGTCCCTCCGGCTGCGGCAAGAGCACCATGCTGAGGATTCTCGCCGGCCTTGACCACGACTTTCAAGGGCGCGTCGTGCGTCCCGCCGGCGCACGGATCGGCGTCGTGTTCCAGGAACCTCGGCTGCTGCCATGGCGATCGGTCGAGGAAAACGTGCGGCTTGTCGCACCTCTGGCCGACGAGGCGAAGCTTTCAGCGCTGTTCGAAATTCTGGAATTGGGCGCACATCGCAACCATTTTCCCGGCGAATTATCACTCGGCCTCGCCCGGCGCGTCGCGCTCGCCCGCGCATTCGCCATCGAGCCGGATTTCCTCATTCTCGACGAACCGCTGGCCTCGCTCGATGACGCCCTCGCCGTCCGTCTGCGCGATCAGATTGCCATGCTGGTCGACGGCCGTTCGGTCATGACGCTGCTGGTGACCCATGACGTGGACGATGCGGCTCGTCTCGGCGACCGCCTGTTCCTGCTGTCGCCGCGACCGGCTCGGGTTGTTGCCGACCTGCCCATCCGCACGCCGCGTCGCGCGCGGGGCGACGCCGAGATCGCTGCGATCAAGTCAGACATCATGCGGCGGATCGACGGCGGTCTCACCGAGCGGGAGGCCTGATAGGTGCTTGATGTGATTCAGCGAGATTGAAAGCACCAGAAAATTTCGAGACGGCGAAAAACCGGAAACGTCTGATAAGGTAGGAAGAGCTTGAGGTTTGCCGCGGGAGGATCTGACGATGCGATGGATACTGGCCTTGGTCGTGCTGTTGTTGGCGGGCGCTGGCGAACTCGCCGCGCAGAGCAAGGGCAAGGGCATCCGGCTCTGGAACCTGACCACCTCGACAATATCGGGCTTCCAGCTATCGCCGGCCGGCAAAGACGCCTGGGGACCTAACCTGACCCTGAACGACAAGGACAAGGAGGTCGACCACGACGAACGCCTGCGCATCACGGGCGTGGAGCCCGGACGCTACGATGCCAAGGTGAGCTATCCCGACGCAAGGCAATGTCTGGTGAGAGATATCGAAATCAAGGCGGATGCCGTATTTTCGATTGCCGACAAGGATTTAAAGGACTGCAACAAGTAGACCTTGCGACGCCCTGACAAGATGGCTTCAGCCCGCGGGCGCAGCTTCGCCCTTACCCGCCCGGTCGTTGGGGCGCGGATATTCGCAGCGCCACTTCACCGCGGTCCATTTCGGATGCTCGCCGACCCATTGCGCGATATAGGGCTGCGCAGCCATGACGCATTGCCGCGGGGAAACATCCGAGGAAAACACCAGGTGCCTCTCCTCGCAGGTGGCCGGCGACAGCACGGCACACACTGTCAGTACCAAATCGATCGCATTCATGCCCGAGATCCCAGAGCTAGTGCGTTGAATAGATAACACAAACAGCTACGTAACAGGCAGCGAAAAGTTTCACCGCACCGTGAAAATCCGGAACCCGGCGACCTCCTGTCAGCCGCACAGGCTCAAAAGTTAACGCCGAAAATCAGCCGCGCGTGATGGCGTTCGAAGTTGACGAGATCGAGCGCCGCATTCGATCCGGCCGAACGTCCCCATGCCTGAACGCTCCAGGCCGCGGTCAATCGTGAGCGCGGCGACAATTGAAAATAGGCCGTGGGCCCGACAAACAGGGCCTGGCCTGCGAGCTCCTGCAACCCGATCCCTTCATATTGCCTGAGGTAGCGTGCTTCACCGCCGAGAAAGAAGCCCGGACGTGTTTGCACCATCAAGGCGAGCGCAGCGCCGACGGTTGATTCCTGGTCTGCGGCTCCGGTGCCGATAACGCGCGTCCATTCCGGCTGGTAGATCAGATTGAGTGCAGCGACGGCGACGTTCGGAATTATTTCACGGTCGAACGCCAGCGTCAGTCCCGCGCCGTAGCTTCGCACTGCCGCCGCCGTAGTCTCGTCAATGCGGCTGCCGTGGCTTTCTACCGCGACGGTAAAGCCAAATGGGGCGGCGTCCCGATCGAGAAACCGGTAGCGCAGGTCCAAGGAAACGCCTTCCCACGACAACTGGCGCCGATCCTCCAGACCTGGAACGCCGCGGATGTAATGGGACGCAAAGCTGGTTCCCAACTCCACCCGGACATTCCTGGCAGGCACGAACTCCAATTCGAATTCCTGGCCGATCGCGCGGTACTTTCCACCATTTTTGGAAAATCGCCCGGTGGTCTCGCTCTGCAGCTCGCGCTCGCCGACACTGCCGATATCCGTGCCGATCATGAAGCCGAACAGATGCTCGGTATCAATGCCCTCCGCGCAAACAGCACCCGGAAGCAGCACGGAGAGACAGACGAATGCCGCCCGGCAGGTGTTCGAACGAATTGGCATCCACGAGCCACAGGAATGAAAACGACGGGAATGAACGAGGCGTCACTGCCGGCACCCTAGCATGGCGCAGATGGCGGCGGCCACGGAATCGGAAGGCGTAATCCCTGAATTCCAGCCATGGCAGCCGGTGCCGGCGCGAGGACGCCAATGAGGGAAAATGGAATGACAAGCTTCTGCAAGAAGCCTGACGGCGCCAATCAATGCAAAGGGAGTTGGACGCTGCGTGATTTCGCGAGGCGATGTTTTGAAATATTGAGCCGGACTAAATCTCGAGCCGGACTGGATCTTGAACCGGACGCCTGCCGCGGCTCGTAGCAGCAGAGTGCAGCCAGAGCCGGGCAGAACGTTTCGATGCAGTCTATTTGCGCGATGCGCAGGCGTACATGTTGATTTCCATGCCCACCGACACTTCGACGATTTTCGGAGTCTTCCAAGTCATTCGGGGTCCTCCCAACTAGTTTGGCGCGACGTTCACGCCGGAGCAGAACCTAGGGCCGCCCCGGACGCAACGCAAGTACGGAACAGCGACGGCACAACGCTGGATTGCCGCACTTGCGCTCGAAATTTCTCTCTCGGACAAAGTTACTTCTCTCTTGGGCAAATGCGGAACATTGGATCGTCTCGCGGCATGAGCGAAACAACGCATGGCCCGTGAAAGACCCTGCGCCCAACGGAAGCTTGAATTGCCGTTCGGCGAATTCGGTTTGCCTGCCCATGCGACATGTGGAAGGCTGGCGCTCTCTTGGGTCGAGGTGTCCGGATGCCAACGGCGAGTGGCGATCTTGATTCTTTTGGTGACCGCGGGCCTCTGTTGCGATGGCTGGTCTTCACCGGGCTGTGGATTTTTGCGTTCTTTCTGTTGTGGCGCTTCGGCCTGGTTCGGCAGATGGTCGCTGGCGATCGCACCTATCTCTCGCCAATCATCGCTCTGCTCTATGTTGCGACGTCGCTACACTGCCTGTGGCGCACGATCGTGATCGCACGCGAGGGCGATGCGGCGCGCCGCACCGGCGCATTGATCGCGTCTGGATCGGGTCGCCTTGATCTTGACGGCGACGCCGTGGTCGTCGAAGGCGCCGGCCAGCTTCCAACCGGTCTGGTCGCGGCCCACATTCGTGACCTTGCCGTCAAGGCCCGCCTGCAGGGATCCCGGAAGCTCGATCAGACGCTGCTGCTGCGCGGGCTGGCCAGCCGGCTACGCGGCTCCAACCAGTTTGGCGCCTTCGCCAGCGACACGCTGATGAAGCTGGGCCTGCTCGGCACGATCATCGGCTTTATCATGATGCTGGCGCCGATTGCAGGGTTAGATCCCAGCGACCGCAGCACGGTCAGGTCTTCGATGAATCTGATGAGCGACGGCATGGCGGTTGCCATGTACACGACGCTCGCCGGTCTCGTCGGTTCCATCCTCGTCAGGATCCAGTACTACATGCTCGACGACGCGACCGCGAAGCTGTTTGCGTTCGCCGTCGGGCTGACGGAAGTCCGCGTGGTTTCGATCCTGGAAAATCGACCCGAGGCGGCGGAATGATCGACGAATATGACCTCATGCCGCAGGAGGAGCCGTTCGATCCGTTCGCGGTCATGCTGTTCAAGGCGTTGCAGGTCCTCGCCTTCCTGTTCTTCGTCGCATTGCTGGCCATCGCGCCCGAGGCAAAGGATGGCAAGATCGACAGCAAGGCGGAATTCCTGGTGACGATGGCTTGGCCCGACCAGCATCCTGATGACTTCGACATGTTCGTTCAGGACCCGCTTGGCAATATGGTCTGGTATCGGCGGCGCGAGGCTGGATTCATGCTGCTCGACCGCGACGATCGTGGTGGCGCCAACGATTTCATTCTGGTCAACGGCCGCAAGGTCCTGTCGCCGATCCGCCAGGAGACTGTCAGCATCCGGGGCATCGTCGCCGGCGAATACACCGTGAATATCTACCATTTTATCGCGATGGGCCGCGAACCCGTGCCGGTCTCGGTGAAGGTCGAGAAGCTCAATCCGACGGTTCAGGTGGTCCATTACGACAAGATGATGATGCAAAGCGCGGGCACCGAACGCACCGCCGTCCGCTTTTCGATCGACGCCAGCGGCGGCATCGTCGACGTCAACCATCACGAGAAGTCGCTGCTGCAGACGCTGCGCAGGCGGCCGAGCAAAAGTGGCTGACCATGGAATTGCAGAAGGAAATCCTGGGTCTGTCGATCGCCTACGCGCTGCTTGCGGCGTTGTTGCTGATCATTGCGTTGCGCGCCCGCGTATCCTGGCAGCTCAAGGCAGCGGCCGTGCTTGTCACCAGCGTCTACTACTGCGTGGCGTTTTTCCGCATCGAAGGCCTGGCCGGCTGGTCGGCGCCCGCACCGCTGCCGTCACAGTTCCAATTGTTGTGGGCGCGGGTCGTCGAACCGAACCCGCTCGATCGTGATCCCGGTGCGGTGCATATCTGGGTCGAGGAACTCGATGCCGCCAATCTTCCGAGCGGTCAGCCGCGGGCCCATCGCTTGCCCTATTCCGCGGCACTCGCGCACAAGGTGACCGCGGCGCGCGATGAGATCATGAAAGGCCATCCGCAGGGCGGACGCGCGGCCGACTACGGATCCGGCAATGGACAACCCGCGCCTGAGGGACCCTCCGACGTCTCGACGCTTCGCCCGACGGCTGCACCGGGCGGCGATCCAATGAGCGGCGGTCCGCTCGATCTGTCGTTCCTGACCGGTGAAGCCGGCAACATCGAATTCGCGCCACTGCCCGCTCCGATTCTTCCACCGAAGGACGGGCCCTGACGCTGTTCGAAGCGGCGACGTGCCGGTCAATGAGCACGCCGGGCTTTGAGCAACAGATCTCGGTCGTGGCTAGCCGCAGCCGATCACGATCGGCGGTCCCGGCCTAATCACAGCTGGCCTAATCGCAGGTCTTTTCGGCCATTTGCTGATCAGACTTGTGCTGATCAGACTTATGCTGATCAGACTTGGCGCCTTGGGCCTGCTGCGCCGCCGTCGGCTGACCTTGCATCTGCTTTTGCGTATCCTGCGAAGACGCTGCGACATCGCTGGCTGCACGACTCATCGTGCTGGTTGGCGCGTGTTCCTTGGCATCGGAAGCCATGCCGGTGGTCTGGCCGGTGCCAACCGATGCGGGTCCGGAACCCGCGTCCTTCAGATTTGCGGCGCGACCGGTGGTGTCGCAGGGGGCTGCCATTGCGGTGCCGATGCTCAAAACAGCGATCGAGCAAGCCGCGAGAATGAGTCGTTTCGTGTTCATCTGATCCTCCTTGAACCTGTCGTGCGCCCCAGCACGTCAGGACGGAGGAGCAACCGGCTCGGAGGCCACGGGTTCCGGGTGGCGGGTCGAATCTCGCTGTTGTTTAATCGGGCACACCTCATGTTTCCGATCAGTGACTACAATTTGCGAGGCGAATCACATGCGACCATTGATCTGCGGAACGCTCGGGGCCCTCCTCGCGATTTGCCTTGGGTTACCGGCCGACGCCGAGGACAACTCGCGACTCGGGCAGCCGACACCGGGCGCGGCAAACCCGCCTGCAACGCTGACCGGCAAGGAGCGGCTCGGCAGGAAATGGATGGATGAGCAGCGGATCGACAATTGCAATGTGCCGATCGACAAGCGTGGGTCCCAACCGCGGCCAAGCATCTGCCCGCATGTTCCGATGGGCTGATCAAGCGTTCATACGCCGCCGGGCTGGACGTAACAGAACACGTGACCGTTGCGGTTCATGAAAACGATGCCGTGACCCGTGGGATTCGACTGGTCCCATTTGAGCTTGTAGTGCGGGATTTCGATTTCCGTTCCGTTCTTGACGTGGGGCCGGCCGAGCGGTTCATCCGGCCGGTCATCGGTGATGCGCACGTAGGTCTTGCCATCCCGGACGTGGATTTCATCGGCCCAGTAGGCGTCAGCTTCGCCGCAGCACGATGCGCTGGGAGCGTCGGGCTGCATCAGCGATTGGTACCACTGCCGGATCGCAGGATCCGCGTTTTCCCATTGACCAAGGTCGCGCGCACCGAGCCCCGTAACGGAACAACCGAAAATTCCGAGAAAAAGGATGATTCGCTTCATCCGTCCCGCTCCTGTGTTCTCCGGCGGGATGATCAAAGCAATGTTCGTGCCGCCAAAAGCCCGTAAGGAACCGGACTAGGCAAGGCTCCCATTGGGGCGACGAGCCGCTGCGCCATCGGAGCTTCGATCTAGGGATCGGATTCAGATCAGGGGACGCTGTTGCGAGTTGAGGAACTCAGGAAGCGTCTGGAGCCGGGCTGTTGTGCTGCGCCTTCTGGATCGAAGACGGAACAATGCCGAAATACCTGCGGAAGACCCGGCTGAAATGGGACGAACTCGAAAAGCCCCATGAAAATGCGACATCCGTGACGGTCTTGCCGCCATGCGTCTCCAGTTCGTGGCGGCAGTTCTGCAACCGCGCCTGCCAGATATAGTCGCTGACGGTCATGCCCCGGTCGCTGAACAGCATGTGCAGATAACGCTTGGTGCAGCCCAGTGCCGCGGAAATCTGATCGATGCACAGATCAGGATCGCGCAGATGTTCGCGGATGAAGGCCTGAGCGCGAATATACATCGCCTCGGGGCCACCGCGATCGAAACTCGCGTCCGCCTCGCGCAGCGGCAACAGCAACAGATCGATCAGCGAATCGGCAACGACGACCGCGTTGTTCGGTGACAGTCTCGCAGCCTGGTCAAATGCCGCATGCACGAAGTCATAGGCAATCCGGCCGGTGCCTGTGCGCGCCGAGAGCTTGCACGCCGACATCCGCGCCGTATGGAAGCCGCGCTCCTGCAGCAGCGCCTTCGGCACGATGACGACTTCGTGCCGCGTCAGCGCCGGGCTGATGATCGTATGCGGACAGGATACATCGTAGGCAAGACAATCGCCGGGCATCAGATCGATGCGCCGGCCCTCCTGCTCGAAATAGGAAACGCCGTGCGTCTGAAACAATATCTTGACGTAGGGATGCTCGCTGGCTCTTGAACGGGACACGGTGTGCGCGATGCGATGCTGGCTGACCTCGATCTGGCAGAGCTTCAGCTTTGAGACCGTCGTGTAGTTGACACGCGCTTCGAGCGACGAAGCCTTCAGCGGATCTATGTCAAATTGGCCGCAAAGATCCGTCAGTGCATCCGACCAGCACTGGATCTGCTTCTTCGGCGACAATCCCGAAGTGGTAAGCGAGTGGAGCGTATCAACCATTTCCAGCCACCGATTCGAGAAACGTAACTGTTGCCGCGGGAGACTCGGTCACGGTGAAGTTTGATTTACCTCAATTTAGAACGGTCGTTGTTGCCTAAGCAACGTATGTCCCGACATCCACTTGACAATCCTCCGACTTAGTTTCTGCGCCGTCAAGGGGAAGGTTCACCTCGATCGTGCGACATCCGTCGTAGTGCGCCGCACAGCGGCGATCGAAACCACTGCCTTATGTGTGGCAACGCCCAAGCAATTCGGCAGGAAAACAGAAATCTCGCCTAGGTTCGCTTTGGAGCAAATGCCCTTCCCTCTTGGGCAAGTTTCCCATTCCCGAACGGGATAAAGATACGGGACAAAATCGAAAAAGTGGGCCGCCTCGGCGGTACCTGGGCTTCATCAGTGGGAGGACGCAATGCGCAGACTGCTATTTGCAACTTGTCTTGGTTCCATGGCGGCGTTCGCCGTGGGCAGCGCCGTAGCCAACGAGGAATTGATCAAAATGTCGCAGAACCCGAAGGATTGGGTGATGCCGGCAGGCGACTACGCCAATACACGCTACTCGAAACTCAACCAGATCACGGCGGCCAATGTCGGCAAGCTCCAGGTCGCCTGGACCTTCTCGACCGGCGTGCTGCGTGGCCACGAAGGCGGACCGCTCATCATCGGCAACATGATGTACGTCCACACGCCGTTCCCAAACAAGGTCTATGCCCTTGACCTATCCAAGGACAACCAGATCGTCTGGAAGTACGAGCCGAAGCAGGATCCGAACGTCATTCCGGTGATGTGCTGCGATACCGTAAACCGTGGCGTGGCCTACGGCGACGGCAAGATCTTCCTGCACCAGGCCGACACCACGCTGGTCGCTCTCGATGCCAAGACCGGCAAACTTGAGTGGTCGGCGAAGAACGGCGATCCCGGCAAGGGCGCAACCGGCACTTCCGCACCGCTCGTCATCAAGGACAAGGTCCTGGTTGGCATCTCCGGCGGCGAGTTCGGCGTGCAGTGTCACGTCACCGCCTACGATCTCAAGTCAGGCAAGCAGGTGTGGCGGGCGTTCTCCGAAGGGCCGGATGATCAGCTCCTGGTCGACCCCGAAAAGACGACCGATCTCGGCAAGCCGATCGGCAAGGACTCGAGCATCAAGACCTGGCAAGGCGATCAGTGGAAGATCGGCGGCGGCTGCACATGGGGCTGGCTGTCCTATGACCCCGCGCTCAACATGGTCTACTACGGCTCGGGAAATCCCTCGACATGGAACCCGAAGCAGCGCCCGGGCGACAACAAGTGGTCGATGACCATTTTTGCGCGCAATGCGGACACCGGAATGGCCCGCTGGGTCTACCAGATGACGCCCCATGATGAATGGGACTATGACGGCGTCAATGAAATGATCCTGAGCGATCAGCAGTTCAATGGCGCGGAGCGCAAGCTTCTCACCCATTTCGACCGGAACGGGCTTGCCTATACGCTCGACCGTGTCAACGGTGAATTGCTGGTGGCCGAGAAGTACGATCCGAAGGTCAACTGGACCACCGGCGTCGACATGAACAAGAGCTCGCCGACCTACGGCCGTCCCAAGGTCGTCAGTCAATATTCGACAGAACAGACCGGCGAGGACAAGAATACCAAGGGCATCTGCCCGGCCGCGCTCGGTACCAAGGACGAGCAGCCGGCAGCCTACTCGCCGGACACCCAGCTGTTCTATGTTCCGACCAACCACGTCTGCATGGACTATGAGCCGTTCAAGGTGAGCTACACCGCAGGCCAGCCCTATGTCGGGGCGACGCTCTCGATGTACCCGCCTCCCGGCGAATCCCACATGGGCAACTTCATTGCCTGGGACAACAAGACCGGCAAGATCGTGTGGTCGAACAAGGAGCAGTTCTCGGTGTGGTCCGGTGCGCTCGCCACCGCCGGCGGCGTGGTGTTCTACGGAACGCTCGAAGGTTACCTCAAGGCGGTCGATGCCAAGACGGGCAAGGAACTCTACAAGTTCAGGACCCCGTCCGGCATCATCGGCAACGTCACGACCTATGAGCAGGGCGGCCGGCAGTATGTCGCAGTGCTGTCCGGCGTCGGTGGCTGGGCGGGCATCGGCCTTGCGGCCGGTCTGACCGATCCGACCGCTGGTCTCGGCGCGGTCGGCGGCTACGCCGCACTGAGCAACTACACGGCGCTCGGCGGATCACTGACCGTATTCGCCCTGCCGCAGTGAGCTGAACCATCTACGTTCCGGCGCATGGACTGGCTCCATGCGCCGGAGCATCTTCCCAACGAATCCCGAGGACAATCTCTTGCGTAAAATCTGGTTTGTGGGTGCCGCGATGATCTTCGCGGTATCCGGTGGAGTTACATCAGCTGCAGACGCGGTCGATCCGACTGCCGTCAAGTCCGAGGACGGAAAGTACTTCGACAAGGAAGGCACTCCGACCTTCAAGGTCGCCCCTGACGGCACCGTGGATTGGTACACCTACTCCGGATACCGCCGCTATCACTCGGAATGCCATGTCTGCCATGGCCCCGACGGGATGGGATCGACCTACGCCCCTGCCCTCACGGATTCGGTCAAGACCATGAGCTACGGAGACTTCGTCGGTGTTGTCGCGAGTGGCCGCAAGAACGTGAGTTCGTCGCAGGAGAACGTGATGCCGGCGCTCGGCGATAATCCGAACGTGGCCTGCTACATGGACGACCTCTACATCTATTTGCGCGCCCGCGCCAATGACGCGGTCGGGCGCGTGCGTCCTGCCAAGAAGGAAGACAAGCCTGACGCCTACACCGAGGCGGAGAATTCCTGCATGGGCAGGAAATGATCATCCGGAGTGAGCGCGGGGGACAGATGTCCTTGCAGCGCCCTCAAGACGAAAAGTGGAGTCTGGAATGAAGACGCGCGCTGCTGTCGCTTTCGAAGCAAAAAAGCCGCTTGAAATCGTCGAGGTCGACCTCGACGGGCCGAAGGCTGGTGAGGTCCTTGTCGAGATAAAGGCGACCGGGATTTGCCACACCGACGCCTATACGCTTGACGGTTTCGACAGCGAGGGAATCTTTCCTTCGATCCTCGGCCATGAGGGCGCCGGCATCGTTCGCGAGGTCGGCGCGGGCGTCACCTCACTGAAGCCGGGCGACCATGTGATCCCGCTTTACACACCCGAATGCCGCCAGTGCAAAAGTTGCCTGAGCGGCAAGACCAACCTCTGCACCTCGATACGCGCCACGCAGGGCAAGGGCGTGATGCCCGACGGCACGTCGCGGTTCAGCTACAAGGGCAAGCCCGTCTTCCACTACATGGGCTGCTCGACGTTTTCGAACTTTACCGTGCTGCCGGAAATTGCGCTGGCAAAGATCCGCGAAGACGCCCCGTTCGACAAGAGTTGCTACATCGGCTGCGGCGTGACGACTGGCGTCGGCGCGGTGGTCAACACCGCCAAGGTCACGCCGGGCGCCAATGTGGTGGTGTTCGGACTTGGCGGAATCGGGCTCAACGTGATTCAGGGCGCCAAAATGGTCGGCGCCGACAAGATCATCGGGGTCGACATCAACGACAGCAAGGAAGCGTGGGGCCGCCGCTTCGGCATGACCCATTTCGTCAACCCGACCAAGGTCGGCGGCGACATCGTTGCGCATTTGGTCACGCTCACCGACGGCGGCGCCGACTACACCTTCGACTGCACCGGCAACACCACCGTGATGCGCCAGGCGCTCGAGGCGTGCCATCGCGGCTGGGGCGTCTCTGTCGTGATCGGGGTGGCGGAATCCGGCAAGGAAATCGCGACCCGGCCGTTCCAGCTGGTGACCGGCCGGGTGTGGAAAGGCACTGCGTTCGGCGGCGCGCGCGGCCGTACCGATGTCCCGAAGATCGTTGACTGGTACATGAACGGAAAGATCGAGATCGACCCGATGATCACCCACGTTCTCACGCTGGAGGAGATCAACAAGGGTTTCGATCTGATGCACGAAGGCAAGTCGATCCGTTCGGTCGTCGTTTTCTAAAGCCAAAGAACGTCAAACATAAGGAGGATAGGCCCATGACTGTTCACATCCACCCATCGGTCGACAACGGCGTCAAGAAAGGATCGGGCAGCTTTGCCGGCGGCACCCTTGTCTGCAAATGCGCGGACAAGGCGGTCAAGGTCGGCATCAAGGGTGATGTCGCCCACAACCACGCCTGCGGCTGCACCAAATGCTGGAAGCCCGCCGGGGCAACCTTCTCGGTGGTGGCGGTCGTGCCACGCGAAAATGTGTCGGTGCTGGAAAACGGCGATAAGCTGCAAATCGTCGATGCGTCGGCGGCGATCCAACGCCACGCCTGCAAGGCCTGCGGCACGCATATGTACGGCCGGATCGAGAACAAGGGACATCCCTTCTACGGCCTCGACTTCATCCACCCCGAACTATTCCAGGAAGCCGGTTCGGCGGCACCAGGGTTTGCCGCGTTTGTATCGTCCGTGATCGAAGCCGGCGTCGCTCCGTCCGACATGTCGGGGATCAGATCCCGCCTCACGGAGCTAGGGCTGGAGCCCTATGATTGCTTGTCTCCGCCGCTGATGGATGCGATCGCTACCCACGTGGCGAAATCGAAACCCAAAGCGGCCTGACCCTTGCAATCGTCTGCGACCGCCGGTGAGCTTACTGCCGCCGGCGGAGCCGCGATCGGCCGCGCAAGATTCGGCCTCGCCGAAGACCGTAGTTTGGCGCAGGAAATCGCAGGCTTTTGGTAGCGGGGGAGCGCCACACCCCCTGCTGCATGAATTCCTCGTTCGTAAGCTGTACCAGCGAGGCTGCGCGCGTGCGCCGTGGCGGGTGACCCTGCTCGACCTCCGATAACCTACCTGCCAGCAAGTCAAGCCCTCTCGAAGTCGGCTGAAACGCATACTGAAGATGCATTTCTCGAGATTTGATGGCATAATCATCAAGGGCTGCTGAGGCTCCGAGTCCGAGGATTGCGCGTACGTGATCAATCCCGGCCAAAGCGATGCGCTCAAAGAGATGCACTCCAGAATCAAGCGAACGATCGCGGCTGCGGTCAGACGGCGAGAGAAATGGAGGACCTTATGGCGTCATGGCGTGACGACAAGGCCCGGGCGACCCTGATCCACGAAGCCGCGGGTAACGTCCAGCCGGGCAAGGCGCCCCGATCCTTTGCCGAGCATCTGTTCGGCCATACCAATCTCGAGGACCTCGCCAACTACGATGCGGCCTCGCTGGCCTTCCTGGCGGAACAGGCCTGGGAGCATGTGCAGCAACGCACGACGGGCCGTGCCGACATCCGCGTCGTCAATCCGATGATGCCCGACGGGCGCGAGATTTCCGTGCTCGAGGTTCTCAACGACAACATGCCCTTCCTGTTCGATTCCACGATGGCGGAGCTCGCCGAGCGGGGCATCGAGGTCACGCTGGTCGCCCACCCGATCATTGCCGTGGAGCGCAACGAGCAAGGCAAGCTGGTGCATTTCTACGGCGAAGCGCTGCCGGAGGGAGCAAAGGGCGAACGCGAAAGCCTGATTCATTTCCACATCGCGCGCCTGGACGCCGATGCCGACCGCCAGAAGCTGATCGAGGGCCTGACCAGGACGCTCAACGACGTGCGCGCCTGCGTCGCCGACTGGCGGGCCATGCGCGCCCGGGTCGAGCAGGCGATCATGACCTTCCGCTCCAATCCGCCGCCGCTGCCGATCGACGAGGTCGCCGAAGCCAACCAGTTCCTGCAATGGCTGTGCGCCGACAATTTCACCTTCCTGGGCTTGCGCGAATATCGATTCTCGCCCGACGCCGATGCGCCGGACGACATCAGCACGGGCGAAGGCCTCGGCATCCTGCGTGATCCCGATGTGAAGGTTCTTCGCCGCGGCGCCGAAATGGTAGTCATGACGCCGGAAATCCGCGAATTCATGCGCGAGCCGACCGTCCTGATGGTGGTCAAGGCCAATGTGAACAGCCGTGTTCATCGGCGCGTCCGCATGGACTATGTCGGCATCAAACTCTATGCGTCCGACGGGCGGCTCGAGGGCGAGTTGCGCCTCGTCGGCCTGTTCACCTCGGGTGCCTATACCCGCTCGGCGCGGCAGATCCCCTATGTCCGCCACAAGGTCGAACAGGTGTTGCAGCGCGCCGGCTTCGACCCAGCCAGTCATTCAGGCAAGGCGGTCCTGCATATCCTCGAAGAGTATCCACGCGACGAGCTCTTCCAGGTCGATGCCACAACGCTCTACAATTTCGTCATGGAAGTCCTGACGCTCTATGAGCGTCCCCGCGTGCGGGCGCTGACACGGGCCGACAAGTTCGACCGTTTCGTCTCCATCCTCGCCTTCATTCCGCGCGAGAAATACGACACCGATGTGCGCACGCGCGTAGGGGACTTCCTGGCGCAGGTCTATAAGGGGCGCTTGGCGGCCTCCTACGCTTCCTTCCCCGAGGGATCGCTTGCGCGCGTCCACTACATCATCGGGCGCTATGAGGGCAAAACGCCCGTCGTCGAGCGCGCGACGCTGGAAGCCGAGATCAGCGCCATCGCCGCGACCTGGGGTGACAAGTTGAAGGCGGCGCTCGCCGCCTCCACCGACGGCATGCGAGCGCGCATGCTCGCCAACCGTTACGCCCAGGCCTTCACTGGCGGCTATATCGAGGCCTTCGGCACCTCGCAGGCGATTGCCGATATCGCCATCATCGAAAAGCTTACCCCGGCGCGGCCGGTGGCGATTTCGGCCCACCGCATCGAGGGCGAGGATGATCCAACGCGCTTCGGTCTCAAGGTCTTCTCGCTTGGCGCGCCCCTGTCGCTGTCGTACCGGGTGCCGGTGATCGAACACCACGGCCTGCGCGTCGTCAACGAGCGCACCTATCAGATCGTGCCTCGTGCCATGCCGGCGCCGGCGCCGGTATGGCTGCACGACATGACGATCGAGGCCAACGACGGCAAGCCGATCGTGATCAGCTCGGAATTCGGCCATCGCCTGGAAGCCTCGATCATGGCGGTGGTCGGCGATCGGGCCGAATCCGACGGATACAACGCCCTCATCCTGCGTACGGACCTGAGCTGGCGCGAGGTTTCGACCATCCGCGCGCTCTCCCGCTACCTACACCAGATCCGCGCGCCGTTCAGCCAGGACTACATGTGGGAGACCTTGCGCAAGAACACCGCGATCACCGCCAGCATGGTCGCGCTGTTCCAGGCCCGCCTCGATCCGCGCCTCGCCGCCACCGACGCCGAGCGCTCGGCACGTGAGGCGACCCTCCTCACCGAGATCGAGGAGCAGCTCCAATCCGTCGCTTCGCTCGACGAAGACCGCATCCTGCGCCGCTTCACCAATCTGGTGCAGGCAACCATCCGCACCAATCTGTGGCAGATCGGCCAGGACGGACATCCGCGTCCGGTGATCTCGTTCAAGTTCGACGCTCGCAAGATCGAGGACCTGCCGGCCCCGCGGCCGCTCTACGAGATCTTCGTCTATTCGCCGCGTGTCGAGGGTATTCATCTGCGCTTCGGCAAGGTCGCGCGCGGCGGGTTGCGCTGGTCTGACCGGCCGCAGGACTTCCGGACCGAGATCCTCGGCCTGGTCAAGGCCCAGCAGGTCAAGAACGCCGTGATCGTGCCAGTCGGCGCCAAGGGCGGCTTCGTGCCAAAACGCCTGCCGCCACCCGCCAATCGCGACGCCTTCATGGCCGAAGGCACCGAAGCCTATCGCATCTTCGTTCGCTCCATGCTCGAACTCACCGACAATTTCGACGGCGACGTCATCGTGTCGCCCGACTCCACCGTGAGGCACGACGGCGACGACCCCTACCTCGTCGTCGCCGCCGACAAGGGCACCGCTACCTTTTCCGACATCGCCAACGCGATCTCGACCGAGAAGAACCATTGGCTCGGCGATGCCTTCGCCTCCGGCGGCAGCCAGGGCTATGACCACAAGAAGATGGGGATCACGGCGCGCGGTGCCTGGGAGGCGGTGAAGCGCCACTTCCGCGAACTCGGCACCGACATTCAGACCATGCCGTTCACCGTCGCCGGCGTGGGCGACATGTCCGGCGATGTGTTCGGCAATGGCATGCTGCTCTCGCCGGCGACCAGGCTGGTCGCCGCTTTCGATCATCGCGACATCTTCATCGATCCCTCGCCCGACCCGGCCGTCAGCCACGCCGAACGCCTGCGCATGTTCGACCTGCCGCGGTCGAGCTGGCAGGATTACAACAAGGGGCTGATCTCGCAAGGCGGCGGCGTGTTCTCGCGCTCTCTCAAGGCCATTGCGCTCGCCCCGGAAGTGCGCACCCTGCTTGATCTCGACAAGCCGCAAGCCACGCCGTTCGAGGTGATGACGGCGATCCTGAAAGCGCGCGTCGACCTGCTCTGGTTTGGCGGCATCGGCAGCTATATCCGCGCGTCGGGAGAAAACGACGATCAGGTCGGCGATCGCGCCAACGATCCGATCCGCGTCACCGGCGCCGATATCCGCGCCCGGGTGATAGGCGAGGGCGCCAACCTTGGCGTGACCCAGCGTGGCCGCATCGAAGCCGCGCAGAAAGGCGTCAAGCTCAACACCGACGCGATCGACAATTCGGCCGGCGTGAACACCTCCGACGTCGAGGTCAATATCAAGATCGCGCTGGCGCGCCCCGAGCGCGAGGGACACCTCAGTGCGGCTGACCGCAACAGCCTGCTGGCCGCGATGACCGACGAGGTCGGCGCCCTGGTACTGCGCAACAATTATCTGCAGACGCTGGCGCTTTCTCTGGCCGAACGCAGGGGCTTGGCAGAGACCGGCTTCCTCGCGCGCCTGATGCAATCGCTCGAACAGCGCGACCTTCTCAGCCGCGCTGTGGAATTCCTGCCCGACGACGCGGCGATCACCGAACGCGCCCGGCGCGGCCAATCGCTGACTCGGCCGGAACTTGCCGTGCTGCTCGCTTACGCCAAGCTGACGCTTTACGACGATCTGCTTGCCGCCAGCGTGCCTGACGATCCGTATCTTGCCCGCGAATTGTCGCAGTACTTCCCGCGCGAGCTTGAGGACAAATTCCCCGCTGCAGTGGAGCAGCATCGCCTTCGGCGGGAGATTATCGCCACCAATCTCGCCAATGCCGTCATCAATCGCGGCGGCCCGGCGTGCGTCGTGCGCCTGATCGACGAAACGGACGCCGAGGTGTCGACCGTCGTCATGGCCTTCGTGGCGGTGGATGAATCCTACGGTCTGAAGCGGCTGAACGACGCGATCGATGCGCTCGACAACCGCATCGACGGGCAATTGCAGCTTACCCTCTACGCTGCAATTCAGGATCTCCTGCTCTCCCGGATGGTCTGGTATGTGCGCAACGTCGATTTCAAGGCCGGTCTGGACTCGGTCATCGCTCGCTTCGGCCCCAGCATCCGCGAGATCGTCGCCGGACTCGACAAGACCCTTCCGGAGGACATGCAGGCCGGGCGCAGCAAGCGACGGCAGGACCTGATCGATGCCGGCGTCCCAGCCGACGTCGCAGGCGAGTTCGCCGATCTCGACGCCTTGGTCTCGGCACCGGATATCGTGACGGTAGCGGAGCGCACCAGCCGGACCATCAGCGACGCCGCCGCCACCTTCTTCGCTGCCGAGGCCAATTTCCGTCTCGATCGCCTTATCGCCGCGGCACGCAGCGTCCCGGCCAACGACAACTACGAACGTCTCGCCATTGATCGCGCCATTGACCAGATCGCCGCCGCCGAAAGAAGGCTGGCTGCGGACATGCTGGCAACCGGCCAATGCGGCCAGGAGGCCGCCGGGAACTGGCTGGCGGCTCATCCCGAAGCGACGCGCATCCGCCGCTCGGTCGAGGAGATTGTGGCCAGCGGCCTGACGCTCGCGAAGCTGACGGTGGCGGCGAACCTGCTCGGGGATATGGTGAAGGGCTGAGGCGCGTTCACACGCGATTCGGGATACCGGTTAGCCCGACCATTCTTCGCCCCAAACCTGGACGACGTGGCCCGGTGTGACCTCGCGGTACTGGCGAACCGGAGGCTGGTAGTCGGGCGCGCGCACCGGACTTTTGATTTCATCGTTGGATACACCGCGCTTCTCGGCGCGGCGCGCCGGATCAGGGATCGGTACGGCCGCCATCAGCTTCCTGGTATAGGGATGCTGCGGATTGCCGAACACCGCCGCGCGGGGTCCGATCTCGACAATTTCGCCGAGATACATGACAGCAACACGGTGGCTCATCCGC
This sequence comes from Bradyrhizobium sp. AUGA SZCCT0222, assembly GCF_018130205.1. Lineage (NCBI taxonomy): Bacteria > Pseudomonadati > Pseudomonadota > Alphaproteobacteria > Hyphomicrobiales > Nitrobacteraceae > Bradyrhizobium > Bradyrhizobium sp. AUGA SZCCT0222. Next base: position 86,654 of record NZ_JAFCLX010000028.1, read on the forward strand.
TCGACCACCGCGATGTCATGGGAGATGAACAGATAGGCAAGGCCCATGCTCGCCTGAAGGTCGAGCATCAGATTGACCACCTGCGCCTTGACCGAGACGTCGAGAGCCGAGACCGCCTCGTCGGCGATGATCAGCCTGGGCCCGAGCGCCAGCGCGCGGGCGATGCAGATGCGCTGGCGTTGCCCGCCGGAGAACTCGTGCGGAAAGCGCGACGCCATATCCGCCGTCAGTCCGACGCGAACCAACAGATCGGCAACCTTGTCGCGCGCTTGCGACGAAGAAGCCAGTCCATGGGCATAGAGCGGCGCGGCGACCGCCGAGCCAACCGACATGCGCGGATTGAGGCTCGCGAACGGATCCTGGAAGACGATCTGCATGCGCTTGCGCAACGCGCGCAGGGCCCAGGCTCCCATGCCGAGGACATCCTCGCCATCGACCAGCACGGAGCCGCTGTCCGGCTCGACCAGCTTGAGGATGGACCGTCCCGTCGTCGACTTGCCGCATCCGGACTCACCGACAAGCGCCAGTGTTTCGCCGGCGTGCACGCTGAAGGATATGTTTTCCACCGCATGGACGCGGCCCGAGACCTTGCCGAACAGGCCGGAGCGGATCGGAAACCGCGTGGTCAGGTTGGCGACGTCGAGCACCGGCCGTTCTGATGCGGCGACCGTATCGGGCGTCTCCGTCGGTTCGTCCGACGTTCCCGTCACCTTGTCGACGATCGGAAATCGCATCGGCCGCGCCCGCCCCTCCATGGAACCGAGACGCGGCACGGCGGAGAGAAGCGCGCGGGTATAGGGATGCGAAGGCGCGGCGAAGATCCGTGCGGTGCTGTCGGCCTCCACCGCCTGGCCGTCATACATCACCACGGTGCGGTCCGCGATCTCGGCCACCACGCCCATGTCATGCGTGATGAAGAGGATCGACATATCCTCTTCTTCCTGCAGAACCTTGAGGAGCTCGAGGATCTGCGCCTGGATCGTGACGTCGAGCGCGGTGGTCGGCTCGTCGGCGATGAGCAGCTTCGGCCTGCAGGCCAGCGCCATGGCGATCATCACGCGCTGGCGCATACCGCCGGAGAAGCGATGGGGATGTTCGTGGAAACGCGACTTCGCCGCCGGGATGCGGACCCTCTCGAGCAGGCGAACGGTCTCGGCCTCGGCCGCCGCGCGCGACATGCCCCGATGGTAGATCAGCGCTTCGGCGATCTGGAAGCCGATGGTCAGCACCGGATTGAGGCTGGTCATCGGTTCCTGAAAGATCATGGCAACTTCATTGCCGCGCACATCCTGCATGGTCTGTTCAGGCAGCGTCAGGAGATCGCGGCCCGCGAGCTTGATGCGTCCCTCGATGCGGCCGCTCTCTTGCGGAATGAGCCGCATGATGGAGAGCGCGGTGACGCTCTTGCCCGAGCCAGATTCCCCGACGATCGCCACCGTCTCTTTCGCGGCAACTTCGAACGATACGTTCCGGACGACGGGAATCCATTGCCCCTCGCGCATGAACGAGGTGGTCAGACCAGCGATCGACAGCACCGGCGAACCCGCCGCCTGGGCCGGCTTCGCGCCGGAGGCGAGATGGTCAAGTCCGCTCTTTGGTACTCTTGGGCCAATACTCATCCTGAAGCTTTCAATGCCCGGTTTCAGTAGCCGCGGTCACGATCGACACGACCCGGCAGGGCTTCACCGCGGCGGTGGCGACCGATGGTATCGAGTACGAATTCGACGGCAGCTTCCGGCGTCGTCATGCTGGCGATATGTGGCGTAAGGAGAATGCGCGGATGGCTCCAGAACGGATGGCCCGCCGGCAACGGCTCGGGTTTGGCGACGTCGAGAACGGCTGACGACAACAGGCCGCGCTCCAGGGCCGCAATGAGGTCTGCCTCGACCAGATGCCCGCCCCGCCCGACATTCACGAGTTTAGCACCGTGCGGCAGTGCCTCGAACAGACCCGTGTTCAGGATGCCGCGGGTTTCATCGGTCAGCGGCAACAGGCAGACAAGGATGTCGGTCTGCGCGAGGAAATCGGGCAATGTCTCCCGGCCCGCATAACAATTGACACCCTCGATGGTGCGTGGGGAGCGGTTCCACCCCGCAAGCGGAAAGCCGAATAGTTTGAGCCGTTCAAGCACCGCCTGACCGAGCAGACCGAGGCCCATCACGCCAACACGTCGTTTCGCAGCCGGCGTGACCCGGATCTCGCGCCATGTCTGCTCCCGTTGCTGGTCGATGAAGTGTAGGAGATCACGGTGCAGCGCAAGCACGGCCATGGTGACATATTCAACCATGCCCTCCGCGATGCCGGGCTCCAGCATGCGGATCAGCGGAACATGGGGTGGGATCTGCGAGAAATCGAATTGATCGACCCCTGCTCCGACCGAGAAGATGAGTTCGAGATTGGGGAAGGTTGCTGCGATGTTTTCCGGCGGCGCCCACACCGTCAGATAACGCACCTCTGCCGGATCGCCGATATCAGGCCAAAGCCGGAACGGCAGCTCCGGGGCGCGTGCCGCAAAAAGGCGCGCCCATTCCACACCTCGGATCGCGTTCGCCTTGTAGAGGAATGTCATTGCGAGCTGCCCCGATTCGACACCGCTAGAACAGGCTGACCGGCGCCAGCGGCCGGCCGTCGATCAGGCGCGTATGGCTGTAGGCCGCCGGATCGACCAGTGGCGTTTCGCCCGTGACGAGGTCGGCAGCGAGCTTGCCGGCCGCCGGGCCAATGCCGAAGCCATGACCGCTGAAGCCGGTCGCGAGGAAAAACCCCGGCATCGCATCGACAGGTGAAATCACCGGAATGGTGTCGGGCGTCGTATCGATTGTGCCTCCCCAGGCCTCCGCGACTTCGATGCCCTTCAGTTCGGGATTCGACGCGATCAAAGCGGCAAGCGCCGCATTGACCAGCGACATGTCGGGCGCGGGATCGCGCACGCGTTCAGTCTCGAACGGCGAAGGCTTGTCGAGGCTCCAGTTCGTGCCGCGCATGATCTGATCGAAAAACGACTTTCCGAACGACAGCTTCAGTCCCTTGCGGCGCTGCTTGTAGGTCGGCCAGAAGGTTTTGGCATAGCGAAACAGATCCGGCGACACTTCCACCGTGCCGCGGCCGCGCAGCGCCAGCGTGAAGCCGCCATCGAGGCGGCGGCGAATGCAATAGAAGTCGGTGCCGAGCGCACCCATCGTGATTTCCGGCGCCGGCGTGGTGCGGCACGCAGTGGCGTTGACGAGGCCGATCGGCAGCTCGATGCCGTGGCGCCGGCAGAACAGCGATGACCACGCCCCTCCCGCCAGCAGCACGGACTGCGTGCGAATAGCCCCCTTCTCGGTGACGACCGCGCTCACCTGTCCGCCCTGGGTTTCGAGCCCGCGCGCGGCGCAGCCCTGATGAATCGTCACACCGTGCTTGCGCGCGGCGGTTGCGAGCGCCGGCACGGCCATCGAAGGCTCGGCGCGCCCATCACTCGGCGTGTGCAAACCGCCGACCCAGCTATCGGCATTGCCGGGCACGCGCTCAGCGACCTCGGCCGCCGACAAGACCGTCGAATGAACCTGCTGTTCGCGCGCGATCTCGGCCCACTTCTCCCACGCGGCCAGTTCCTGCGGGTTCTTGGTCAGGAACAAGACGCCGGTGCGCCGAAACCCGGCATCGACCCCGGCGTCGTTCTGCATGTCCTCCCACAGCCGCAGCGCCTCGCGGGCCAGCGGGATCTCGGCGCGGGCGCGGCCCTGCTGGCGGCACCAGCCCCAGTTGCGGCTCGACTGCTCGGCGCCGACATGCCCCTTCTCGATCAGCGCGACGGAGTGTCCTTTCTTCGCCAGATGATACGCCGCCGAAACGCCGATGACGCCACCGCCGATGACGACAACATCGGCTTGCGCCGGCAAGCGCTCGTCGCTTGTGATGCGGCTGAGTGGCGGGGACATGAGACTCTCCTGACAGTAAAGTTGATCGAAGCTAGAGCCTATTCCGTTCCGATTGTATCGGAACGGGGCTCCAGGTTTTTGTTTTGACTCGTTTTCTTCACGCGAACCGGTATCCACTTCGCTGGAAAACGCTCTAGTTGGCGCTTCATGGGATGTTCATGCGCGGATCGAGGGCGTCGCGCAGTCCGTCGCCGAGGAAGTTGAAGCTGGTCACGGCCAGCGTGATGGCAACGCCCGGCGCAATCGCAAGCCAGGGTGCACTCGTCATATAGATCTGCGCATTGTTGAGCATGTTGCCCCAGCTCGCGGCCGGCGGCTGAATGCCGAATCCGAGGTAGCTGACATAGGATTCGAGCAGGATCGCCTTGGCGACGTTGAGCGTCGCCGCAACCACGATCGGCGCCATCGCGTTGGGCACGAGTTCGCGGAACATGATCCGCAGGTTCGACGACCCGAAGGCGACGGCGGCGATCGCGAACTCGCGTTCGCGAAGCGAACGGACCTGCGCTTCCACAACGCGGGCGACGCTCATCCACGCGGTGGCCGCGATCAGCAAGGTGGTGGTCATCAGACCCGGCTCGGTGAGCGCCGCGAGCGCCAGCAGCAGAAAGATCGCCGGGAAGCACAGCACGGCATCGACGAACCGCATCAGCACGGCACCGATGACGCCGCCGTAGAAGCCCGCGAAAGCGCCGACAAGGATCCCGACCGCCATGGCGATAGTCATGGCGACGATGCCGATGGAGAGCGACACGCGCCCTCCCATCATCAGCCGCGCCAGCACGTCGCGGCCAAGTTCGTCGGTGCCAAGGATGTGAGCTCCCGACAACGGCGGCGCGAACCGCTTCATGATGTCGATAAAGGTGTCGTCGAACGGCAAAAGATAAGGGCCGAACGCCGAACCCAGCACGAGGATGACGATGGTCACGGCACCCGCCAAAGCCAGCTTGTGACGCCGGAAGCGCTGCCAGGCGGCTTGACCCGGAGCAAGTTGGACGGTCTGCAAGGCTGCGGTGCTCATCGCCTATCCCACCCGGATCCGAGGATCGACGACGGCATAAAGGATGTCGGCGAGAAGCGAACCTATCAGCACCATCATGGCCGAAAACATCAGGATGCCCATCACGACCGGATAATCGCGATAGCCGATGGAATCGAGGAACAGCCGGCCCATGCCGGGCCAGGTGAACACGGTCTCGGTGACCAGCGCGCCGCCGAGCAATGTTGGAAACTGAAGCCCCGCAACTGTGATCATCGGCAGCAGGGCGTTGCGCAAGGCATGCACCGTCAGGATGCGCCACTCCGGCATCCCCTTGGCGCGCGCCGTGCGGATGTAATCCTGGTTGATGACCTCGAGCATGGAGGAGCGCATGAAGCGTCCCCAGATGGCGGTCTCGACAAGCGCCAGCACCACGGCCGGTGCGATCAGATGATGCAGGAGATCGAGAAAAGAGCCGTCACCGATCGTATGCCGGTTGCCGGACGGCAACCAGCCGAGCTTCACCGAGAAGAGATAGATCGTGACGAGCCCGAACCAGAACGTCGGAATGGAGAGCGCGATCATGGCGCCGACAGTTGCCAGTGAATCGAACAATGAATAGCGGCGCACGGCGCCAAGCACGCCGATCCAGCAGCCGAGCAGAACCGCGATGAGGGTCGCGGTCGCCATCAGTTCGAGCGTGGCGCCGAGATGAGAGCCGATGACGGACAGCACCGCCTCGCCGTCCCGATAGGAGCGACCCCAGTCGCCCCTGACCATGCGGCCGAACCAGTCGAGATACTGGATCGGAAGCGGACGATCGAGGCCCAGCTGTTTGGTGACGCGATCGAGGTCCTCCTGCGTCATTTGCGCCGAGGCGGCGAATTGCGAGAGCGGGCCGCCAGGCGCCAGATGGAGGATCGCAAAGCCGAGCGCCGAGACGATCACCAGCAACATGATCGCCTGCGCCAGGCGATTGGCGACGTAACGGGCCATTCAGGCAATCCCCCGGATCAGACGCGTCAGGTCCAGTACCATTCGCGGATGTTCCAGCAGTTGGACGAAGCGTTGATGTTGTGCCGGAAGCCTTGCAACCCTTCCTTGACGCCCTCGGTGATGGTGCCCTGGAACAGCGGCAGCACCGCGAGGTCGTTGCGGATCAGCTTCTGAAGGTCGCCATAGATCGCCTTGCGCTTTGCAAGATCGAACTGCCTGGCGCCCTCGGCGAGCAGCCGGTCGGCCTCCGGACTCTGGTATTGATAGGTGTTGAAGCCGCGTCCGCCTTTGGCCGGAATGGCGCCGGAGCCGAAGCGCGGCGTCACGTCCGGATCGCTGCCCAGCATGAAGTTCACGGACACCAGGACCGAGTTGAACTTCGACTGCTGCCAGAACTCGCCCCAGATGACCGCGGCCGGCATGTTGTTCACGCGCATCGCGGCGCCGATCGCGCGCCAGTCCTGAATCAGCAGCTGCTGGGTTTGCTCGCGCACGGCGTTGCCGGACGTGGTCGAATTGGTGAATTCGAGCTTGGCGCCGCCCTTCTCGCGGATGCCGCCTGCGCCGCGGACCCATCCCGCCGCATCGAGCAGCGCATTCGCTTTCGCCGGATCGTAGCTGTGCTGCGGCAGGCCCTGCTGGAACGACCAGGCCTGTTGCGGCACAAAACTCTCGGTCTGCGTCGGCAGACCGTAATTGAGCGCGTCGATGATCGCCTTCTTGTTGATCGCGAGATAAAGCGCCTCGCGCACCGTGCGGTCGGTGAACGGACCGAAATCCAGGTTCGGCGCGACGTGCTCCACCGAAGCCGTCGACGATACGAAAATCTTGCGGCCACGCAACGTTTTCGCCTCTTGCACGAAGTTCGGCAGGATTCCCTGCATGCCCGTGTAATCGACCTGGCCGGTGCGGAACTGCGTGTACAGGACGGTCAGGTCCGGGATGTATTTGAAGACGACGCGTTCCAGATAAGGCCCCTTGCCGTGGTAGCCGGTATGGGCGTGCAACAGAATGTGGTCGCCAGGCACCCGCTCGCCCCAACGGAACGGTCCGGTCCCGACCGGCGCATTGTGGAACGGCGAGCTGTTCGGATCCGAGACCTTCTCCAGGATGTGTTTGGGCACCATGCAGGTCAGCGACAGGATCGACATATAGGGCGAATACGGCGCCTCCATGCGCCAATGAACCTCGTCGGGCGCGACGACCTTGATGTCCTTGACCAGGTTATGGCCGACGCGGTTGCGCGCGCGGAAATCCGTGTTGTTGATCAGCTCAAGGGAGAACTTGACGTCATCAGCCGTAAACGCCGTGCCATCATGCCACTTGGCGTTACTGCGCAGCTTGATCTTCCAGATCAGACCGTCGGCCGACAGCCCGCCGTTCTCGATGGTGGGGACTTCGCGGGCCAGGTCAGGAACGAAGTTGCCGTCAGGATCGATGAACCACAGCGGCGAGAAGACTTGCCACCAAACGCCCTGATCGACCTCGATACCGGGCATCAGGGGATGAAAGACGGTCGGCTCCTGCGACAGCGCCGCGATCACCTGCCCGCGTGGCTTGGCGGGCGGATTGCCTGGACGTTCCGTCTGCGCAAATGCCGAGGCCGTAGCACTCAGTCCCGCCGCAGCGCTCGCGCCAAGCAGCATGAACTGGCGGCGGTTCGGTATGCCGAAGGCCGAGTTGCCCAATGCGGGAATGTCGAATTTGCCCGTTTCGTCCGCCATGACCGTCTCCGTTTTCGCGCGCGGCACCGATCCCCCGTGCCCGATCTCGAAAACCCGGCAACGCAGAGGTTAGCTGAGCTTTAGTACGTCTAATTATTTGCATCTAAATTTCATCATAGCTAAATAAACGAGTCAATCCTATTGATGGTATGCTCCGATTATTCGATGCAATTGATCGCCGCTTGGGGCGGTGGGTGAGAAACGGTGGGCTGCGAGACGATGCACGGGAGAGCGACATGGGCCGCGTGAGCGTTCCGAAGAACGCCCAGACGATCGAAAGCGATGACGCGGTCGATCAGCGGCGGCTTGGCGAGACCGTGCGGCTGCTGCGCCAGCGCGCAGGCTTCTCGATTCAGGACGTCGCCAAACGTACCGGCCTGTCCACCGGCATGATCAGCCAGCTCGAACGCGCGCTCGCCATGCCGTCCGTGCGCACGTTGCGTCTCCTCAGCATCGCTCTCGACGTGCCGATCTCCTATTTCTTCGGAGCAACCGACGCCGGCGAACCCCAGCGCTATATCGTGCGGAAGAATGATCGGCGGCTGCTTCGGCTCACCGCCAGCGGCGTCGTCAAGGAAGCGCTCACCCCTGCCGAGAAGGGTGAACTCGAACTCTATGAACTCACGCTCAACCCCGGCGGCTCGTCGGGCACCGACTTCTTCCAGCACACCGGTGAAAAGGCTGGCTACATATTGTCGGGCAGCCTGCGTCTGTGGCTCGACCACGAAGCCCATGTCCTGGAGGCGGGCGACAGTTTCCGCTTCCCGAGCATCGTGCCGCACATGTTCGACAATCCGACGCAGCAGGTAGCGCGCGTCATCTGGGTAACGACGCTGCACCGAACCGATCCGCCTGCCGGTTGAAGTACGGTGCGGCCGCTTAAGTCGTGAGAGCCACGACGTCTCACGCGATTCTGCGAAAATCGGCAAACCAGCGTGGTGCGTGTAGCAAGCTGCTGATGCGGCCTGTGCGCTCAGTCATCGAGCAACATGGCGCTCCCTAGGGGAATCGAACCCCTGTTTCAGCCTTGAGAGAGCCGAAAAGTGAGCCTTGCTTCGTTCGCCGTTGTTCGCTGACGTTCAATAAATTCAATAGGTTAAACGGCAGCGATCCGGTGTTGTTCGTCGACGTGCGGGGATTTATATTCAACGGATATTCAACGAAAAAAGACGACCGCTATGTCGAAGACACTCGCCGAGGCTCAGGTTACGACGGCTAAAGCACGCTCCAGGCTCGAAGTTGGCGTGCATTGGCGGCGCCTCGATGCGGAAGCGCATCTAGGCTACCGCAAAGGAAGACAGAGCGGTATTTGGCTTGTCCGTTGGCGTAATCACTTCGAGGGCGGCAACTACAAGCAGGCGCAAGTCGGCGTCGCCAACGACATCAATGACAAGCCCGCTGACGGAATCCTGACCTTCGAGCAGGCTGTGGGAACGGCACGGGAGGCCGTAGCCCGAGCAAGAGCAGAAGCCGCGTCGCAGGCCGCGGGCCCGCCTCCTACCGTACGATCGGCCATTGAATCCTACGTCAAGGAACGCGACGCTCGAGAAAGGCGCCGAACAGGTCGCGACGTCCAATCCGACGCCGGCACCAAACTCCGGCGCTACGTTCTTGGTCAAGAAAAGCGCGGCAACCAGGAAGCTGCTGAAGCTGCCGTTCTCGCATCGGTACATCTGCATGTCCTGAAAGAGGATGACTTGATAACGTGGCGTGAGGGTTTGCCGGAGGACTTAAAGGTCACGACCAAGCAGCGGTTCGTGAATGACCTCAAGGCCGCATTAAACGCCGCGTGGCCGCGGCTGTCGGCAGATCGGAAGAAACTAAACCCGACGTTCCTCGCCATTGTGAAGGCTGGCTTCAAAGCCGAGCGGATCGATGATGATGATGATGGGTCGGTAGCTCGGGATAACCAGATTCTCACAGATGAGGAGGTTGGCGCCGTACTTCAAGCTGCGTGTGAAGTCGATCAGGAGCAAGGGTTTGATGGCGATCTGTATCGGATCGTCGTATGTCTGGCCGCGACCGGCGCGCGGTATGCCCAAGTCAGGCGAATGCGCGTGGGCGACGTACAGGTTTCCGCACGACGTCTGATGATGCCGGGTTCTTACAAGGGGCGCGGGGGTAATAGCGGCTCAGTCCCGGTCCCGGTGGGTGACGATGTAGTTGCGGTGCTTTTACCCACAATTGCCGGGCGGCCAAACGATGCACCTCTTTTCGAGCGATGGCTCCATGAACAGGAGCCGGGGGGTATCGCCTGGAGGAAGTCTGAACGCGGTCCGTGGAAAAGAGCCGAACTTGCACGTCCTTGGAAGGCCATTCGCGAGCGCGCCGGTATGCCGAAGGTCATTCCCTATGCTTTGCGGCACTCAAGCATAGTCCGAGGTCTCCGAAAGGGCTTGCCCATCCAACACGTAGCCAAACTGCACAACACCTCAGTCAAAATGATTGAGCGACACTATGCGAAATACATTGCGACCGCCTTGGAAGACCTCGCAAGGGCGGCAGTCGTGTCCTTGTTGCCGCGGAGCGATGGAAACGTGGTGCCGATGGGAAAACGCGCGTAGGCGCCCTTCCCAAGCTTGGTTCCATAGTGATGTATCGGTCGTGGGACGATCATCTGTGTACCAAGGTCCGCTTTGCGCCAGAAGCGGCCATCGCCCGCCAGATTGGCCATGTCCGAAAAGTGCCAATAAGCGACATCACTCGATCACCTCGTCGGCACGGGCGAATAATGTTGGCGGCATATTCAAGCCGAGCGCTTTGGCGGATTTCAGATTGATCAACAACTCAAATGTGACTGGCCGTTCTATTGGTAGGTC